>CAXUJF010000028.1:20910-22559 GCA_964250865.1 uncultured Streptosporangiaceae bacterium
CCCCCCCCCCCCCCCCCCCCCCCCCGCTGCTCTTTCCTTGGGGACCAGCGACGTGACCACGGCAACCGGCGATGACGTCATCCGGCTGCGGTTGGATCTGGCCTACGACGGCTCGGACTTCTCCGGCTGGGCCGCGCAGCCCGGCCGCCGCACGGTTCAGGCCGTGCTCGAGGACGCGCTCGGCCGGGTCCTGCGGTTGCCGGAGCCAGCCCGGCTGACCGTGGCCGGGCGGACCGACGCCGGGGTTCACGCCGCCGGCCAGGTGGCTCACCTGGACGTGCCCGCCACCGCCTGGCCGGCCGACGCTGGCCGCGCCCTGCGTTCGCTGGGCGGCGTCCTGCCACCGGACGTGCGGGTCCGCGGCCTGGCTCCGGCCCCGCCCGGGTTCAACGCCCGGTTCTCCGCGCTCTGGCGCCGGTATCGCTACCGCGTCGGTGACTCCCCGGCCGCGGCCGACCCGCTGCGCCGCCACGACACGCTCTGGTATCCCCGTCCGCTCGATGTGGACCGGATGAACGCGGCCGCGAGCTCGCTGCTGGGCGAGCACGACTTCGCGGCGTTCTGCCGCCGCCGGGAAGGCGCGACCACCGTCCGGCGGCTGCTGCGGCTGGACTGGGCCCGCCGGGGGGATGGCGTGGCCGAGGCCACGGTGGTGGCCGACGCGTTCTGCCACAACATGGTGCGGGCCATGGTGGGGGCGCTGCTCGCGGTCGGGGAGGAGCGCCGGGAACCGGGCTGGCCCGGGCAGGTGCTGGCCGCCGCGGTCCGCGACGGCGCGGTGCACGTGGCTCCGCCGCACGGGCTGTGCCTGGCCGAGGTGTGCTATCCACCCGCCACGGAACTGGCCGCCCGGGCCGCCGCGCCCCGCCGGGCCAGGCGGTAGCGGCCCGGGTGAGGGGTGCCGGCGCTCAGCCCGCCGGCCCCCTCCCCGCCCCGGTGGGCGGGGGGGTGCCGTTGACCATCCGGTTGCTGAGCGCGATGTTCGCGCTGCCCGAGATCAGGCTGGACGAGAACGTCTCCAGCTGGGTCCGCTGCGCGGTCGTGGTCGGTGCCTTGAGGTTGGTGAACTCGGCCCAGATCAGGATCAGATAGTGACCCTTGAACTCGGCCTGCACCACGCCGGTGCCCTGGCTCAGGTTCTTGGTCGGGCCGGACTTGCCGTTCAGCGGGGTCACGAAGTCGGTGGACCCGGAGGCGTCACCGGCCTTGGCCGCGTCGTTGGAGTTGTCCAGGTTGACCACGCCGATCGTGCCCATCATGGTCTGGTTGCTGGACACGTAGCTGGCCCGGACCACCTGGTTGCAGCCGTACGCCTTGGCCGCGTGCTGCAACTGCGAGCCGAACAGCGCCGAATTGCAGTCGGTGTCGGCCCGGTCGGTGGTCCGCACGAACGACTGGCTGTTGATCTCGAACTGGGCCGGGTACAGCTCGTCCACGGTCAGCGCGGTGGTGTCGGTGGCCCGGCCGGTGATGTAGCCCCACTTGCCGTACTTGGCCGCGGCTGAGGTGGGTGACGTGGTCGGGGTGGGCAGCTTGGGCGCGGTCACGCCCGCACCGACCGTCCCGGAGTGGCCGGACTTCCCGCTCAGGAAGGTGTACGCGGTCGCCCCGAGGGCGGCCAGCACGACCGCGCCCGCCCCGGTGAGCAG
>CAXUJF010000029.1:0-22552 GCA_964250865.1 uncultured Streptosporangiaceae bacterium
GACGTGCGGGCCGCCTACCTGGGGCATGCGGCTCCGGCGCTGGGGCAGGCGCTGGCCGCCCTGGACCGGGACGCGGTGGTGCTGCCGCTGCTACTGACCGCGGCTTACCACAGCAAGGCCGACATTCCCGGGGTGCTGCGCGAGGTGCATACGGTCCAGCCCCGGCTGGCCGTCAGCTACGGTCAGCCGCTGGGCCCGCATCCGCTGCTGCTGCGTGCGCTGGAAGGGCGGCTGGCCGAGATCCCCGGCGGTGGCCGGTTCCCCGGTGGCGGGCCGTTCGCCCCGCAGGAGACGGCGGTGGTGCTGGCCGCTGCGGGGTCCAGTGACCCGGCCGCCAACAACGTGATCGCCGAGCTGGCCTCCGGCTGGCAGGCTCAGCGCGGCTGGCAGGCCGTGCTGCCCGCCTACGCTTCGGCCGCCACCCCCACCCCAGCGGACGCGGTGGCCGCGGCCCGCCGCGGCGGTGCCCGGCACGTGCTGGTGGCCAGTTACCTGCTGTCCCCCGGCGTATTCGCCGACCAGATCCGCCGGGACTGCCTGGCCGCGGGCGCGGACGGCGTCTCCCCCGTGCTCGGCGCCCGCCCGGAGATCGCTGACGTGGTGCTCAGCCGCTACGCCGAGACGCTGGCCGACGCCCCGGCCGCGGCCGCGGGCTGACGTCGCGTCCGCTTGCGGCTCACCGAGCCTGGGTACTCTTACGCCTGACGCCTGCGGCCCGGTCCGGCTGCGCGACGTGAAGGAGGCGGATGCTTAGCTGGCCCGGGACGCCGTACCCGCTCGGTGCTACCTGGGACGGATGGGGCACCAACTTCGCGTTGTTCTCCGAGGTCGCGACCGGGGTCGAGCTGTGCCTGTTCGCCGGGGACGGCACCGCGGCCGACATCCCGCACACCGAGACCCGGGTGCAGCTGACCGAGGTGGACGGGTTCGTCTGGCACGCCTACCTGCCCGGGGTAGGCCCCGGGCAGCGCTACGGCTACCGTGTCCACGGCCCGTACGACCCGGCCCGCGGGCTGCGTTGCGACAGCTCCAAGCTGCTGCTCGACCCGTACGCCAAGGCCATGCAGGGCCAGCTCACCTGGGACGAGTCGCTGTTCTCCTATCAGTTCGCCGATCCGCGCATCCGCAACACCACCGACAGCGCAGCCAGCATGCCGAAGAACGTGGTCATCAACCCGTTCTTCGACTGGGCCAACGACCGGCCACCGCGTACCCCGTACCACGAGACCGTGATCTACGAGGCGCACGTCCGCGGCCTGACCCGGCGGCACCCGGACATCCCCCCGGCCCAGCGCGGCACCTACGCCGGGCTGGCGCACCCGGCCATCATCGAGCACCTGAAGCGGCTGGGCGTGACCGCGGTCGAGCTGATGCCGGTGCACCAGTTCGTGCCCGAGCAGGGGCTGGTCGGCCGCGGGCTGACCAACTACTGGGGCTACAACACGATCGGGTTCCTGGCCCCGCACAACCGCTACTCCGCGGCCGGCCAGCTCGGAGAGCAGGTCGGCGAGTTCAAGACGATGGTCAAGATCCTGCACGACGCAGGCATCGAGGTCATCCTGGACGTCGTCTACAACCACACCGCCGAGGGCAACCACCTGGGCCCGACGCTGGCCTTCCGCGGCATCGACAACGCCTCCTACTACCGGCTCGCCGATCACGACAAGTCCCGGTACGTGGACTACACCGGCTGCGGCAACAGCCTGAACGTGCGGCACCCGCACTCGCTCCAGCTGATCATGGACTCGCTGCGCTACTGGGTCACCGAGATGCACGTGGACGGGTTCCGGTTCGATCTGGCCTCGGCCCTGGCCCGCGAGCTGCACGACGTGGACCGGCTGTCCACGTTCTTCGACCTGGTGCAGCAGGACCCGGTGGTGTCACAGGTCAAGCTGATCGCCGAGCCATGGGACGTCGGCGAGGGCGGCTACCAGGTGGGGAACTTCCCGCCGCTGTGGACCGAGTGGAACGGCCAGTACCGGGACGTGGTGCGCGACATGTGGCGCGGCCAGCCCGGCACGCTGCCCGAGTTCGCGTCCCGCCTGAGCGGGTCCAGCGACCTGTACGAGACCAGTGGCCGCCGCCCGGTGGCCTCGATCAACTTCGTCACCTGCCACGACGGTTTCCCGCTGGAAGATCTGGTCAGCTACCACCACAAGCACAACGACGCCAACGGCGAGGGTAACCGGGACGGAACCGACGACAACCGGTCCTGGAACTGCGGGACCGAGGGGCCGACGGCCGACGCGGAGGTCGACGAGCTGCGGGACCGGCAGAAGCGGAACTTCCTGACCACGCTGTTCTTCTCCCAGGGCGTGCCGATGCTGCTGGCCGGGGACGAACTGGGCCGTACTCAAGGGGGCAACAACAACGCCTACTGCCAGGACAACGACGTGTCCTGGGTCGACTGGTCGCTGGTCGACGGGGCCCAGGACCTGATCAACTTCACCCGTACCCTGTCCACGCTGCGCCGTGAGCACCCGGTGTTCCGCCGCCGCCGGTTCTTCCGCGGCCGGCTGGCCACCGAGACCGCCGACAGTCCCGGTGACATCGTGTGGCTGACCCCGCAGGGCCGCGAGGTCACCGTCAGCTACTGGCGCGAGGACGGGGCCAAGGCGCTGGCCGTGTTCCTCAACGGCGACGCGATCAGCGAGCCCGACCCCCGGGGTGAGCGCAGCACCGACGACCGGTTCCTGCTGCTGTTCAACGCGGGCGCGGACACGGTCACGTTCACACTGCCCGAGGGCCGGTACGGGGCCGACTGGCAGGTGTACATCGACACCTGCGGGCCGCGGATTCCCATCCTCGAAGCCGAGGTGTCCTCGCTGGCCGCGCGGGCCCAGCTCAAGGTGACCGGCCGGTCCGTGGTCGTGCTGTGCTCCCGGGCGGAGCGCACGCTCATCGGACGGAGCTGATCATGCGGGAACTGTTCCCTGAGCCGGTCGCTGATCCCGACGTGGCCCGGCTGTACGCCTACCCGGACGGCGACCGGCCCTGGTTGCGGGCCAACATGGTGGCGAGCGTCGACGGAGCCGCCGCCGTGGACGGGCGGTCGGGCGGGCTGTCCGGGGACGCGGACCGCGCGATCTTCCGGGTGCTGCGCAGCCTGGCCGACGTGGTGTTGGCCGGATCGGGCACGGTCCGGGACGAGCACTACCGGCCCGCGCAGCCGTCGGCCATGATGCCGGGGCTGCGGGATGGCCGCAGCGCGACGCCGCCCATCGCGGTCATCACCGGGACGCTGGACCTGGACCTGTCCACCAGCTTGTTCACCGAGGCGCCGGCCGACGCCCGGACCATCGTCATCACCAGCGAAAAGTGCCCGGCGGACCGGCGCAAGGCCGCGGCGGAGGTGGCCGACGTCCTGGTCGCCGGGACCGACCAGGTGGATCTTCCGGCCGCGCTGGATCAGCTGGCCGAGCGGGGGCTGCGGCGGGTGCTGTGCGAAGGCGGCCCGCACCTGCTGGCCCAGTTCGCCGCGGCCGGGCGTCTGGACGAGCTGTGCCTGACGGTCAGCCCGGTGCTGGGCGCGGGCGACGCCGGGCGCATCCTGGCCGGCCCCGCGCTGCCCGGCGGGCTGCCGCTCACCCTTGGTCACGTGCTCGAGGACCAGGGCTTCCTGCTCTGCCGGTATCGGGCCCGCTAGTCGACGGCGCGGGGCAGCAGGCCACGTTCGAAGCCGGTGGCCACGGCGGCGGCGCGGTCGTTGACGCCGAGCTTGGCGTAGATGTGCAGCAGGTGGGTTTTGACCGTGGCTTCGCTGATGAACAGGCGGGTGGCGGTGTCGCGGTTGGACGTACCCCGGGCCACCAGGGCCAGCACGTCCAGCTCACGGTTGCTCAGCGGTTCGCGGACGGGCGCCCGTACCGGGCCGAGCCGCCGGGGGCCCACCGCCGGGGACCGCCCGGCTGCGCCGCGGGCCGCGGCCCGCACGGCCCGCAGCAGCTCGCTGCGGGGCGCGTCCTTGAGCAGATAGCCGGTGGCGCCGGCCTCGATCGCGGGCACCACGTCGCTGTCGGTGTCGTAGGTGGTGAGGACCAGGACCCGGGTGTCCAGGCCCAGCTCGGCCAGCCGCTTGATCGCGGTGACGCCGTCCACGTCGGGCATGCGCAGGTCCATCAGGACCACGTCCGGCCGGAGCGCACGGGCCCGGGTCACGGCCTCGGCGCCGTTGACGGCCTCGCCGACCACCTCGAACTCCGTGGTGCTCTCGAAGATGCCGCGCAGGCCGTCCCGGACCACGGGATGATCATCGACGATCAGCACCCGGATCGAATCACTCATCAGTTGCTGGCTCCGTCAGTTGCTGGCTCCGTCGCCGTGACGCCGGCCCGCGGGATGGCCGGGATGATGGCTGAGATCGCGGTGCCGTGGCCCGGCTCGGACTCGATGGCCAGAGTGCCGGCCAGGCGGCGGACCCGCTGCTCCATCCCGATCAGCCCGAACCCGCCCCCGCTGCCGGGGGCACCGCGCTGAGTCGGCTCGAAGCCCGTCCCGTCGTCGCGGATGTCCAGCGACACTACGTCATCCATGTAGGACAGGGTGATCCCGACCCGGGACGCGCTGGCGTGCTTGGCCACGTTGGCCAGGGCTTCCTGGGCCACCCGCAGCAGGGTGATCTCGACCTCGGGATGCAGGCCGAGCACGGTGCCGGTGGTGGTGACGTTGGTGGTGACGCCGCTGTCGGCCGACCACTGCCCGGCCACGTCGGCCACCGCCTCCGGCAGCCGGGTGTTCTCCAGCGCCTCCGGCCGGACCGCGCGGACCGACCGGCGCGCCTCGGTCAGGCTGTCCCGGGCCAGCCGGGCCGCGGTGCTGATCCGGCGGTCCCAGCCCGGGCCGGGACCGGCCTGCTGGACCGCCTCGAGCTGGGTGATGATGCCGGTGAGGCCCTGGGCCAGGGTGTCGTGAATCTCCCGGGCCATCCGCTGCCGCTCCTCCAGCACCCCGGCCTCCCGGGCCTGGGTCAGCAGCTGAGCGTGCAGGCCGGTGTTCTCGGCCATCATCTCTTCGAGTTTGCGGTTGGCCTCGGCCACCTCGGTGAGCATCTTCTTACGGGCCTCGTTCTGGTCTTCGGCCTTCTGGCCCAGGTAGATGAACGTGGTGACCAGCGTCGCGTTCAGCAGCGTGACCACCAGCCAGATCACCACGCCGGCCGCGGTGGGAGTCCGGAAACCGCCCAGCTGCGCCAGCGCGGACAGGGCCGCGATCAAGATCAGGCCAACGTAGCGCAGCGGTCCTTGCAGGTACCGGAAGGCGTGCATGTACCCGATCCAGCAGAAGAAGCCGAACCACGGGCTCCGCGCCACCAGCAGGCCACAGCACACCACGAAGCCCGCGAAGTAAACGGACATCAGCACCGGCCTGCGCTGCCAACCCGGATGCAGCGTCACCCACCACAGCACCCAGGCGGCCGTGATCGCGGCCACGCCGAGGGTCCGGCCCACGTCGCCCGGTGTGGGGTTCTGGGTCAGCAGGTTCGGGATCGTGGAGATGACCAGCAGGGCGAACGGAGCCAGCCGCAGGAACTTCTCCAGCCGTCGCTCCGGCTCATCGAGGTCGGCGTCGGGCCGCCGGGCCCCGGCCCCGGCGATCACCCGCGGCGGCAGCTGCGTCGACATGTCAGTGTTCCCTCACTGGCTTTCTCCGGTGCTTCTGCGCCCAATCCTGTCATTCCCAGCGGAAGAACCGGATAGCCAGCGCGCCGCAGACCACGATCCAGGCGATCAGCACCCCGAAGAACAGCCCGGAGGCCCAGTGGCCGGCCATGGCGTCCTGCACCGCCTGGACCCCGGAGCCGGTCAGGGTGGCGTCGCTGATGCCGCGCAGCCAGTCCGGCATCTCCGCCCGCGGCAACCACAGCCCGGAGAAGAACATCAGCACGAAGAACAGCACCGCGCCGAGGGCGTTGGCCGCCTTGGCCGTGAAGCTGACCGAGGCCACCAGCAGCCCCAGCGTGCTGGCCGCCGCCGCCAGCAGCAGGAACGACACGATGGAGGCCAGCGGTGCCCCGATCGAGGCGGTGAACGCGCCCACGGCCAGGATGACGATCAGAATTCCGCTGGCGATCTGGGCGCCGAGGGTGATGGCCACCTCGGCCGCCAGCAGGGCCTGCGGCGTGACCGGGGTGGTGAACATCCGGCGCAGCACCCCGCGCTCCCGGTAGCTGGTCAGCGTGGACGGCAGGAAGTTCACCGAGGTCATGATGATCATGAAGGTGATAATGATCGGCAGGTAGGTCTCCAGCACGCTGATCCCGCCCAGCGCCTTGACCGGTTTGCCGGTCCCGGGGATCGCGCCCAGCACGATCAGGCCGACCACCGGGAACCCGATGCCCCAGAGCAAGGCGGCGGGGGTGCGCCACAGCAGTTTCAGCTCGGTCAGGGTGAGCAGGCGCCAGGCGCGTCCGCGTCCTGGTGTCACAGTGATCGTTGGCGTCGTCGTTGCCATCTTCACTGGCCCTTTCCGGTGAGTGCCACGAATGCGTCATCCAAGCTGGCCTGCTCGAGCCGCAGGTGCCGGGCGATGATCCCGTGCCGGATCAGCACCCCCATGACCGCCTGCAGCGCTTCCTCGTCCCCGGTCACGGCGAACTGGTCGCCCTCCCGGCGCACCGAGTGCACCTCAGGCAGCACGGCCAGCTCATCCTCATCCAGCGGGCCCGAGGCGGTGAACCGGATGTACTGCTCGCCGCCGGCCCGGCCGGCCAGGCCGGACGGTGTGTCGGTGGCGATCACCCGGCCGCGGTCGATGACCGCGAGCCGGTCACAGAGCCGTTCGGCTTCTTCCATGAAGTGCGTGACCAGCACGATCGTCACCCCGGTGTCGCGGATCTCGGAGATCAGGCCCCAGACCTCGCGCCGGGCCGCCGGATCCAGCCCGGTGGTCAGCTCGTCCAGCACGGCCACCTTGGGCGTGCCGATCAGGGCCAGCGCCACCGACAGTCGCTGCTTCTGGCCCCCGGACAGCTTCTCGAACGCGGTGTCGCGGCGGTCACCGAGGCCGAGCCGTTTGATCAGCTCGTCCGCGTCCGCGGGCTGGGAGTAGAACGATGCGTACAGCTCGAGCGCCTCGCGGACCCGGAGCTTATCGGGCAGCTGGCCATCCTGCAGCTGGACCCCGACCTGCTGACGCAGCTCGTCGTGATCCCGCTGCGGGTCCAGGCCCAGCACGCTGATCCGGCCGCCGTCCGGCTTCCGCAACCCGGTGACGCATTCCACCGTGGTCGTCTTCCCGGCGCCGTTCGGGCCGAGGATGCCGAAGATCTCCCCCGCCTCGACCGTGAACGACACGCCGTCGACCGCGACCTTCGGGCCGTATTCCTTGTGCAATCCGCTGACTTCGATAACTGGCATACCACTACGGTCGCGGCCGCCCCCGGTCCCGGGCATCGCCCGCCTGGCCATACCTGGCCGCGCCCCGGATGGAGGCTAGGATCAACCAGATGGTGGACGCCCCCATCGAGCCCGAAGATACGGGGGTCGAGCGGCACGCGAGCTGGGCCGAGCTGTTCTTCGACCTGGTGGCGGTGGCCGGCGTGGCGGCCCTGGCCCATGTGCTCGGCTCCGGACGGACGCATCTACGGGGCATGTTTGGCTTGTCCGTCGCCTTCGGCTACGCGGGCCTGCCGCACCTGCGCGCCGGCCGTATCCCCATCCGCGCCGCCCTTGGTCATCACCGGCATCGCAGTCCCGCTCCTGCTGGGCGCGCTCGCCACCGACGTCAGTGGCCGGACTCTCGTGATCTACCTAGGCCCCCGGCGATAGCCTGACCCCGGAACCCAGCCGGAAACCAGAGGAGCCCACGGTGGCGCTGCACAAGCAAGTCGATGTGGCCGATCAGGACGGCGAGCTCGCCATCAACCCGACCTACGTCCAGGAACGGGGCCTGCAGGTCCCGACCTACCGGATGCCGGAGATGGGCATGCTGCCGCGTACCGCCGTGCAGGTGGTGCGGGACGAGCTGATCCTGGACGGCAACGCCCGGCTCAACCTGGCCACGTTCGTGACCACCTACATGGAAGACGAAGCCACCGAGCTGATGTCCGAGTCGTTCGACAAGAACATGATCGACAAGGACGAGTATCCGCAGACCGCGGAGATCGAGCGGCGCTGCGTCAACATCCTGGCTCACCTGTGGCACTCCCCCGCCGGAGGCGACGCGGCCGGCTGCTCGACCACCGGGTCCAGCGAGGCCTGCATGCTCGGCGGCATGGCCCTGCTGTGGCGCTGGCGTAAGGGCCGCCGAGCGGCCGGCCAGGACGCGACCAAGCCCAACCTGGTCATGGGGTCCAACGTCCAGGTCTGCTGGGACAAGTTCTGCCGCTACTGGGAGGTGGAGCCGCGCCAGGTTCCGATGGAGAAGGGCCAGCTGCACCTGACCGCCGACAAGGCGGCCGCGGCCTGCGACGACAACACGATCGGCGTGGTCGCCATCCTCGGCTCGACCATGGATGGCAGCTACGAGCCGGTGAAGGAGATCAGCGAGGCCCTGGACCAGCTCCAGCAGGCCAAGGGATTCGATGTCCCCATCCACGTGGACGGGGCGTCGGGCGGTTTCGTGGCGCCGTTCATCCAGCCGCTCCTGGACTGGGACTTCAAGCTGGACCGGGTGGCCTCGATCAACGCCTCCGGGCACAAGTACGGGCTGGTGTACCCGGGGGTGGGCTGGGTGGTGTGGCGGGATCAGGCCGCGCTGCCGGAGGAGCTGATCTTCAAGGTCAACTATCTGGGCGGCCAGATGCCGACGTTCGCGCTGAACTTCTCCCGGCCCGGCTCGAACGTGATCGCCCAGTACTACAACTTCCTGCGGCTGGGCTTCAACGGTTACCGCGAGGTGCAGCAGACCTGCCAGGACGTGGCCGTCTACCTGTCCTCCGAGATCGCCAAGATCGGCCCGTTCGAGCTGCTGACCGAAGGCAAGGAGCTCCCGGTGTTCGCGTTCAAGCTGCGCGACGACGTGACCAGCTACTCGGTGTTCGACATCTCCGAACGGCTGCGCGCCCGGGGCTGGCTGGTCCCGGCGTACACGTTCCCGGCCAACCTGCAGGAGACCGCGGTGATCCGGATCGTGGTCAAGAACGGCTTCAGCCAGGACATGGCCTCGGCGCTGCTGACCGACCTCCAAAAGCAAGTCCAGCTGCTCGAAGCCCATCCCCGGCCGCAGGTGCCACTGGCCGACGACAAGTACCGCGAGTCATTCCGTCACTGATGTCGAGGTCGCCCCGCCGGTGGGGTGATGAGGAATCACGACCTCGTCCGGCTCGCCGCCTTCTTGCGACTCGGGGGCGAGCCCGGCGTCCTGTTCCCGGTAGAAGAGCCGGTGCAGTCCGGCCGCGATGACGCCGCCCACCAGGGGGGCCACGATGAACAGCCACACCTGGCTCAGCGCCGTGCCTCCGACGATCAGGGCCGGCCCGAGGCTGCGGGCCGGGTTGACCGACGTGCCGGTGATCGGGATGCCGACCAGGTGCACCACGGTCAGGCTCAGCCCGATGGCGACGGCCGCGGTGGCCGGGTTGCCCGTGGACGAGGTGACCCGCAGGACCACGAAGACGAAGATGGCGGTCAGGACGATCTCGAAGATCAAGGCCCCGCCGGCGCCGATGTGGATGAGCGAGCTGGCACCCCAGCCGTCGGTGCCCAGGCCGGTGATCTTGCGGTGGTACACGGGCGACGTGCTGAACGCGCCCCACAGGGCCAGCGCGCCGACGATCCCGCCCGCGAACTGCGCCACCCAGTAACCGACCGCGTCGGTCAGCGAGATGCGGCCCGTGAGCAGGGCCCCGATGGTGACGGCCGGATTGACGTGACAGCCGGAGATGTCCCCGATCAGGTAGACCAGGGCCAGCAGGGTAAGGCCGAACGCCAGCGCGGTCGCCACCACCCCGGCCGCCACGCTGAAACCGGCGAACTTGAACCCGAACATCAGCGTGGCCACGCCCACCGCGAAGAACACCAGGATCGCCGTGCCGAGGAACTCGGCCGCCAGCTTACGAATCATTCATCCATCCCCACGTCGCCCGTACAAACCCGAATGAGTCATCCCGTCACACTGACAACGCTACGTGTAGCCCGAATCCGGCCCGCACTCGGGTTGACCTGCGCATTCGCCAGACCTTGTTAAAGACGCAAAAAGGCCCGGTACCAGTGATCACCAGTACCGGGCCTACGGCGAGAAGCAGGAGGCGGGACGGGCCCGAACCTCAGCCTCCGCGCCTACCTGCGGATGCGGTTCAGCGCCTCTTCCAGGATGGCAGCGCCGTCGGTGTCGCTGCGGCGCTCCTTCACGTAGGCGAGGTGGGTCTTGTACGGCTCGACCCGCGGCGGCGAGGGCGGGTTGGCCTCGTCCGTTCCGGCCGGGTACCCGCACCGCGGGCACTCCCAGTTGGCCGGCACGGCCGCGTCCGACGCGAAGCTGGGCCGCGTCTCGTGCCGGTTGGCGCACCAGAACGAGATCCACACGCGGGGGGCGGATTCACCCCGCTCGGCCTCGCCCATCGGGCCAGCGCCTACCCTGCTGCCGCGGATGGCATTGCCACTGCTCACAGATCACCTCTTGGAATAACACATGAACGTCTGACGATCCGGTGCGGGAGCCGGGAAGGAAAAGCTAGTGAACAATCAGCAGGTTGAGGCCGATGATGCTCACAAACCATAGGATGCCGAAAAAAATGGTGATCCGGTCCAGGTTTCGCTCAACCACCGAAGAAGAGCCCAAGGTCGATGACACTCCGCCACCGAACATGTCGGACAAGCCACCACCCTTGCCCTTGTGCAGCAGCACCAGCAGGACCATCACCAGGCTCGTAATGATCAGGATGACCGAAACCCCGATGATCATTGCCGATCGTTCCTTCTTCCCAGTCGAGCTGTTACTTCAGCGCCGCGCCGGCCGTTTCGAAGCGGACTATCTTCGCGAACTCACCTGCGTCGAGGCTCGCCCCACCAACCAGGGCACCATTGACGTCCGGCTGGGCCATGATCGGCGCCACGTTGTCGGATTTAACCGACCCGCCATACAGGATACGCAGACTTGCGGCTGTTTCGTGGTCGTGAACCGCGGAAACGCATTCACGAATTGCCGCGCAGGCTTCCTGGGCGTCCTGGGGCGAGGCCACCTCGCCGGTGCCGATGGCCCAGATCGGCTCGTACGCGATCACCATGCTGGCCACCTGCTCGGCGGACAGACCCTCCAGGCCGCCCCGGACCTGGCTCACGCAGTGGTCGACCTGCTGGCCCCGCTGGCGGACTTCCAGCGTCTCGCCGACGCACATGATCGGGGTGATCTCGTTCCGGAACGCCGCCTTGACCTTGGCGTTCACCAGCGCGTCGTCCTCGTTGTGGTACTGGCGCCGCTCGGAGTGCCCAGCCAGCACGTAGTCACAGCCCAGCTTGGCCAGCATCCGGCCGGACACATCACCGGTGTAGGCGCCCTTGTCCTCCGGGGACAGGTCCTGCGCGCCGTAGGCCAGGCGCAGCCGGTCCCCTTCCACCAGCGTCTGCACGCTGCGCAGGTCGGTGAACGGCGGCAGCACGGCCACGTCAACCTTGGTGAAGTCCTTGTCGGACAGGGTGAAAGCAAGCTTCTGGACCAGCGCGATCGCTTCCAGGTGGTTCTCGTTCATCTTCCAGTTGCCCGCCATCAGCGGCAGGCCCTTGGTGTGCTGGTTCTTGCTCATGCGGGGTCGTCAGCCTCCAGGGCGGTCAGGCCCGGCAGCGTGCGGCCCTCCAGATACTCCAGGCTGGCTCCGCCGCCGGTGGAGATGTGCCCGAACGCGTCGTCCGGCACACCGAACGACCGTACCGCAGCGGCCGAGTCGCCCCCGCCGACCACGGTGAACCCGTCCACCTGAGTGATCGCGTCGGCCACGGCCCGGGTGCCAACCGCGAACGCGGGGAACTCGAACACCCCCAGCGGCCCGTTCCAGAACACCGTGCTGGCGTCGGCCAGCTTGTCCGCGAACAGCTCTCGGGTAGCCGGGCCGATGTCGACGCCCTCGCGGTCGGCCGGGAACTCCTTGACCGAGACCACGTCGTGGTCGGCGTCCGGGGCGAAGTTCGTGGCCGCGACCAGGTCGACCGGCAGCACCAGGTCCACCTCGCGCCGCCCGGCCTCGGCGATGATCTCGGTCACCGCACTGATCTTGTCCGCCTCGAGCAGCGACTTGCCGACCTCGTAGCCCTGGGCGGCCAGGAACGTGTACGACATGCCCCCGCCGATCAGGATCCGGTCTGCCCGGTCCAGCAGGTTGGCGATCACGCCCAGCTTGTCCGACGGCTTGGCCCCGCCCAGCACGACCACGAACGGCGTCTCGGGCGAGCTGGTCAGCCTGCTGAGCACGTCCACCTCGGCCCGCACCAGGTCACCAGCGGCATGCGGCAGCAGCAGCGGCAGGTCGTAGACGCTGGCGTGCTTGCGGTGCACGGCGCCGAAACCGTCACCCACGTACAGGTCGCCGAAGACGGCCAGCCGCCGGGCCAGCTCCAGCCGGGCCGAGTCGTCCTTACTGGTCTCGGCCGGCTCGAACCGGACGTTCTCCAGCACGGCCACGTCACCGTCGGCCAGCCCGGCCACGGTCGCGGCCGCGCTCTCGCCGGCCACGTCGGTGGCGAAGGCCACCGGCTTACCGAGCAGCTCGCTCAGCCGGGCCGCCACCGGCGCCAGCGACGGGCCGCCCTCGGCCCGCTCGGCGAAGTCGCCGCCCTTGGGCCGGCCCAGGTGCGCCAGGATGATCACCTTGGCGCCCCGGGCGGACAGCTTCTCGATCACCGGCAGGCTGGCCCGGATGCGGCCGTCGTCGGTGATGCGAGGGTGGGCCGGATCCGACAGGTCCAGCGGCACGTTGAGGTCGGCCCGCAGCAGCACGCGGCGGCCGGCGACCTCCAGGTCGTCGATGGTCTTCATAGTCCTCAGTTGCCCTAGTAGCCGGATCTGCCCGTCAGCCCATCAGCCTGTCAGGACAGGCGGGAGGCGACCAGCGCGGTCAGGTCGGCCAGGCGGCTGGAGTAGCCCCACTCGTTGTCGTACCAGCCGAAGATCTTGACCTGGTTGCCGTACGCCATCGTGATCGAGGCGTCGAACGTGCAGGAGGCGGGCGAGCCGACGATGTCGGTCGAGACGATCGGGTCCTCGGTGTAGTACAGGATGCCCTTGAGCGGACCCTCAGCAGCGGCCTTGTACGCCGCGTTGACCTCGTCCTTGGTCACGTCCCGCCCGACCTCGACGACCAGGTCGGTGATGGAGCCGTCCGGCACCGGCACCCGCAGCGAGTAGCCGTCCAGCTTGCCCTTGAGCTCGGGCAGCACCAGCGCCGTGGCCTTGGCCGCACCGGTGGAGGTGGGCACGATGTTCAGCGCCGCGGCGCGGGCCCGGCGCGGGTCCTTGTGCGGGCCGTCCTGCAGGTTCTGGTCCGCGGTGTAGGCGTGGATCGTGGTCATCAGGCCCTTGACGATGCCGAAGTTCTCCAGCAGCACCTTGGCCATCGGCGCCACACAGTTCGTGGTGCAGGAAGCGTTGGAGATGATGTTGTGCTGATCCGCGTCGTAGGTGTCGTCGTTTACACCCATGACCACGGTCAGGTCCTCGTTCGTGGCCGGGGCCGAGATGATGACCTTCTTGGCGCCGCCGTCGATGTGCTGGTGCGCGTCCGCGGCCTTGGTGAACCGGCCGGTCGACTCGATGACGATGTCGACGCCCAGGTCCTTCCACGGCAGGTTGGCCGGCTCGCGCTCAGCCAGCACCTTGATCGACTGGCCGCCCACGCGGATGGTGTCGTCGGAAGCCGACACGTCCAGCGGCAGCTTGCCCAGCACGCTGTCGTACTTCAGCAGGTGGGCCAGGGTGGCCGGGTCGGTAAGGTCGTTCGCCGCCACGATCTCGATCTCGCCCGACGGGACGCGGCCGGCCTTGCCGATGGCCTCGGCGTTCACGGCGCGCCAGAAATTACGGCCAATGCGGCCGAAGCCGTTGATGCCCACGCGGATGGTCACAGCGTCGTCTCCTCGTTGATAGCTGTGTGGCCGCCCTGCCGTGCTACCCACGGCCTCCGGCCACCAAGTGACCCATTATTTCGCCCCTAGAGCCTATCGGACACCGCCTGCCAGGGATTCCCTGCAAGCGGTGTCCGATCCGGCACCACGGCGCCTTTTGTGGCTGGGGCGCACGAAAGGCGGCTTTTAATCCGCCCTATGGTCTAGACCATAGGCGATCTATGTTCCCGCCGCAAACAAACAAAACGTTAATGAGGTGAGTTTGCGGCGAGTTGCTGGTACGGACTGACGGAAGCTGGCACGGGCGGCGGCGAGTCGACCGATCCGGCCCAGCGAGTCCCGGGCCGAAGGCCCGGGCGAGTGGCCGGTCCTACGGTAAGTACCGCCGCGGGCAGCGGGGGGTCCAGGGGGTCGTCCCCCCGGACTACAACAGCATGTCGGGGGTCAGGTTGGCTTCGGTGTTCGGGAGGCCCTGCTCCTGAGCCTTGCGGTCGGCCATGGCCAGCAGGCGGCGGATGCGGCCGGCGATGGCGTCCTTGGTCAGCGGCGGGACGGCCAGCTGGCCCAGTTCTTCCAGGCTGGCCTGCCGGTTGGCGATGCGCCGCTTGCCCGCCTTGGGCAGGGGCGCGGGGGCCGCGTCGCCGAGGATCTCCAGCGCCCGCGCGCCCCGGGCGCCGGCCGCGACCGCGGCCCGGGCGCTGCGGCGCAGGTTGGCGTCGTCGAAGTTGGCCAGCCGGTTCGCGGTGGCCCGGACCTCCCGGCGCATCCGGCGCTCTTCCCAGGCCATGACGCTGTCGTGCGCGCCCAGCCGGGTCAGCATGGCGCTGATCGCGTCGCCGTCCCTGATCACCACCCGGTCGACGCCGCGCACCTCGCGCGCCTTGGCGTGGATCTTCAGCCGGCGGGCCGCCCCGACCAGGGCCAGCGCCGCCTCGCTGCCGGGGCAGGTCACCTCGAGTGCCATCGACCGGCCCGGCTCGGTCAGCGAACCGTGGGCCAGGAACGCGCCGCGCCAGGCCGCCTCGCAGTCACAGGCGGTGCCGGACACGATCTGCCGGGGCAGGCCCCGCACCGGGCGCCCGTGACTGTCCAGCAGGCCGGTCTGACGGGCCAGGTTGTCACCGCCCTTGAGCACCCGCACCACGTACCGGTTGCCCTTGCGCAGCCCGCTCGGGGCCAGCACCAGCAGCTCGGAGGAGTGCCCGTAGACCTCGCCGATGCCGGCCCGGAGCCGCCGGGCCGCCGCTCCGGTGTCGAGCTCCGCCTCGATCACGATGTGCCCCGCCGCCAGGTGCAGGCCACCCGCGAACCGCAACATGGCGGACACCTCGGCCTTGCGGCAGCACGGTTTGACCACCGTCACCCGGCTGAGCTCATCTTTAACTACGCCGGTCATCGCCATCGGCGCCACTCCCCTCCCCGAAAATCTCCGCGTACGCCCTAGCCAGGAGCAACGGATCATGCCTCGGTGTTCCGTCCGCCAGGGCTACGTCGGCCAGCACGACCCGGGCTCCCAGCAGGCCAGCCGCCTTCTCCAGGTCGGCCACGGCGTCGTCACCGTCATCACCGTGGCTCGCGGCGGCCGCGCGGTCCGCGAGCACCACGTCGAACGCCAGCCCCGGCGAGTGCCCAGCCAGTACCTCCAGGTGCTGGTGCGGCGAGAATCCGCCCGTCTCCCCCGGCTGCGGTGCCAGGTTGAGCGCCACCAGACGATGCGCCCGAGTGTCCCGCAAAGCTGCGGCCAGCTCGGGCACCAGCAGGTGCGGTAGCACGCTAGTGAACCACGAGCCTGGGCCGAACACCACCCAGTCTGCCTCCAAGACAGCGGTCACGGCAGCCGGAACGGCCGGCGGGTCGTCCGGCATGAGTGATATCGACCGAACCCTCCCGGCTGTGGAGGCGCAGGCGTGCTGCCCGCGGACGCGCGAGATCTCCGTCGGCCGGTCCGGGTCGGCTCCTTCCACCTCGGCCACGATGTCCAGCGGCACCGAGGACATGGGCAGCACCCGGCCCTGGGTGCCCAGCAGCCGGCCCACCCACTCAAGGCCGGCCACCGCGTCGCCGAGCAGGTCCCACAGCGCGATGATGAGCAGGTTGCCCACCGCGTGCCCGGCCAGCTCGCCGTCGCCACCGAACCGGTGCTGGACAACCTTGCTCCAGGTGGTGCCCCAGTCGTCGTCGCCGCACAGGGCGGCCAGGGCCATCCGCAGGTCGCCGGGCGGCAGCACCCCGTACTGGCGGCGCAAGGATCCGCTGGAGCCGCCGTCGTCGGCCACGGTCACGATCGCGGTCAGGTCCCCGCAGATCCGGCGCAGCGCCGACAGCGACACGGCCAGGCCGTGCCCGCCGCCCAGCGCCACCACCCGGGGCCGGCTGGTGTCCGGTTCACTTCCCGCCGTCATTCGCGACCGAGGTCGCGGTGGGTGACCTGGACGTCCGTCCCGGCTTCGGCCAGCTTCCCGGCCAGGAACTCGGTAATGGCCACGCTGCGGTGCTTGCCGCCGGTACAGCCCACGGCCAGCGTCACGAAGTGCTTGCCCTCCCGCTCGTCCCCGGCCAGCATCACCTGCAGCGCCTCCAGGTAGGCGCGCAGGAAGTCCTGCGCGCCGGGGCGGCTCAGCACGTAGTCGCGGACCGGCGCGTCCTGCCCGGTCATCGGGGCCAGCTCGGGGATCCAGTGCGGGTTGGGCAGGAACCGGCAGTCGACCACGAGGTCGGCGTCGACCGGCAGCCCGTACTTGTAGCCGAACGACATGATGCTGACCCGCGGGCCCGCGGCCGACTGGGCTCCGAAGTGGTCCCGCATCCGGGCCCGCAGCTCGTGCACGTTGAGCGCGGAGGTGTCGAGCACCAGGTCCGCGGCCCCGCGGACGTCGCGCAGCAGGTTGCGTTCGGCGCCGATGCCGTCCACCACCCGGCCGTTGTCCTGCAGCGGGTGCGGCCGCCGCACGCTGTCGAACCGGCGCACCAGGGTCTCGTCGGAGGCTTCCAGGAACACGATGCGCGGGGCGACCTTGCGCGCACTGAGCCCGTCGATGGCGGACGACAGGTCGGTGGTGAAGGCCCGGCTGCGCACGTCCACCACGGCGGCGATCTTCGGCACCGCACCCTGGGAGCGCTCGGCCAGGTCCACCATGGTGGGCAGCAGCCCGGGCGGCAGGTTGTCGACCACGAACCAGCCCAGGTCTTCCAGCGACTTGGCCGCCGTGCTGCGGCCCGCACCGGACATACCGGTGATGACCACGATGTCCGGGCCGCTCTGCTCCTCGGCCTGGCTGTGCTCGCGCAGCTGGCTCACCGGGCCTCCTCCGGCTTAGCCGAATCGCTGGTGCTGTTGTTATTGGTGGTGGGGGTGCTGGTGTTCCGGTGCAGGGCGGCCACGATCGTTTCAGCCAGCCGGGGCCCGATGCCGGGGACCTCGGCGATCTCGTCCGGGCTGGCCGCGGTCAGCTTGCGCACCGAGCCGAACTGCTTGAGCAGGGCAGCCCGCCGGGCCGGTCCCAGCCCGGCGATCTCCTCCAGCGCGCTGGAGGTGAAGCCCTGGGACCGCTTCTGCCGGTGGTAGGTGATGGCGAACCGGTGCGCCTCGTCCCGGACCCGCTGCAGCAGGTACAGGCCCTCGCTGCTGCGCGGCATGATGACCGGGAACTCCTCGCCGGGCACCCACACCTCTTCCAGCCGCTTGGCCAGCCCGCACACGGCGATGTCGTCGATGCCGAGGTCGTTCAGGGCCCGCCAGGCCGCGTCGGCCTGGCCCGGGCCGCCGTCCACGACCAGCAGGTTGGGCGGGTAGGCGAACTTGCGCTGCCGCATGGCCGCGTCCCGCTCGGCCTCGGTCAGTTCGGTCCGCTGCCCCGTGCCCGGCCCTTCGCCAGGTTCGGAGGCGTCCGGGTCGCCGAGCACGTCGAGTTCGCCGGTCTCCTCACGTTCTTCCAGGTAGCGCCGGAACCGGCGGGTGATCACCTCGTAGATCGAGGAGATGTCGTCGGTGCCGTCGTGGCCCTTGATGCTGAACCGGCGGTACTCGCTCTTGCGCGGCAGGCCGTCCTCGAACACGACCATGGATGCGACCACGTTGGTGCCCATCAGGTTGGACACGTCGTAGCACTCGATCCGCAGCGGCGCGTCGTCCAGGCCGAGCGCCTCCTGGATCTCGTTCAGGGCCTGGCTGCGGGTGGTCAGGTCGCTGGCCCGCCGGGTCTTGTGCAGCGCCAGCGACTGGCCCGCGTTGCGGGCCACGGTCTCCAGCAGGGCCCGCTTGTCGCCGCGCCGCGGCACCCGCAGGCTGACCGGGCCGCCGCGCCGCCCGGCCAGCCAGTGGGTCACGGTGTCCGCGTCCGGCGGCAGCTCCGGCACCAGCACCTCGCGCGGCACCCCGCTGCCGGGGGCGCCCGGGCCGGTGTCGGTCACGTTCACCGACGCGTCCCCGTACACCTGGCCCAGGAAGTTCTCGACCAGCTCCCCCGTGGTCACATCGTCCACTTTTTCCACGACCCAGCCCCGCTGGCCCCGGACCCGGCCGTCCCGCACGTAGAAGATCTGCACCGCCGCCTCGAGCGGGTCCTCGGCCAGCGCGATCACGTCGCAGTCGGTGCCGTCGCCCAGCACGACGGCCTGCTTCTCCAGGGCCCGTTCCAGCGCGCGGATATCGTCGCGCAGCCGGGCCGCGCGCTCGAACTCCTCGGCCGCCGCGGCCTGGCGCATGTCGGCCTCGATGCGGCGGACGAACCGGGCCGTCTGCCCGGCCATGAAGTCACAGAAGTCCTCGGCCAGCTCGCGGTGCTCTTCCTCGCTGACCCGTCCCACGCAGGGCGCCGAGCACTTGCCGATGTACCCGAGCAGGCAGGGCCGCCCGATCTGGCCGGACCGCTTGAACACCCCGGCCGAGCAGGTCCGGACCGGGAACACCCGCAGCAGGGTGTCCACGGTGTCCCGGATGGCCCAGGCGTGCGAGTACGGCCCGAAGTAGCGGGTGCCCTTGCGCTTGGCCCCGCGCATCACCGTCACCCGCGGGTACTGCTCGCTCATCGTCACCGCGAGGAACGGGTAGCTCTTGTCGTCCCGGTACTTGATGTTGAACCGGGGGTCGAACTCCTTGATCCAGGAGTACTCAAGCTGGAGCGCCTCGACCTCGGTGCCGACCACCGTCCAGTCGACCGAGGACGCCGACGTCACCATCAGCTGGGTGCGCGGATGCAGGCTCACAAAATCCGCGAAATAGGAGTTCAGCCGCTGCCGCAGGGACTTGGCCTTCCCTACGTAAATCACCCGGCCACGCCCGTCGCGGAACCTGTACACCCCAGGTGATTCGGGGATGGAACCCGGGGGCGGCCGGTACGTTGCCGGATCTGCCACGCAGTTACTCTACGGCCGCCCGGTGACGTTCGGGGCCGGGTCAGCCGGTGGCCAGGGTGAGACCGCCGGAGACGTCCAGAACGGTACCGGTGACGAAGCCGTTGCCGGCCAGATAGAGGATGGCGCCGGCGACGTCCTCGGGGCGCCCGATCCGGCCCACCGGGGTCCCGGCGGCGTAGCTCTCGAACAGTGCGGTGCGCTGATCGGCGGCCATGGCTTCCCACCAGGGAGTCTCGATAACGCCAGGTGAGACGGCGTTGACCCGGACCGGGGCCAGCTCGGCCGCCAGCGGGGGCACCATGGCCTCGATCGCGCCGTTGGCGGCGGCCAGGCCAGCCGTGCCCGGACCGGCCGAGCGGGCCGAGGCCGCGCTCAGGAACGTGACCGAGGCGTGCTGGCTCAGATGCGGCGCGGCGGCCTGGACCACCCGAACGTGGGCGAAGAACTTGCCGTCGAACGCCGTACGCAGGTCTTTCTCGTCCAGGCTGACCAGCGGCCCGAGGGCCACCGCGCCGGGGCTGAGCGCCAGCACCAGGTGATCAACGGTCTCCCCGTCGCTGAAGAACGCCGCCACCGCCTCGGGATCGGTGGCGTCCAGCGTCCGGGTCTGCACCGGTAGGCCGATCCGGCGGGCCGCTGCGTCCAGCCGCACTTTGGACCGGCCGGTGATCACCACTTCGGCCCCCGCCGCGGCGAAGGCACGGGCCGTCTCTTCGCCGATGCCGTGGCTGCCGCCCATGACGTACACGTGCTGTCCCTGAAAGGACATGTCCCGCCTCCGTTATCGAGAATCATAGTCTCGACAACATCTTACCGAGACTGATGTTCTCGTCAAACCGTTATGCTGTCGGCATGACCAACGAGGCCGCGAACCGCCCGCACACCGGGCGGCGGCGGAACGAGGCCGCCCGCACGGCGATCCTGGACGCGACGGTGGATCTGCTGCGATCGGACGGACTGAACGCCCTGACCATCGACGCGGTGGCCCAGGCGGCCGGGGTGGGCCGGCAGACGATCTACCGCTGGTGGCCGTCCAAGGGCGCGATGCTGGCCGAGGCCATGGGCCTGCAGGCGGCCTCGGTCGTGCCGCCGCATGACTCCGGGTCGTTCGAGACCGACCTGACCAGCTTCTGGGTCGACAGCTTCCGCAGCCTGCAGGATCCCGGGCTCCGGCGGGGACTGCAGGACCTAGCCGCCGCGGCTCAGCACGACGAGCACGTGGCCGAGGCGCTGGCCGGCTTCACCGCCCAGCGCCGGGCCGCGCTGCGGGCCGTCCTGCAGCGCGGCGTGGACCAGGGGCGCCTGTCCCCCGCCGCCGACCTGGACATCCTGGTCGACCTGGCCTACGGCTTCCTCTGGTACCGCCTCCTGGTCGGCCACCGCCCACTGAACAAGCAAGCCGCCCATGATCTGACCGAGAACGTCATCGCCGCCGGATCCCGGCGAGGCGGTCTAACCGGCTAGCGAGTCCCGGGCCTTGTGCCGGGCGAGCGGCCGGTCCTACGGCGAGGTACCGCCGCGGGAATCGGGGGGTCCAGGGGGCGTTCCACCCCAGATGGGAAATCTCAATCCCAGGCCGCAGACTAATAATCAAACAAACGATCCAGCTTTGATCGATTCTCCGTCACGATAGACCATGCAGCCAGAAAGGACCACCACAAGCGCCACTGGGGACGAGCATCGCCACACTCGCCCCGGTCCTGCGGCCTGACCCGGAAGGGTTTCGACTAGCCTGCGAAGCGGAAGTTGGTTAGTTGAGCCGCCGGTTTAAGATGCGATTTTCGGCTGCCGCCGCCGGATTCTGGACCGTGCGGGTACGGACGGGCGCGGAAAATGCCGCGGACGGGGGCGGTGGGAGCGGTTATACCGAGCCAGGGCCCGGGCATAATACGGTTGCGCGGGGCTGACTAGGGCGGCGCATGGGGGATGGCGCGAGCAGGCCCAGATCGCGGGCCCGCGCGACGGCCTCGGTGCGGCGGTGGGCGCCGAGTTTGACGAACAGGTGGCTTATGTGGGTCCGGACGGTGGTCACCGACACTGACAGTTCCCGGGCGATCTCCGGGGCGGACAGATTCGTCGGCAGGTAGCGCAGCACCCGCATCTCGCTGCGACTCAACGGCTCTATCAGCTCGGGGGACCGATCTCCCCCAGACCACTCTTTGCCACGGGGGGGCTTCCCGCTTCCCAGTACCGCTCTGGGCCCCGGATAGCCATCGGGGGCCGGTTCCGCGGGGCCTGGCTCCAGTGCTGGAAGCAGGGTGAGGATCTCCGAGACCAGGGCCGCGTGTTTGGCGCAGTCCCGGGCGTGGCGCTCCAGCAGCCCCGGCGCACGGTAGATGAGGAACGGGAAGAGCATGCGATCGGGCTCGGCGATATCGAGGGCACGCTCAAGCGCGCGCCAGGCGGCGGCCCGGTCGCTGAGTGCGTCCCGGACGATCGCCTCCAGCACGAAAACGTTAACCCGCCAGTTCGGCCAGGCCACGGGGGCGGAGCCGTCCAGAACCGGCGCCAGCGCGGCGGTCGCCGCGCGCGGGTCGTCCTGGGCCAGCCGCAGCACCGCCTCGGCGACGCGGGTCTCGCCGCGGTCGCGGTCCTCGTCACGCAGGCCGTCCAGGATCTGCTCGGCGCGGTCGATGGCGCCCAGGCGCACCAGGGTGTGCAGCAGCAATCCCCGCGTCGACGTGACGAAATAACTGCCGTGCGGGGCGGCGAGGTGCCCCGAAAGCCGCTCGGCGGCCCGGCAGGCGGCCAGCGCGTCGGTGAAGCGGCCGCGCGCCAGCTCCAGCAGCCCGCGCACGAAACAGATCCCCGCCCCCACCGCGGGCTCGGCTTCCGGCATGACGGTGCGCTCGGCCCGCTGGACCCAGGGCTCCGCCTCATCGGGCCGCCCCTGGCAGAACAACGCGCCTGCGAGTGCGATGTAGGCGCTTCCGGCGGCCGGCTCGTCGGTCCAGCCGTGCCGTTCGGCCAGCTCGACCGCCTGCCTGCCGCGCTCTGCCGCCCGTGCGAACGACCGCTCGAGTTCGACCTGCGCCTGGTACGCCAGGCCGGTGAACTCCAGATAGGGCCGCCCGACCCGGCTGGCCAGCACCGCGCCCTGCTCCAGGTGCGCCGCTGCATCCTCGATCCGGGCCGCCCCGTACTCGGCGCTGCCGAGGCTGATCAGCGCCAGCGCGCGCAGCTCCTCGCCCAGGCCGGGCGCCCCC
>CAXUJF010000030.1:0-2812 GCA_964250865.1 uncultured Streptosporangiaceae bacterium
ACGCTGGGTCGATGCGGGCCGCGTGGTCTGCGAGGAGGTGCCGCGGCCGTCGCCCGCGGACGGCGAGATTCTGGTCCGGACGGCCTACACCTCCATCTGCGGCTCCGATCTGCACACCGTGTACGGCGGTGCGCCGCCACCGGCGGTGCCGGCTGGCTGGCCCGGGCACGAGAGCGTGGGCGAGGTGGTGGAGTCACGCGGCCCCGGCTTCGAGCCGGGCGACCGGGTGCTGACCGTCCCGCACTTCGTCGACGGGCGGTGCATGGCCGAGTACCAGGCCCTGCCCGGCTCTTTCTGTATCCGGCTGGCCGACAAGGTGCCGGTCAGCCACCTGCTCATGGCCCAGCAGCTGGGCACGGTCGTCTACGCCCTGCGGCGCCACCAGCTCGACCTCATCGGCCAAGATGTCGCCGTCATCGGGCAGGGGTCGGCGGGTGCCTTCTTCACGTTCCTGCTCAAGCGGGCCGGGGCCCGGTCGGTGCTGGTGTCGGACAGGTCACCGGCCCGGCTGGCCTACTCCCGGCACCTGGGTGCCGACCTGACCGTGCTGGCCGACGGCGCCGGTGAGGCCGGCTTCCGGTCGGCGGTGCTCGAGGCCACCGGCGGGCGGGGGGCCGGCCTGGTGGTAGAGGCGGTCGGCAGCCGGCAGACGTTCCCGCTGAGCGTGGAACTGGCCGCGGACAGCGCGACCGTCCTCTGGTTCGGCTTGCCGGAGGGCACCGACGGTTACCCCTTCTCGTTCCCTGAGTTCTTCGTCCGGCGGCTGACCGCCTACGCGATCTCCGGCACCCAGGGCGAGCCCGGACTCGAGTCGTTCCGGTACGCCGTGCAGCTGATCGCCGACGGCGCGATCGACGTGGCCCCGCTGCTCAGCCACATGCTGCCGATCGACCGGGTGGAGGAGGCCTTCCACATGGCTCATGACCGGACCGACGGCGCGCTCAAGGTGTCAATCGAATACTGACCGGAGCCACTCGCTGGCCGTGGCGATCGGGGTCGGTAGCGCTACCGTGGCTCTTCTGCTCGGATGGGCGACGTGGTACTAGTGGGGTCGCTGGTGTCATGCCTCGCCGCCGCCACCGGAGCCGACTGGCTGACTACCAGGGGGCGGGCGCGCCAGAGCTGCCGGGCCAGCCCGGCCAGCACGGCCACGGTGGCGGCAACCGCGACTTAGGTCTCGACCTGGCCGAACCGGCTGATCCCGGAGCTGCCGGCCACCTGGCCCACGGTGAAGCTGCAGGCGGCGTACATGCCGAGCGTGAACACCGTGGCCCAGCGGCGCAGGTCGTACCGGCGCTGACCTCCCACCTGGATGACCCGACGATCCACGCGCGGCCGGCGGTCGCCCCCGTGGAAGCCCCTGGCTCTGGTCCTAGCCCTGGTCCTGGCCCGAGCCTTACTCGCCCTGGGCCACGACCTCGCCCGCGACGCACCGCCACCTGCCGTCGTGGCGCTGGTAGGTGTCGGTGTAGAGCGCTTCGCGCTGAGTGTGGTCGTGGGTGGTCCTGTAGCTCACCCGGCCGTGCAGCAGCGCGACGTCGCCGAGGATGCGGACCCGCAGGCCGAGCAGGGTGAGGTCACGGAACGGACGCGGCTGGGCGATCAGGTCGAGGAACTCCTGGCGGTTGCGGAACACCAGATCCGGCAAGGACGCGGTGAAGTCCTCGGCCAGGAACTCGTCGTACCGGGCCACGTCGCTGTTCTGGTCCAATGGAGGTAGGCGTCGTTCAGCTCCCGCAGGATCGCCTCATCGTCACTCCGACCGACGTTCATGGCCTCGTCTCCCGACCTTATTAAAAAGGACTATTTAGACCATCTTAACCGTTCAGCGGGTTGAGTGGGCTTAAGTTCGGGTCATGCCTGATCTGAGCTACCGCTACGCGGGCCCGGCCGACGTGCCTGCGGTCGTCGCCCTGGTCGAGTCGGCCTACCGGGGCGGGGAGAGCCGGTCCGGGTGGACGTCCGAGGCCGAGCTGATCGAGGGGCAGCGCACCGACGCGGCCACGGTCTCGGCCCTCCTCGCCGAGCCGGGCACACACGTACTGCTGGCCGAGGAAGCCGGCGCCCTGCAGGTCTGCTGCGAGCTTCAGGAACCCGCGGGGCCCGGCGGCGCGGCCTACTTTGGCATGTTCGCCGTCCGGCCGTCGCTGCAGCGTGGCGGCTACGGGCGGGTCGTCCTGGCCGAGGCCGAACGGATCGCCCGTGACGAATTCGGCGCGGCCACCCTGGAGATGGCCGTGATCCGGCAGCGTGAGGTGCTGATCGCCTGGTACGAGCGCCGCGGCTACCAGCGCACGGGCGAGCTGAAGCCATTCCCCTACGGCGACGAGAGCGTCGGCCGGCCCAAGGTCAGCGATCTGGAGTTCGCCACGCTGGCCAAGCCGCTGCGCTGATCCAGCGGCCAACTCATCCGCGGCGATGTCGGGTTCCAGGGACCGCCGCGCATGTCCGTATGGTGGCGTGGTGGACGATGACACCTGGGCCGTGCTGGCCGGGCCCTTCGCCGATGAGGCGTACGCCACGGTGAAGGGGTACGTGCGCACCTATGTGCTGCATCAGCAGCTGCTGGAGCAGCTGCCCGCGCCACCGGCGGCGGTGCTCGACGTGGGCGGCGGCGCGGGCCATCAGTCGTTCCCGCTGGCTCAAGCCGGTTACGACGTGACCGTGCTCGACCCGTCGGCGGCGATGCTGGACAAGGCCGAGCAGCGCCTGGCCCGGCTGCCGGCCGAGGCTCGGCAACGGGTGACGCTAGTGCAGGCCGCCGGCGAGGACGCGGCGGCGGCAGCGGGTGCCGGGCTCTTCGCCGCCGTGT
>CAXUJF010000030.1:2822-19869 GCA_964250865.1 uncultured Streptosporangiaceae bacterium
GCGGGCTCGGGTACCTGGAGCGGCCGGAGCCGCGGGGCAGCCTGCGTTGCCGGGGCGCCGCGCCCGGCGGGCTGGTCTCGATCATGACCGGCAACGCCAAGACGATGGCGGTACGCCCGGCTCTGGAACGGCGGTGGGACGACGCCCTGGCCTCGTTTGACACCAGGACTGAGAACGGGGTGTTGGGCGTGCCGAGCCGGGCCGACACCGTGGAGGAGCTCAGCGAGCTGCTGCGCCGGGACGGCGTGGAACCACTGCGCTGGTACGGGGTGTGGCTGTTCGTCGACTGGCTCGAATTCAGCGGCGCCGAGCTCGACCCCCGCGACTCAGCCCAGCTGGCCGCGACCGCCGCAGTGGAACTCGAAGCCAGCCGCCGGGACCCCTACCGTCAGCTCAGCCGCGTCTTTCACCTGGTGGGACGTAAGGCTCCGGCCCTCGTCGACGATCGCGTTTCCTATCCGTAAAGGACTATATAGTCCGTTAAAATAATCTGTACTTGGGCTTGACCTTGACGCTGGGTCAACCTTCCATGCTGACCGTCATGAGCATCTCGCCAGCAATCAATCAGGCCTCGAGACTCGCAGCCCAAGGGCCTGCGATCCAGGTGCAGGGCCTGGGGAAGTCGTACCAAGAACTGCGTGTGCTGGGCGGCGTGGACTTCGAGGTGGCGCGGGGCAGCGTCTTCGCCCTGCTCGGCTCGAACGGTGCGGGCAAGACCACGGTGGTCAAGATCCTGTCCACGCTGCTCAAAGCCGATGCCGGAACGGCCCGGGTCAACGGCTTCGATGTCGCGGCGCAGGCCGCCGACGTGCGCGAGTCCATCAGCCTCACCGGGCAGTTCGCGGCGGTCGATGAGATCCTCAGCGGTCGCGAGAACCTCGTCCTGGTAGGCAGGCTGAGGCACCTCAAGGACCCGGGCGTGATAGCGGATGGATTGCTGCAGCGCTTCTCGCTGACCGAGGCGGGCGCCCGGAGGGCCGCGACGTACTCCGGTGGCATGCGCCGCCGGCTGGACATCGCGATGAGCCTGATCGGGAATCCGCCGGTTATCTTCCTCGACGAACCGACGGCCGGGCTGGACCCGGAGGCGCGCATCGAGGTCTGGCACGCGGTCCGAGAGCTCGCCGCGGGCGGCACGACCGTGCTGCTCACGACGCAGTACCTGGACGAGGCCGAACAGCTGGCCGACCGGATCGCGATCCTCCACCAGGGCCGGATCATCGTCCACGGCACCCTGGCCGAACTCAAGCAGCTGCTGCCGGCCAAGGTCACCTACGTCGAGAAGCAGCCCACCCTCGAAGACGTCTTCTTCGCCGTCGTCGGCGACCCCAAGTAAGGAACCAGCCATGGCCACGCAATTCTTCGGCGACACCACCGTCCTCACCGGGCGGACCATGCGCCACGTCACCCGCAGCCCGGACACCATCATCACCACCGCGATCATGCCGGTGGCCCTGTTGCTGCTGTTCGTCTACGTGCTCGGCGGCGCGATCAAGCACGGATCAGGCTCGTACGTGAGCTACCTGCTGCCCGGCATCCTGCTCATCACGATCGCCTCGGGCATCTCATACACCGCGTTCCGGCTGTTCACCGACATGCAGAGCGGGATACTGGAGCGATTCCAGTCCATGCCGATCGCCCGATCGGGCGTGCTGTGGGCGCACGTGCTGACCTCGCTGGCCGCCAACGTGATCTCGCTCGTGCTCGTCGTCGGCGTCGCGCTCCTGGCGGGCTTCCGCTCGGGGGCCGGAGTGCTGGCCTGGCTCGCGATCGCTGCCCTCCTCATCCTGTTCACCCTGGCGCTGACCTGGCTGGCGGTCATCGCCGGCCTGACCGCCAAGAGCGTGGACGGAGCGAGCGCCTTCGCCTACCCGCTGATCTTCCTGCCCTTCATCAGCTCGGCCTTCGTGCCCACCGGCACCATGCCCGGCCCGGTGCGCGCGTTCGCCGAGTACCAGCCGGTGACTTCCATCGTCGACTCGATCCGGGACCTGTTCGCCCAGCAACCGGTCGGTTCCACCCTCTGGACCGCCTTCGCCTGGTGCGCCGGCATCCTCGTCGTGGCTTACCTGCTGGCCAGCATTTCCTACCGTCGCCGGGTCTCCTGACCCAGCGCCGACCGGGTCGAGGCGAGACGAGGGCAGGATCAGAACATGCTGACGATCGGGCAACTGGCGGCCTACGCCGGCGTCACGGTGCGGGCGGTGCGGCACTATCACCACATCGGGCTGCTGCCCGAGCCGGAGCGGGACGCCTCCGGCTACCGGCGGTACGGTGGCACGGCCGTCGTTTCCCTGATCAAGGTCCGTACCCTGGCCAACGCGGGTGTGCCGCTGGCTCAGATCGGCCAGGTGCTCGAAGCCGACGCATCGACCTTCGCCGAAACGATCGAGCGGATCGACCGCCACCTGCTCGGCGAGATCGAACGGCTGGAGACCAGCCGCAAGCAGATCGCACAGCTCGCGGCCGGGGACGGCCTGGTCGTCCCGCCGGAGGTGGTCACCTATCTCGACCGGCTTCGGCAGCTCGGGGCGTCAGAGCGGGTCATCGAGGGCGAGCGGGACGGGTGGATCCTGGTCGCGGCGCGCTGGCCCGATCACGTCCGCGAGTGGATCCCCGGGAAACTCGCGGAGCTGGAAGACCCGCGAATGATCCGGCTCTACCAGCTCCTGTCGGAGCTTTCCGAAAGCGACGAAGGCGACCACGACCCGCGGCTGGAGGAAGTGGCCGACATCCTGGCCGGCCTGCTCGAGCAGGCCTACGCCGCCGGCGAGTCCTATCCCGGCGAGGGCGAGCGCGACGACCTGCCGTTCGACCTGATGGACGCCCTGGCCGTCGAGTCCGACCCCCGGATGGGGCGGCTGCTGGACCTCATGCACGAGCGCGGCTGGGCCGGCTGGACCCGGCTGGAGCGTCTGCCGGACCCGCCCGCCTGACCGCTAGCGTGGGGGACAGGTTGGTTAGGGTTGGGTGGTGAAGTTCTCACTGTGGCCCAGCAACACCCGTGCGCCCGCTGATGCCCTGGAAGACGTACGCGGGGCGGAAGCAAACGGCTGGTACGGCGTCTGGATGGCCGATCACTACATGCCCAACACCGGCGACACGACGCCGGTCCGGGGCGACGTCTACGAGTGCTGGGCGCTGTTGCCCGCCCTGGCCGCGGTGACGGAGCGGGTCCGGATCGGGACCCTGGTCTCACCGACCTCGGTCCATCACCCGGCGCTGCTGGCCAAGCGGGCCGCCACGATCGACCAGCTGTCCGGTGGCCGGTTCGTGCTCGGGCTCGGCGCGGGCTGGCAGCTCAACGAGCACCACGCCTACGGCATTGACCTCGAGCCGCCGGGGAAGCGGGTCAGCCGGTTCGAGGAAGCGATCACGATCGTCCGCTCGATGCTGGCCGACGACACCACCACGTTCTCCGGCGAGTTCTACAACTTCACCGACGCTCCGGCCGATCCCAAGCCGGTCCAGGCGCCCTTGCCGCTGCTGGTCGGCACCCGTGGGCCGCGCATGCTCCGCATCACGGCCCGCCACGCCAACGAGTGGAACACCTGGCACGCCCCGGACCTGGCCGACCGGGTGCAGGCCGTGGATGAAGCGTGCGAGAAGGCGGGCCGTGCCCCGGCCACGATGTGGCGCTCGGTCAACGCCCACATCGAACTGGGCGAGAGCGAGCCGCCGTCCGGCCGCACCCTCGCAGGCTCGGCGCAACAGCTCATCGATCAGTTCGGGCAGTACGCCGGCCTCGGCTTTGACGAGTTCATCCTGCCCGACACCAACCTCGGCGCCACCGTGGCCGAGCGCGCGGACCAGCTGGCCCGGATCAAGGCTGAGGTGTTCGACCAGCTGCCAGCCTGAGTCTCGAGGCTCAGCCTGCGGTCCTCACAGATCCAGCACGAGGTCGGTCTGGGGCCGGGCGCAGCAGATCAGCACCTGGCCCGCGGCCAGAAGCTCCAGTGGCTCCGGCGCGTAGGCGATGTCACCGGACAGCACCGGGGTGACGCAGGTGTGGCAGACGCCGGCGCGGCAGCTCCAGCGGGTCGGCACGTCGCAGGCGTCGGCGAAGTCGAGGACGCTGCGCTGGCTGGTGTCGAACGGGACCGAAAGCCCGCTGCGGGCGAACGTGATCTGCGGGCCGGTGCCGGACGCCCCATCCGGCGGATGCGGCGCCCGGTGGGGCTGATCGGTAAGGCCAGGGTTGAGGGGTGGCAGGGCCCCGAACAGCTCGGTGTGGATGCGGGCCGGGCCGACGCCGAGCACGGTGAGCGCGTCCTGCATGTCGGCCATAAATCTGGGCGGCCCGCACACGTAGGCGGCCGCGCCGGGCGGCAGGCCCAGCTGCTCCAGCTTGTCCTTGGACAAGCGCCCGTCCGTGGCGCTGTAGAACACGTGCTCATGGGCGTGCGGCAGGACGCCGAGCAGACCGTGGGCCTCGGCCGCCAGCGCGTCGTCGGCCGGCTCGCGGGCGGCATGGATCCACCACACCTCGCGCGGGCTGGGCTGGTCCGCCAGGTCGTGCAGCATGGCCAGCACGGGGGTGATCCCGATCCCGGCGGAGACCAGCAGCACCGGCCCGGCCTCGCCGTCCAGGACGAAGTCGCCGCGCGGAGCGGCGACATCCAAAGTGGCGCCCACCTGCAGGACGGTGTCCAGGTAGCTGCTGGCCACGCCGTGCGGTTCGTGCTTGACGCTGATGCGGTAGGCGGCGTCCCCGGGCGCGGATGACAGCGAATAGCTGCGCACCGGGGCCGGGTGGCCGGCTCCGGTGATCCGGAACGTCAGGTACTGGCCAGCCTGGGCGGCGGGCAGCGGACTCCCGGCGGGGTCGTCGAGCACGATCGAGGACACGGTGCTGCTCTCCCGGGTGATCCGCGTAACGCGCAGCGGCCGGAACCCGGGCCAGGCCGGCGCCGGAGCTACGACCGGCCCGGCGTCAGACCCGGCCGCGGGCTGGGCGCCGGACCCGGCGGGGGGCGTGGCGTCGGCCAGCAGGTCGCGGAACGACCCCTGCCAGCCCGGGCTCAGCGCCGGGATGTCCAGGGCTCGCCGCAGCAGCGCCGGGTTGTGGCCCGGCAGGTACAGCAGCGCATCGGTGGCGGACACGCTGAGCGCGCCAGGCCCGGTCCGGGTCCGGACGATCCCGTCGCCGGCCTGCACCCGCCCCTCGGTGATCACCCGCAGGTAGAACCCGGGCCGGTGGTGGCTGACCAGCAGGGCCGGCAGCTGCGGCTGACCCAGCCGCATGCCGACCCGGTAGCAGGTCACCCGGGGCTGGGTGACCTCGAACTCGGCCTCGCCGATCCGGTACCGGTCCCCGATGCAGACCTCGTCATCGGGCAGCCCGTCGACGGTGAAGTTCTCGCCGAACTGGCCGTACTCCCGGTCGTCTTTCCCGAAGTAGCGCTGGTCTTGACCGAAGTACCGCTCCCAGTGCCCGTAGGAGCTGAGCTGGTACACGAATACCGCGCGCTGCTCACCACCGTGGCCCGCTGTGTCGCCCTGGCCGTCGCCGTCGAGGTTCAGCCGCCGCGCCATGACCGGCCCGGCCACCGGCGACTTGAAGATCCCCGTGTGCACGGTCTTCCCGTGCCAGGGCACGTCTTGCGGCAGCCCCACATTCACCGAAATCAAAGTGGCCGCACCGGTCATGGTGCCCAAGCTAGTCAGCGCAGCGAGCGGAAGGAGTCCCGCATCTCGGCCGTGAACAGGTCAGGCTGTTCCCAAGCGGCGAAGTGGCCACCCCGGTCCAGCCGGTTGTAGTGAATCAGGTTCTTGGGATAGGCGAGCTCAGCCCAGCTGCGGGGGGCCTGGTAGAGCTCGTCCGGGAAGACACTGATGGCAAACGGGATCGTGATGGGCTTGGCGTCGAAGAAGTCCGCCTTGTTCTCCCAGTACAGGCGACCCGAGGAAACAGCGGTGTTGGTCAGCCAGTACAGCGTGATGTTGTCGAGGAGGTCGTCGCGGGTCAGCGCGCTCTGCAGTTGCCCGCGGAAGGCCAGCTCGACGAGACCGGGCTGCCCGGTGCCGTCGCCGTGGTCCAGAATGAACGCCGCCAGGTCGATGGGTGAGTCCGCCAGCCCGTAAATCGTCTGCGGGCGCGTGGTCAGCATCTGCGCGTAAGCCACGTGCAGGGCGTAGAAGCTGCTGAGCTGCTCGAAGGCGCTCTTCTCCTCGGTGGACAGGCCTGCTGGCGCCGGGTCGCCCCGCTTGACGGCCTGGTTGATCTCGGCTGGGGCGGTCCCGGGCATGTTGGAGTGGATACCGAGCAGCTCCGGCGGGGCCTGGATTCCCATCGACTGGGTGACCGCCGCGCCCAAGTCGCCGCCCTGGGCCACGAAGCGGTTGTACCCGAGGCGCTTCATCAGCTCGGTCCAGGCCCGGGCGGTCCGGTTCGGGTCCCAGCCGGTGACGGTCGGCCGGGCCGAGAGCCCGTACCCGGGCAGGGACGGAATCACCAGGTGAAACGCATCGTCCGCGCTTCCGCCGTGGGCGGTGGGGTTGGTCAGCGGCTCGATGATCTTCAGCTGCTCGATGATCGAGCCGGGCCAGCCGTGCGTGACGATCAGGGGCAGGGCGTTCTCGTGCGGCGAGCGGACGTGGATGAAGTGGATGTCCAGCCCGTCGATCTCGGTCAGGAAGTTGGGCAGGCTGTTCAGTTTCGCCTGGCACGGGCGCCAGTCGTAGTCGGTCCCCCAGTAGCCCGCGAGCTCCTGCATCAGCGCGAGCCGCACGCCTTGCGAGTCGTCGGAGACCGTCTCGCGGTCGGGCCACCTGGTTACGTTGATGCGTCGGCGCAGATCGCTGAGGGCTTCGTCGGAAAACTCGACCCGGAACGGGCGGATGCTGGTCGGCCCGTCGTTGGCCTGCTGTACGTCGTCGGTCATGTCCGCGCTCCTTAGTACCGGTTGTCTCCACGGTCACGCCGACGGCGGGTGGATCGCACCCGGGTAACTTCCTGGTCTTGCCCTGGGTAAGACCAGGGACTTGCCCGGGTGCGGCCCCCGGCCCGGCGCACGGGGCCGACGTCGACGACCTGGGCTTCGGCACCGTAACCCAGCAGCGACTACACCAGCTCATCCGGCAGCCCGGCCGCATCACCGATCGCACCTTCGAGATCACCTTCCTCGATCCCGGTATCGAGGCCTTCGTGTTCACATTCGGCTAGGCCAGCTGGGCCGCAGCGGAGCGGCCCGGAGGCGCGGTCGGCGTATGCTGAGATTGGCAGCCACGCCTGCCGGATCCGAGCTACGTCAGCCCGGCGCTGGACGTAACGTTCGAGGACAAGAGCGGCTCAGCCCTCGCGTGGTCTGTCTTTTCGTTCATCGTGATCACTCTTGCAGTGGCTCGGCGCCGGGACAGGTCACTGGATCGAGGACACGATGTCGCACGACAAAATCAACGCGGCCGCACGTCAGCGCATGGCCGAAACCGGCGAGTCCTACGCCGCCGCCCGGCGCGCGGTCATCCGGGAGCACCAGGCGGCCGGAGAGGACCCGGCCGCCGGTGGGCACACGTCGCCGCCGGGCCAGCAGTGGTTCACGATCAGCTACAGCGATACGTGGTCGGGCCGGCTTTCTGACTCACTGGACCGGCTCTTGTTCCGCGCGGGCCGCGGTATCTCGGGCGTCGCCGTGGACGCCGGCGAAATCCGCGTCCGGATGGGCTCGTTCAAGCTGGACATCCCCCGCAGCTCGGTCCGCTCCGTCCAGCGGTCCCAGGCCAAGGTGGGCGGCACCACCGGCGTGCACGGCCGGCGCGGCCGGTGGCTGGTGAACGGGTCGGCCGAGGGCCTGGCCGAGCTGACCATCGACCCGCCCGTCCACATCTCCCCCAGCATCGACACGCTGTTCGGCCTGGGCCCGTCGCGGGTGCGTCAGCTCACCTTGAGCCTGGACGACCCGGACGGGTTCGTCGCCGCGGTCGAGGCGCTGCTACCAGCCTCGTAACCGCGTCTCGACGTAGGGGATGGTCTGCGGGCCTTCGTGCAGGACGCACAGCCGGGCACCGGGACTGGCGGCGGCCAGCGCGTCGGTGATGGTGCCGCTGACGTCGCCGGTCTGCTCCAGGTGGGCGTCGGCGAGGTCGGCGTCACTGAGGTAGGAGGTGTGCATCACGACGCGGTTTGCGGCCTGGATCTGGGCCTGGATCTGCACCTGCCACTGGTCCGCCACGGTCTGCGGGCGGGCCAGGATGGCCTCCAGCAGGGCCTGGGGTGACGGCGCGGAGGCCAGGACCTGCCGGTAAGCGCCGTGGTCGGGGAAGCCGTCCCGGCACTCGGCGGCGCAGATGATGGTTCCGCCCGGCCGCGCCACCTGGCGGGCGGCGGACATCCCCTTCACCGCCTGGTACAGGTTCTGGTCGAGCGGGAATCCCGAGTTGGTCGTGACCACCACGTCGAACGGCGCGGGTACCGGCCGCATCGCCGCCTGCCGGGCCGCCGCGCACGCCGCGGCGTGCATCGCGAACAGGTCACCGCCGAACGCCGCCACGATGTCCTTATCCGCGTTCAGCACCACGTCCAGGGCGAACGTGACACCGGTGGCCGCGGCGATGGCCCGGATGTCGTCGTGCACGGGATTGCCGGAAATGATGCCCCAGGTGGCGCGCGGATCACCGATGCGGGCGGCGTCGTGCAGCACCAGCACGGTGTCCAGCCCGGCCAGGCCGGGCGCGACCAGCTTCGGGCCGCCGGAGAACCCGGCGAAGAAATGCGGCTCCACGAACCCGGTGGTGATCCGCACGTCGGCCTCCAGCCAGGCCCGGTTCAGCCACACCGGCACGCCGTTGCCGTGCACTCCGGCGAAGGCCAGTTCATCCGCGGCCCGCGCGTCGTGATTGACGATCCGCACGCTGGCCACGACCTCGTCCCCGAACATCTCGCGCAGTTCGTGCTGATCGTTGCCGCGGTGGGTGCCGGTGGCCACGAGGACGACGACGTCCTCCAGGCGGGTGATCCCGTCGAGCTCGGCCAGGATGGCCGGGATCATCAGGTGCCGCGGCTGCGGACGGGTCCCGTCGCAGGCGGAAATGGCCACGGTCTGCCCCGGCCGCACCCGCTCGCGCAGCGGGGGCCCGGCGACCGGGTGACGCAGCGCGGCGCGCAGGGCCGCACCCGGATCGGCCACCGCGCGCTGGTGCACCGGCTCCACCACCGTGGTCAGTTCCGGGTCCACTTCGATGCCCAGGCCCGTCATGCCGTACGCCAGTTGCACCCGCACTGCCTACCTCCTCGCTTCGCCGCCGCCACCATCCTCCCTCGCGGTCGGTCAGGTGGTCAGGGCCGGATTGGGGCCGGTGCCGCGGGCGGAGAACATCGCGGGCGAGTTGTGGGCCACCACGATGCGGCCATCGCCGCCGACGGCCACGAGGCCTCCGCTGGAGCCACGCTGGGCCAGCTCGGCCTCGATGGTCCCGCGGACCGCCTGGGCCAGATCGGCGCCGGCGTAACGGATCCGGGCCGCGACGTCGTACGCGACGACGCCGCGGATGAAGGCCTCGCCGTGCCCGGTCGACGAGATCGCCACCACCTGGTCGCGGGCGTAGACACCCGCGCCGACGATGGGGCTGTCCCCGACACGGCCCTCGGCCTGGCCAACCATCCCGCCGGTGGACGTGGCCGCGGCGACGTGACCGCCGGCATCACGGGCCGCGGCGCCGACCGTCCCGTGCCGGGCGGCGATGGCCCGGCCGCCGGTCAGGCGGTCCAGTTGCCGCTGGCGCGGCTCGGTGATGAAGTAGCCGCGGCCAACCACGTCAAGCCCGTGTCGCTCCAGGAACGCGACGTCCGGGTCGACGATGAGGACGTGGTCGGTGTGTTCCATCACGGCGCGGGCCAGCCGGACCGGGTTCCGGGCGTACTTCGACGCGGCCACCGCACCAGCCTGCCCGGACCCGGTCATCACCGATGCGTCCAGCTCCGCCTGCCCGGTCGCGGTGAGCGCGGCACCACGGCCGGCGTTGAACAGCGGATCGTCCTCCAGTACGGCCACGCTGGCGCAGACCGCGTCCAGGGCACCGCCGCCCGCGGCCAGCACCTGCCATCCGGCCCGGTAGGCGGCCAGCAGCCCCTGCTCGTACGGCGCGCGGGCGGTCAGAGTCAGCTCCTCCAGGCGGCCACCGGCCCCCCCGTGCAGGGCCAGGCTCGGTCCCGCTTCGGGCGCCGCCACTTCGAAGATCTCCATAGCGATCGTTCTATCGTGCGGCCCGAGCGTGGCCTTAGGCGGAGGCCTCCGCGACCGACGATGCGGTCGGCGCCGACGTGCGGGAAGTCGAAGGTGATGAAGTCGACGGCTGATCCCGGCCCGCGACGTCGTGGGTCGTTGTTGCCACGCTCAGCCCGCACGCTTGGTGCGCAGCGCCAGGCGCCACATGAAGTGCAGGCAGGTGAGGAACCATTGCCTCTCGTGCTCAGCCGCGTCGGCGTCCGCCGCCCGCAGGTGCGCCGTCAGCCGCCGGCACGAGTTCCTGATGATGGGGTCCGCAGCGGCCACCCTGGACCGTCCCCGACTCGGTGTCCACGGTGGGACGTTCCACCACAGTCCTCAGCCCGCCTGTCCCCCGCCGGAAACTAAGCGTTCTAGCAGGAGAACCCGGGGCCGGCCAGGCTGGGGCCGGTGATGGCCGGCTTGGTTGCGCCACCGGCCGGGTAGGCGGTGTCGAACCACTGGGTGAAGAACTCGCTCAGCTCGGCCCGGCAGGCGTGGCTCTGGTTCGGGAGCCCGCGCTCGAAGGCGGCCTCCCACTCTGGCTCGGTGATCGAGCCGCCGCCGTACTCGCGCTGGACGGTGCGCAGCACCTGGGTGAACCGGGCCGTGCCCAGGATCTGCCACAGCGCGATGTAGGCCGCGCCGGGCCGGTCGTAGGTCGAGGAGTCCGAGAACAGCCCGGCGGCGTCCGGGTTGGATGGTGCCACCGACCAGAAGCTGCCGGTCTTGGCGTACAGCTTGTTGAACTGCGCGATCAGGCTGCTGGTGAACGCCTGCCGCCCGGCCGCGGTGCCCGGGCCACCCGCCTTGGTCTGGGCCGTACGGGCGGCGTACATGTACTCGGCCAGCGTGGCCATGCCCTCCTTGTAGAAGGTCATGTTGTAGCTGCTCTCGGTCACGTGGTCGCCCCACCACTGGTGCATGTTCTCGTGGTACAGGGTGTCGGTGTCGATCTGGCTGTCGGCGAAGGTGATCATGGTCTGCATCTCTTCTTCGAAGCCCGCGGACGGGGTTCCCACCACAACGCCGTCCGAGGCGAACGGGAACGGGCCGTTGTACTGGCTCTCGAAGTCGGTGATGTCCTGCTGCTGGTTCATGATCGCCAAGTTGGCGGCCTGCTGCTTGGCGCTGATCCCGGTGTCCTGGGCCTCGTAGTAGGTGAGCCCGTCGCTGGCCTTGCGGGAGGTCAGGTTGTAGTTACCGACGCTGTTCTCGACCAGGTAGCTGGCCACCGGCGCGTCGGAGTCCCAGTGGTAGGTGACCGAGCCGGCCGGGAACTGGCTGCTGGGCCCGTGGTGGGCGACCGACTTCAGCTGGCCGTTGGCCAGCGCGGTCTTACCGGCGTTGATCGTGTCGTAATAGTCGTAACTCGGCTTGGCCGCGGGGTAGTCGTTGAGCGGCATCCAGTCTTCGGTGCCGACCGGTTCGGTGGTGACGAAGCCACCGCCGGTGGCCGCGAACCATCCTTCGGTGCTGCCGTCACCGTCGTTGTGCACACCGGGCCGGCCGGTGTAGCTGACCTGGACGGTGAACCTCGTGCCGTCCCGGACCGGGAAGCTGGGCATGACGACCAGCTTGTTGGCCGGGCACTGGGTGCCGTCGAGGGCGTCGGCGTCCTGGGAGTCGTTCAGTTCCGGGGTGCAGGCCGGCGGGAGCGGGTTGTTGTCCGGGCCGCCGACCGGGTTGTTCTGCGACGCCTCGTGGGCCCGCGGATCGGGGTCGCCCTGGCCGTTGGGATCGCCCGGGTAGGTCGGCTGTTCGAACGTGAACTTGGCCGGCCGGCCGTTGACCTTTACCGACGTGACGCTCAGGTCCGGCCCGGCGGTGGTGTTGGCCGAGCTCCGTTCGAAGTCCAGGCTGAAGCTGGTCAGGCACTGCGTGGCCTGGTCGGTCAGGGCCACGCTGTTGCCCGGCAGGAAGCTGTTCGTGCCCGCGTCGTAGACCAGGTGCACGTCGGTGTGGACGCTGCGGTAACCGCCGTTGCCGGTCTCCGGGTACAGGCGCGACCCGGGCGCGGCCAGCGTGTGCGCTCCGGCGGAGCACTTACCGCCCGCGGACGCGACCGCGGCGCTGCCGGTGAGCGCGACCGGTCCCAGGCCGACAGCGGTCAGCGAGACCACCCCGACGGCGAGCGCGATGGGTCGGCGGAATCTCGCCATGCCGGTCTCCTCGTCGCTGGAGCGCGGCCCCAGGGTCACCAAGCGGACATTTCGGGGCTCATTGTTCCGCCTCGGTAAAATTTCCTCAAGCCCGAAACCGACGGGACAGTTTTCGACACGAGCTAACCGACAGAACGCATTCATGCGCGGTGCATGAATACGAGGTAAGCTGCGAGCATGAGCGAGCCTACGGATGCCGGCATCGTCCAGGTCCGCGACGTCGATCCGGCGACCCTCACGGTCCTGCGCGATCGGGCCAGATCACTGGGCCAGTCGCTGTCGGGCTACCTGCGCGATCTGATGGACGCTGACGCCGCCGCGGAGACCAACGCCGAGATCATCGCCCGGATCGCCCGGGACCGCGAACCGGTGGATCTGACCATGGACGACCTGCTGGCGGCCCGCGACGAGGGGCGGCGTTGAGCCCGACCTACGTCGTCGACTGCTCCCTGGTGATCGACGCCCTGTCCGCGCGGGAGGGAGACGACGTGCTGCGGCAGCGGCTGTCGGCGCCTCGCACGCTGCACGCCCCGCACCACCTTGACGTCGAGGTCGCGGCCACCGTCCGGGGACTGGCCGCCGGGAAGAAGATCACCGATGACCGCGGGGAACAGATGCTGGCTGACTACTCCCGTCTGCGCATCACCCGCCATCCGGTCTGGCCCTACCATCCCCGCATGTGGCAGCTGCGTCACAATCTCGGCGCGTACGACGCCGCCTACATCGCGCTGGCTGAGGCGCTCGGCTGCGAGCTGCTGACCGGCGACGCCGAGCTGAAAAACGCCAGCGGCCACCATGCCGCCGTGATCGTCACCCGTTAAGAGCGGCATGAGCCGTGCTAACCAGCCAGTCGTCCAAGTCACGGCCTATCACGGCCCCCGGCGGACCCGGGGTCACGAGATCCGGACTTCCTCGATCCGGACCGGGCGGTGCTCGCGCAGCGACAACGTGCAGGCCTCGGCGACCCAGCCGGTTTCGAGCGCGTCCAGGACCGTGCACGGCGACGTACGCTGCCCCGCCGCCACCTCAGTAAACGCCGTCAGTTCAGCCCGGAAGGCTTCGGCCAGCCGGTCCATGAAGAACGTGAACGGCTGGCCGTCGGGGAACGAGACGCCGGGCTCGGCCGACCGCAGCGGAAGCCCGGGGCCCAGGCCGGCCGCCAGGCTGTCCTGGGTGCCGTGCACCTCCAGCCGCACGTCGTGCCCGCGGGCGTTGTAACGGGTGTTGGACACGACGGCCAGCGCCCCGCCGTCCAGGGTCAGCACGGCCGAGGCGGTGTGCACATCGTCGAACTCGGCGAACCATTCCGCGTCCTGGTTGGTGCCGGTGGCGTAGACCTCGGTCACCTCCTGCCCGGTGACCCAGCGGACGGCGTCGTAGTCGTGCACGGCGCAGTCGCGGAAGATCCCGCCGGACGCGGCGAGATAGGCCCGGGGCGGCGGCGCGGGATCGAGGGTCGTGGACCGGACCGTATGGATCATGCCGAGGTCGCCGCCGGCCACCGCGGCGCGGATCGCGGCGATGGCCGGGTCGTACCGGCGCGGGTACCCGATCTGAACCTGGACGTCGGTACCGGCGATCCGGCGGGCGAGCCGGGCCGCCGCGGCGCTGTCGCCCGCCAGCGGCTTCTCGCAGAAGGTGGGCAGGCCCGCGGCGACGCACAGCCCGATGAGGCCGCCGTGCCGGGAGGTGGGAGCGGCGATGACCACCCCGTCGACCCCCGACGCCAGCACCGCCTCCGGGCTTTCGGCGACCTTGGCCCCGAACCGCGCGGAGACTTGTTCGGCCAGCGCCCGTACCGGGTCACTGACCACCAGCTCCTCGATCTCGGGCAGGCCGGACAGGGTCTCGGCGTGAAACGAGCCGATCCGCCCCAGGCCGAGCAGTCCGATCCGCATCGTTGCGTCCTCCTTCTGGGGCCGGCGTTACTGGGACTGGGTGGCGGTCAGCAGCTCGCGCAGGTAGGCGGCGCTCTGCCGGACGTCCGCGACCGGGCCTTCGCCGTGGGGCTCCTCGGTGAGGATGGTGTCCTGCTCCAGCACGTACCAGCCGTCGTAGCCGCGGCGCCCCAGGGAGGCGATGATGGCGGCGAAGTCGACGTCGCCGCGGCCCAGCGGCCGGTACATGCCGCGCCCGACGGCCTCGGTGTAGGTCAGCCGGGCCGAGCGGACCTGAGCCGCGATCGTGTCGTCGACGTCCTTGAAGTGAGTGTGGGCGATGCGTTCCGGGACCTGGCGGGTGAGCTCGGCCGGGTCGGTGCCGCCGACCAGCAGGTGCCCGGTGTCCAGGCACAGCGCGATGCCCGATCCCTCCAGCACCCGCTGGACCTCCTCGCCGCGCTCGACCATCGTGCCGATGTGCGGGTGCAGGACGGCCCGCACGCCCCGCTTGGCGGCCAGGGAGGTCAGCCGGTCCAGGTTTGCGAGCAGCGTCTTCCAGCCGGATTCGTCCAGTTCCGGGCGGGTGTCGTAGCCGTCCTGGCCGGTGGCGGCGGACAGCACGAGCACGTCGGCGTGGGCCGCGTCGTAGCTGTCCAGCAGGTGGTCGATCCCGGGCGCCGGGTCGTGGCTGGGCTCGTGCAGCACGACGGGGGTGAAGCCGCCGACGGCGGTGAGATGCCGGGCGGCCAGCACCTCGGCCATGATCGCCGGGTCGGCGGGCAGGAACCCGTCCGGGCCGAACTCGGTGGCGGCCAGGCCGACCTGCTGCATTTCGGCCAGGACGCGCTCGGGTGGGAGCTGGAAGCCCCAGCCGGGGACCTCGCACACACCCCAGGAGATAGGGGCACCAGCGATCTTGTCGGCGGAACTGGTCATGGCTGGATCTCCTTGATCAGCGGCTGGTGGGACCGGCAGGTGACCGGTCATCCGGCGTGCCCGAACGTGGCCTCGGGCACTGGCGCCACCTTGTGCCAGGCCCCGTCCTGGGCCGAGACCGCGGTGGCCGAGATGACCTCGGCGTCGGCCAGCGCCTCGTCGATGGTGGAGTTGCGCCGTTCGCCGCCGTTGACCGCGACCAGGAACTTCTTGGCCTCGATGACCTTGAGGTCGTCGTAGCCCATGCTGTGGCCGGGTCCGGGCTGGAACCGGCCGTAGTCACCGAGCTGGGCGTTGCCCAGGACCGTGGTGTAGCCGGCGTTGGCGCCGACCCGGCTCAGGCAGAGCTGGAACTCGTTCATCCGCTCGAAGTTCCAGGTCGCGGAGCCCTCGGTGCCGAAGATCTCGAAGCCGAGGCCGCACTGCGGGCCGACGCTGACCCGGGATGCCTCCAGGGTGCCGACGGCTCCGGTGGCGAACCGGGCCAGGGCCGCCACGTAGTCGTCGTTCTCCACCTCGCCCAGCTCGCCGTTCTCGATCACGGCGAAATGGGTGGCCGATCCCATCGGCAGCACGGGCCGCTGGGTGTAGACGGTGGACAGCAGCGCGCTGACCTCAGTGATCGGGGCCACGACGTACTGCATCAGGTCGACGACGTGGCTCAGCAGGTCGCCGAGCGCGCCGCTGCCGGCCTGGTCACGGCGGAACCGCCAGGACAGAGCGCCGTTGGGCTCGGAGGCGTAGCTGTTCAAGAACACCGCGCGCACGTTGGTGATCCGGCCGAGCTCGCCCGCCGCGATCAGCTCGCGCACCCGCTCCACGGCCGGGGCATGCCGGTAGTTGTAGCCGATGGAGGTGACGACACCGGCCGCCCGGGCCGCCGCCGCGACTTCCGCGGTCTCGGCCGCGTCCCGCCCGACCGGCTTCTCGATCCAGAACGGCTTACCGGCCCGGGCCGCGGCCACGCCGATCTCGCGGTGCAGCATGTTGGGGGCGCAGATGGACACCACGTCGACGTCGGGGTCGGCCAGCACGTCGTGGTAGTCGGTCCCGGCCTTGGCGTAGCCGAGCACCTCCCGGGCGTAGTCGGCCCGGTCCGGGGCGGTGTCCGCCGCGTGCACGAGCCGCGGCCGGATCTTCAGTCCGGGGTAGACCTGCGGGATGGCCTGGTAGGCGTGGCTGTGCAGCTTGCCCATCCAGCCCACGCTGACCAGGCCGATGCCGGGCCGGGCGTATCCGTCGTCGGTGGTCTTCATAGCGCTCATCCGAACCACCTCTGGTTCTTTACGTCGGTCTCGTACTCGGCCCGCAGCCCGGTCGTGGCGTCCAGAGCCGATACCTGCGCCGGGGCGACGTCCCACCACACCCCGGCGCCGGGCAGGTCGGCGTGCGGGATGACCGGCACCACGCTCACCACCGGACCTGGGTGGCCGCGGGTCTCGGTCAGCGCCTCCCGCAGCTCGGCCGCGGTCGACGCGCGGCAGGCCAGGGCGCCCAGGCCGGCCGCGGTCTGGACCAGGTCCAGGCGGAGGTAATCGCCCTCCAGCCGGGATGCCTTGGCCGCAGCGCCGCCGGTCAGGTGCAGCGGCTCGGGCCGGTAGCGGAACTCGTTGCCGTACTCGCGGCCGCTGCGCAGCATCTGCAGCCGGTGGATGACCTGATAGCCGTGGTTGTCCGGGATGACGAGCGTGACCGCCAGGCCTTCCTGGGCCGCGGTGACCAGCTCGCTCGGGGCCAGCAGGAACGTGCCGTCGCCCAGGAAGGAGACGACCCGCGTACCCGGCTGGGCGTCGGGGCGCCGCGCCCCCGGGGCGGGGGGGGTGTGGGGGGCCACCGCCACGCCCGGGGCCAGGAGCTGCCGGAGTTC
>CAXUJF010000030.1:19879-22469 GCA_964250865.1 uncultured Streptosporangiaceae bacterium
CTCGTAACCCATGCAGGAGAAGCCGAACTCCAGGTGGCAACGCCGGCCGTCGGTGGCGTCCCACACCTTGAGCAGGTCGCCGGGCGGCCCACCGGCCGCGGCGATCACCACGTCACCGGACTGCGCGTGCTCCTGCAGGACCCCGATGACCTGGCCCTGGGTGAGGACGGCGTCGGTGGTGGTGACCACGTCCGGGCCCGCCTGCGCTGGATCGAAGGGCCGGTCCGGGTCGAGGGCGGCGGCGCGGGCCGTGATCCACTCGGCCGCCACCTGCTGGGCGCGGGTCTGCCACGGCCCGGGGGCGTGGATGCTCCCGTGACCGGCGCCGTCGGCCAGCGCGGCCAGCGCCAGCCGGGCGTCGGCGATGATGCCGGTGGCCCCCAGCCGATCGGCGTCCCGCGGGTTGACGTTGATGCTGGCGAACCGGACCGCGGGGTTGGCGAACAGCGACTGGGACGCGGTGGCGAAGTCGGTCAGCCGGGCTCCGACCGTCAGCACCAGGTCGGCCTCGCGGGCCAGCGTGTTGGCGGCCGGGGTGCCCTCGAGCCCGATGCCGCCGATCTGCCACCAGGCCCGCTGCTGCACGGCGCCCTTGCCGGCGAACGTCTCCAGTACGGGGATACCAGCCGCCCCGGCCAGCCGCTCGAGCTCGGCGGTGGCGCCGGAGTAGATGACGCCGCCGCCCGCGATGATCAGCGGCCGGTCCGCGGCAGCCAGCAGGGCCAGCACGGCGTCGACCTCGTCGCGGTCGGGCTGCGGCCGCCGGATGGTCCAGTCCCGCTCGGCGAAGAACCCCGCGGGCCAGTCGTAGGCGTGGGACTGGATGTCCTGCGGCAGCGAGATCACGACCGCGCCGCTGTCGGCCGGGTCGGTGAGCACCCGCATGGCCGCGGGCAGCGCCGTGAGCAGCTGCTCGGGCCGGGTGATGCGGTCGAAGAACCGGCAGACCGGACGGAAGGCGTCGTTGACGGTCAGGTCGGCCTCGAGCGGGTGCTGCAACTGCTGCAGGACCGGGCCCTGGTGCCTGGTCGCGTAGGTGTCCCCCGGCAGCAGCAGCACCGGCAGCCGGTTGACGGTGGCCAGTGCCGCCCCGGTCACCATGTTCAGCGCGCCCGGGCCGATCGAGGAGGTCACGGCCAGGGTGGCGTGCCGGAGGCTGTGCTTGGCGAACGCGGTGGCCGCGTGAACCAGAGCCTGCTCGTTGCGGCCCTGGATGAACGGCATGTCCTCGCTGAGCTGATCCAGCGCCTGGCCGAGCCCGGCCACGTTGCCGTGCCCGAAGATGCCCAGGGTGGCGGGAATCAGCCGACGGCGCTGGGCGTCGGCCACCGAGTACTGCCGGGACAGGTACGTCACGACCGCTTGCGCGACGGTCAGCCGCACGGTCTGAGGGGTCATCGTTGATCCTTCCGTTTCCGGACCGATGCCCTCGACACTGCGCGTCCAGCTGGGTCAAGTCAACGGACCATGAGCCCTCAAAAACCCATCATCCGACGACCGGGCCAAGAACCGGCACACCAGTGCGTGACCCCTGTTAAGGAAAAATTGCGTCTGGTCCACGGATCAGCTCGTGGGGTAAGTTGGCCCGATCCGGGCGACCGACAAGACATCAGGAATCCGTCAGAGGCGTAGCATGCCGCACCCCTACCCGATCCGGGAGATAGCGCGCCAGGCCGGCGTCAGCGAGGCCACGGTGGACCGCGTCCTCAACCACCGCGGTGGCGTGCGCGCGAACACGGTCAACGACATCCAGCAGGCCATCTCCGATCTGGACCGGCAGGCCAGCCAGCTGCGGCTCAACGGCCGGGTCTTCATGGTCGACATCGTGATGCAGACGCCCGCCCGGTTCTCGGCCGCGGTCAAGACCGCGCTCGAGCACGAGCTGCCGTCGCTGCGGCCCGCGGTCGTCCGGTCCCGGTTCGACTCCCGGGAAACGTGCCACCCGCGCGAGATCGCCGACGCGCTGGACACGATCGTCCGCCGGGGCTCACGCGGGGTCATCCTCAAGGCGCCAGAGGCACCCGAGGTCAACGCGGCGGTGTCGCGGCTGGCCGAAGCGGGCATCCCGGTCGTCACCCTGGTCACTGACCTGCCGTTCAGCAAGCGCGTCGCCTACGTCGGGATGGATAACCGGTCAGCCGGGGGCGCGGCGGCCTACCTCGTCAACCAGTGGCTGAGCCAGCGGGCGGGCCGCGTCCTGGTCGCCCTGAGCCGCACCGTTTTCCGGGGCGAGGAGGAACGCGAGATCGGCTTCCGGGCCGCGATCCGCGAGAGGTGGCCGCACCGGCTCCTGACCGAGATCACCGACAGCGACGGCCTCGACAGCTCGGTCTACCGGCTGACGCTCGACGTCCTGGACCGCCACCCCGACATCGAGGCCGTCTACTCGATCGGCGGCGGCAACCGGGCCATCCTCGAGGCCTTCGACAACCGGCACCGCTCCTGCCTGGTGTTCATCGGGCACGACCTGGACGCCGACAACCGGGAACTGCTCAAGGCGGGCCGCCTGTCCGCCGTCCTCTACCACGACCTGCGCCGGGACATACACCGCGCGTGCCGGATCATCATGCAGGCCCACGGCGCCCTGGAC
>CAXUJF010000031.1:0-21077 GCA_964250865.1 uncultured Streptosporangiaceae bacterium
CAGCGCCGGGCCGATCTTGCCCGACACGGCCACGCCGAGGTCCTTCATCCCGGTCGGCCACATGCGGCGCGGCGCCACGTCGACCCCGGGGCGCAGCAGCCGGTCCCGCGCGGTGGCCGCGCCGGCGTCGCTGACGTCGCCGTCCCGGGGCTGGCCGGTGCAGTTGTCGCAGCGCCCGCACGGCCCGGCGGCCGGGTCGTCCAGCTCGCGGCGGAGGAACTCCAGCCGGCACCCGGAGCCGGTCACGTAGTCGAGCATGGTCTGCTGCTCGCGGGAGCGGGCCGCGGCCACCCGCTGGTAGCGGTCCGCGTCGTACTGCCAGGGCTGGCCGGTGGGCTCCCAGCCGCCGCTGACCCGGTGCACCGCACCGTCCACGTCCAGCACCTTGAGCATCATCTCCAGCCGGCTGCGGCTCAGGTCGACCCTGGTCTCCAGGGCCACCGACGACAGCGGCCGGCCGGCGTCCTCCAGCGCGGCCAGGGTGTCCCGCACCACCCGCTCGGGCGGGAACGCCAGCGAGGCGAAGTAGGCCCAGATGTCCCGGTCCTCCCGGCCGGGCAGCAGCACCACCTCGGCCCGGGGTACGCCACGGCCCGCGCGGCCGATCTGCTGGTAGTAGGCCACCGGCGAGGCCGGCGCGCCCAGGTGCACGACGAACCCCAGGTCGGGCTTGTCGAAACCCATGCCCAGCGCGCTGGTCGCCACGATGGCCTTGAGCCGGTTGGCCAGCAGGTCGTCCTCGGCCGCGACCCGCTGGGCCGGATCGTCCTGGCCGCTGTACGCGGCCACGGCCAGCCCCCGGTCGGCCAGGAACGCGGCCGTCTCGTGGGCGGCGGCCACGGTGAGGGTGTAGATGATGCCGGACCCGGGCAGCTCGTCCAGGTGCTCGGCCAGCCAGGCCAGCCGCAGGTGCGCGGTGGGCAGCTGGACCACGGACAGGTGCAGGCTCTCCCGGTCCAGCGGCCCCCGCAGGACCAGCGGCTCGTCGTCGCTGCCCGCCCCGAGCTGCTCGGCCACGTCCCCGGTCACCCGCGCGTTGGCGGTGGCCGTGGTGGCCAGGACCGGGACACCCGCGGGCAGGCTGCCCAGCATCGTGCGCAGCCGCCGGTAGTCGGGCCGGAAGTCGTGGCCCCAGTCCGAGATGCAGTGCGCCTCGTCGATGACCAACATCCCGGCGGTGGCGGCCAATTGCGGCAGCACCCGGTCCCGGAACGCCGGGTTGTTCAGCCGCTCCGGGCTCACCAGCAGCACGTCGATGCTGCCCGCCGCGATCTCGGCGTAGGTCTCTTCCCAGTCGTCGGGGTTGGAGGAGTTGATCGTGCGGGCCCGGATCCCGGCCCGGGCGGCCGCGTCGATCTGGTTCCGCATCAGCGCCAGCAGCGGCGACACGATCACCGTCGGGCCGGCCCCGCGCGCCCGCAGCAGCGCCGTGGCCAGGAAATACACCGCCGACTTACCCCACCCGGTGCGCTGCACGACCAGCGCCCGGCGCCCGGCGACCAATGCGCTGATCGCGGTCCACTGGTCCTCGCGCAGCCGTGCTTCCGGCCCGGCCAGTGCCTGCAGGGCCTGCTCGGCGTCCGCCCGTAGCCCGGTGTCCGCCGTTGTCCCAGCCGGCACTGTTGTCCTAGCTGGCACTGTTGTCCTAGCTGGCACTGTTGTCCTAGCTGGCACTGTTGTCCTAGCTGGCACTGTTGTCCTAGCCGGCACTGCCGTATCCGCTGTGGCCATGCCCTCATTGGTACCAGCCGGCTCCGTCATTTTCGGTACCCAGCCGTTATCAACGGGCGAAAACGCCGGTTCCCGGGCCCGTCGTCGGGGAAGATCGTACGCATGACTGCTCCAAGTCTATCGAGTGCGGCTGTTCTGGCGCTGCACTGGCAGGTCAATGTGATCAAGCCGGAGGGCTTCTTCGGCGGCATGCTGGCGGAGCCGGTGGCCCGCAGCGGTGTGGTCAAGCGGGCGGCGGAGTTCCACGCCGCGGCCCGTGGCGCAGGCGCCGAACTGGTGTTCACCCGCTTCACGGTCCCGGTCAAGGGCAGCTCCCTGATCGGCAACACGGCCTTCATGCGGGCCGTGGGTGAGGCTCAGGAGTCCTTCCGGCCGGACGCCCCCGGGGCCCAGCTCATCCCGGAGATGGCCGAGGTGGCCCAGGGCGCGCACGTGGCCGACAACCAGAAGCTGTCCGGCCTGGCCGGCAACGACGTGGTGCGCTGGCTGCTGGACCGCTCGATCAGCACGTTGCTCGTGACCGGGGTGGCCACCAACCTGACCGTCGAGCAGACGGCCCGGCACGGCACCGACCTCGGCCTGACCGTCTACGTGGTCAGCGACTGCGTGACCGCCGCGGACGAGGCCACGCACCAGGCGTCGCTGGCCAACCTGCAGCTGACCACGGCGGGCTGCCTGACCGCCGAAGAGGCTCTGCACCAGATCAAGGGCTAGGAAGCCCGCTCCCTGACCTGCCGCTGCAGGCGGTCGCAGACCGAGGGCCACTCGGGCCGCAGGATCGAGTAGTACGCCGTGTCGCGGATGCTGCCGTCCGAGGCCGGGCTGTGGGCCCGGCGGACGCCCTCGAACGTCGCCCCGAGCCGTTCGATGGCGCCCCGGGACGCCTGGTTGCGGGCGTCGGTCTTGAGCGTGACCCGGAGCACGCTCCACACGTCGAAGGCGTGCCGGAGCATGAGCAGCTTGCACTCGTCGTTGACCCCGGTGCGCTGAGCCGGGGGCGCCAGCCAGGTGCTGCCGATCTCCGCCACCACCGGCGGCTGCCCGTCGCTGGGCACCGGCCCGCGGCCAACCCCGGGCGGCCAGGGCGGCGGCCAGCGGAACACCTCCAGGTCCAGGAACCGGGTGGAGCCGACGATCCGGTGGCCCATTCGGGTGCGCACCGCGAACGGCACGGTCCGGCCGGCGTCCCGGTCGTCCAGGGCCGCCTGCACGTACCGGCGTGCGTCGGCCAGTCCGTCGGGCACCCAGGTGTAGCCGAAGCCCGTCCGGGCCCCCGAGGCCGCCTCGGCCAGCGCCTCGGCGTGGTCCATGCTCAGCGGCTCCAGCCGGACCCCGGACCCCTCCAGCCCGAACGGGCTAAGCATCGCCGCCCGCCAGCGCAACCACGGCCGCGTCGACGTCCTGTTCGGTGGTGTAGATGTGGCAGGCCAGCCGGGTCCGGCCCGCCCGGGCGCTGGCCCGGATGCCCGCCCGGGCCAGCTTGGCCTCGGCGCCGGGGATATCGGCCGACACGATCGCGCTGTCACCGGGGGCCAGGCCCAGGCCGTCGCGGAGCCGGTTGGCCAGCCGGACGTTGTGGTCGTGGATCACCGGGACCCCGATCTGCTCGATCACTTCCAGCGCCGGCGCGGTGCCGATCCAGGACATCCAGGCGGGCGAGGTGTCGAACTGGCGGGCGCCCGCGGCCAGCCGCAGCGGCGGACCGTAGTAGCTGCTGGCCCGGTCCGCTCCGGCGTACCAGCCCGCCGCGATGGGCCGCATCCGGTCCCGCAGGCGGTCGCGCAGGTAAAGGAACGACGAGCCGCGCGGCGACATCAGCCACTTGTAGGCGTGCACCGCCACCGCGTCGAAGGCCGTCGCGTCGATGGGCAGCCAGCCGCAGGCCTGGGTGGCGTCCACCACGACCAGCGCGCCGTGGTGGCGCGCCGTGGCGGTGATCTCGGCCGCCGGGGCCACCTCCCCGGACGCCGACTGGACCAGGCTGAACGCGACCAGCGTGGTGCGGCCGTCGATGGCGCCGGCCAGCCGGTCCAGCGGCACCGTGACGATCTCGATGTCCCGGTCGGCCTGGGCCAGCCAGGGGAACAGGTTCGAGGTGAACTCGGCCTCCGGCACCACGACCCGCGCGCCGGCGGGCAGCGCGGCCGCGACCAGGGCCAGCAGCCCGGAGACGGTGGCCCCGATGGCCACGTCTTCCGCCGCCGCGCCGATCAGCCGGGCGAAGCGCTCCCTGGCCTGGTCCACGCTGTGGTCCCACGGCTCCCAGCTGGTCCGGCCGGTCCGCCAGTCGTCCAGCATGACCTGCATCGCCTCGACCGCTGGCCGTGGCGGCAGGCCGTAGCTGGCCGTGTTGAGAAAGCCTGGCTCAGGCGCCCACAGGTCAGGCCGCATCGGGCCACACCGCCTGCTCACGCGAACACCACCAGGTCGAGCGGCCGCCGACCGTGCCGTGCACCATCTCGGCCCCGCACCGCGGGCAGCTGCCGCCGGGGTGCCGGGCCGAGATGACGTCGCCGGTGTGCACGCCGCCTTTGGCCCCGGCTGATTTCAGCGCGGCCTGCAGGGTGCGGTACAGCCGGTCGACGTCCTTGCGCTGGAGCCGGCTCACCGGCGTGGCCGGCGGGATCTTGGCTTGCCACAGCGCCTCGTCGGCCAGCAGGTTGCCGACTCCGGCGATCTTGGACTGATCGAGTAGCCGGGCCTTGACCGCGATCGACCCGCGGCTGATCAGCCCGCGGAACTGCGCGGGCGTGACTTCCTCGGCGTCTGGCCCGAGCGCGTCCACCTGCGGATCGAGCCGGATCCGCCCGAGCCGCCGCTTGTCGAACAGCACCAGCTGCCCGCCGTCGGCGAACTCCAGGGTGAACCGGTTCCACTCCGGCTTGCGCGGCTGGGCGTCCCGGCGCCGTGGGCCGCCACCCTCCTGGGCCGCTCCGTCCGGCCCGGTGACCACCATGCGGCCCCCCATGCCCAGGTGGATGCCCAGGTCGGGACCGGGTTCGGGTGAACCGTCCAGGCCGGAGGTCTCGGCCCACATCGTCTTGCCCCGGCGCCGGGCCGCGGTCAGCGTCCGTCCCATCAGCGCGTCCCGCAGGTCACCGGGCGAGTGCGGGCGGCACACGAACGTATCGGCATCGTCGACCGCCACGATGCGACGATGCAGCGCCCGGTCGGCGATCAGCCGACGGGCGGTCTCCACCTCGGGAAGTTCCGGCACCCCCCCGTTCTACCCGCCCCATCCGCCGGGCCGCACGCTGCCCTCGGGGTTACGGCCGGCCCCGCCCGGGCGAATGACGGCAATAGGTGCCCGTTCGTCCGCTTTGGGGTTCGGCGGGCCCGTTCGGGCAGGCCGGTTCAGGCGGCCGCGGGGTACGTCACCTATGTGTAACTCATCCACATATTTCTGGTTTGGGTGGCGGCACAACCGATACGTTCAGGACGTTTGGCGGGAATTCGCGCCTTATGCCGGCCTTGCTGCGGTCTGCTGGCGGTGAGGTCACCTCGACGGTCCTGGCCCGTGCGCTGTGATCTTCCCACGTTCTGAGCTGGGTGGCTTGGGGGGAAGGGCGTCGTCCGCCGATGTGGACGTGGGTTGGGCCCGCTACCTCGACCTGACCGGCCAGCCGGTGCGGCCCGATCCTCAGTATGTGAAGGACGGAGCTCGATGGCGAGATCATCTACGCCCGCTGTGGTCATTGGCGCGGGGCCCTACGGGCTCTCGGCTGCGGCACACCTGCGTGGGCACGGCGTGCCGACGCGGGTGTTCGGCGATGTGATGTCGAGCTGGCGGCACCACATGCCGGCCGGCATGAAGCTCAAGTCCTCGCCGCACGGCTCGGACCTGTCGGCCCCGGCGCCGGGCTTCGGCCTGGCCGACTTCTCCCGTGCCAGCGGACAGGCCCCGCTGACCGGTCACGAGGTCATCCCGATCGAGCTTTTCGTGGCCTACGGCCGGTGGTTCCATTAGCGGTGGGTGCCGGAGCTGGAGCCTGGGCAGCTGACTCACCTGGACCGCGCCGGGGGGCGCTTCCACGTCACGCTGAGTTCGGGCGAGGAGTTCGACGCTGCCACCGTGGTCATGGCCAGCGGCCTGAACGGGTACGCGCACGTTCCGCCCGAGCTGGCCGCGATCGCCCCGGACGGCCCGACCCCGGACGGGCTGGTCTCGCACACCTCACAGCACCCGGACCTGTCGGTGTTCCGCGGCCAGGAGGTCGCGGTGATCGGCGCGGGCCAGTCGGCGCTGGAGAGCGCGGCCCTGCTGCACGAAGCCGGGGCCGGCGCTCAGGTCCTGGTGCGGGGCCGGGCGCGCTGGGGGATCCCCCCGAACCCGCCGCGCCAGGGCATCCTGCACCTGATCCCGGAGGCGAACTCGCCCCTCGGCTCGACCTGGCGGATCTACCCCTTCAGTCACGCGCCCGCCGCGTTCCGTTTCCTGCCCGTCGAGACCAGGCTGCGGCTGGTCAAGCGGGTGCTCGGCCCGCTGGGCGCCTGGTGGCTCAAGGACCGGGTGGTCGGCCAGCTGCCCGTCCTGGACGGGCACCGCGTCGTCGCGGCCCAGCACGTGGGCGACAAGGTGGAGCTGACCGTGGCCTCCGCGGGAGGCCAGCAGGAGATCGCGGTCGACCACGTGCTCGCCGCCACCGGTTACCGGGTCGACCTGGCCCGGCTGGACTTCCTGGCTCCCGGCCTGACGGCCCAGGTTCAGCGGGTGGAGGGCTCGGGCTTCCCCGACCTTTCCACGTCGTTCGAGTCTTCGGTACCCGGGCTGTTCTTCACCAGCCTGACCGCGGCCGCGAGCTTCGGGCCGCTCATGCGGTTCGTGGCCGGGGCCGGGTTCGCCGCGCGCCGGGTGGGCGCGGGCGTCGCCGCCCGGACCGCATAGCTCGATCTTTCACGATGAAGTGACCACGTCTCCGTAAGCGTGATCCACGGGGACGTGGGAGAAGGAGGAGTACCCGGTGCGGATCTCAGTAGTCCATCCGGCTGAGCTGGGCCAGGCGGAGATCGCTCAGTGGCGGTCCTTTCAGTACGACACCCCTGCGCTGGCTAATCCCTTCCTCAGCCCGGACTTCACGATCGCGGTCGGCCAGGTGCGGCCGGGTGCCCGGGTCGCCGTCCTGCACGACGGCCCGGACGTCGCCGGGTTCCTCCCCTTCGAACACCGTGGTCTGGGCTGGGGCGTGCCTATCGCCGCTGGCCTGACCGACCTGCAGGGCCTGGTGCACGCGCCGGGGGCGGAGTGGGACCCCCGGGAACTGCTGACGGGCTGTGGGATCGCGGCCTGGCAGTTCGATCATCTGGTCGCCGGGCAGAAGCCGTTCGAGCGGTACCAGGTGGCCCAGGTGCCGTCCCCGGTCATCGACCTGACCCCGGGCACCGACGCCTACTTCGCCACCCTGAAGTCGTCCTCGCCCAAATTCGTCCCCGGGCTGCGCCGCAAGTCACGCAAGCTCGACCGGGAAGTGGGCCCCGTTCGGTTCGTGCCCGACTCGCGGGACGTCACCGACCTGCGCACGCTGATGGCGTGGAAGTCGGATCAGTACCAGCGCACCGGCCGCCTGGACCGGTTCACCGAGCCGTGGATCGGAACTGCTCAAGATCCTGCTCGGCACCCGCAACGAGCACTTCAATGGCCTGCTGTCGATGCTGTACGCGGGGGATGTTCCGGTGGCGGCTCACTTCGGCCTGCGGTTCGGCCGGACGCTGGCCTACTGGTTCCCGGCCTACAGCACCCGGTTCAACCTGTACTCGCCCGGGCTGCTGCACACCCTGCAGACGATCGAGAGCGCCGATGGGCTGGGCGTCGAACTGATCGACCTGGGCAAGGGGTTCAAGCGGTACAAGGAGACGCTGAAGAGCTACGACTTCACGGTGGCCGAGGGCATGGTCACCCGGCCGTCTCCGCTGGGGATGATGCACTGGGCGCACCGCACGCCCACGGCCTGGGCGATCCGGCAGATCCGGGCGCACGAGTCCCTGTTCAATGGTTTTGACCTGGTGCTCCGCACGGGTGCGGCCCTGCGCGGGTCGCTGACGTCGCGGTCGCGCCGTGAGCCGGCCCGGGTCCAGCTACCGACCCCGGACGAGCCGGCCACCGAGCGTCAGCCGTCGGACGAGGTCATAACCCGGCCGTTAGGTGCCGGCCGCGTTATCAAGTCTTGATCCCTATGTGGTCATCCAGAGGCCCCTACCGGGCGTCTTTCTGTGTAAAACATCCAGATAACCTTTGTAACTAATCCAAATCTCTCTGCTGGCAAGCGCTGACGCTTGCGCTGAGACTTCCCTGGCCTGGGGGGACGGGTTGAACGTGAGCAAGACCAAGATTTCGGCCGTGGGGCCGACTCCTGCGCTGAACCTCTCGTGGGGGTCCCGGTGCGGATCTCGGTAGTCCATCCGGGTGAGCTGGGTCCTGCCGAGATCGAAACCTGGCGGTCCTTTCAGTACAGCTCCGCGCCGCTGGCCAACGCCTTCCTCAGCCCGGACTTCGCCATCGCCGTCGGCCGTCACCGGCCCTGTGCCCGGGTCGCCGTGCTGCACGACGGCCCGGACATCGCCGGGTTCCTCCCGTTCGAGCGGCGCGGCCTGGGCTGGGGCATGCCGATCGGTGCGGGCCTGACCGACTTCCAGGGGCTGGTGCACGCGCCCGGGGCGGAATGGGATCCCCGGGAACTGCTGAAGGCCTGCGGGGTTGCCGTCCTGCAGTTCGACCACCTGGTGCCGGGGCAGAAGCCGTTCGAGCGATACCAGGCCGCGGTGGCGCCGTCGCCGGTCATCAACGTGACGGAGGGTTACGACTCCTACTACGAGACGCTGAAATCGCGCTCGTCCAAGCTCTGCCCGGACATCCGCCGCAAGACCAGGAAGATCGAGCGGGACGTGGGCGGCCTGCGGTTCGTGCTGGACTCCCGTGACCTCACCGACCTGCGCACGCTGATGGCCTGGAAATCGGCCCAGTATCAGCGCACCGGCCGGCTGGACCGGTTCAGCCAGCCGTGGGTCGTGCAGCTGGTAGAAGACCTGCTCAGCACCCGCAACGAGCACTTCAGCGGCCTGCTGTCGATGCTGTACGCCGGCGACGTTCCGGTCGGCGCGCACTTCGGGGTGCGGTTCGGCTCCCGGCTGACGTTCTGGTTCACGGCCTACAGCACCAGCTTCAGCGCGTACTCTCCCGGCCTGCTGCACACCCTGCGGACGGTCGAGGGCGCCGCGGCCGAGGGGGTCGAGCTGATCGATCTGGGCAAGGGGTTCAAGCGCTGGAAGGAGAGCTTCAAGAGCTACGACACCCACGTGGCCGAGGGCATCGTCACCCGGCCGAGCGTGCTGGCCGCCGCGCACTGGGTGCGCAGTACGCCCACCGCCTGGGCCATCCGGCAGATCAGGGCGAACGAGTCCCTGTTCAACGCCTGTGACCGGGTGCTCAAGAAGGGTGCCGCGGTCCGGAAGTCGCTGGTGTCCAGGCCGGGCGGTCTCGCGCCTGCCCCGCTCGCGCCGCCCGCGCCGGGCGTGGACCGCGAGCCGGCCGCCGGGGTCATGACCTCGCGCTAGGCCGGTCATTCGGCCGGCCGGTCGTTCGCCCGGGTTGCCGCTCGCCCGGATCCTCCGACGGCCGCCGCTCAGTACGGGTGGCGGCCGTCGAGCACGAACCAGGTGACCCAGCCGTGCCGGCTCCGGCGTGTACCGCACCGGGTCGACAGCTGCCGCAGCAGGAACAGGCCGTGCGGGCACTCGGCCGCGGCCAGCCGCCCGTGCCAGCTGCTGCCCTGGTCCTCGACCTCGGCCCGCAGCCACGACCCGGCCAGCACCGCCCGCACGGTGAACAGGCCCCCCGGCTCGCCGCTGCCGGTGTGCACCACCGCGTTGGCCCCCAGCTCCCCGATTAAAAGCACGGCGTCGTCGGTCCGTTCCCAGTTACCGAGGAACGCGGCCAGGAACGCCCGGGCCTGCCCCACCTGCTCGCGGCGCCCCCCGAACGTCCCGACGCAGTACCGCCCGCGCCGGGCCCGGTCCGTGTCGTCCAGGCCCAGAGCTTCGGGGGCAGCTTCGCCTGCGTTGCTTACTGCCACTGAGTCCAGGGTGCTCAGCGCGACCGGCATGACGGCCCTCCTCTGTCACGAAATTGCTATGCTATGTATAGCAATGTATATTGGCTCACGTACGGAGCTCATGCAAGTTGCAGGGCCCGATTCCCGGGAGGAAGCGTGCCGACCACCAGCAGCCCGACCGTCAAGCGGCGGCGCCTGGCCGCGGAGCTGCACGCCTGCCGGGAGCGGGCCGGGCTGACCATCGACGACGTGGCCCAGCAGCTGGAGTGGTCCGCGGCCAAGATCAGCCGCATCGAGAACGCCCGGGTCCGGGTGCTGGCCCGGGACGTCAAGCACCTGCTGCGCATCTACCGGGTCAAGGAAGGCAGCCCCGACTGGGACATCCTGGTCACCCTGGCCCGTGAGGCCCACCAGAAGGGCTGGTGGGACCCCTACGGCGACGCGATGGGCGAGAGCTTCCGCACCTACGTCGGGCTCGAGGCGGCCGCGGCCACGCTGCGAACCTACGAATCCGAATGCGTGCCTGGCCTGCTCCAGACCGAGGACTACGCCCGCGCGGTCATCAGATCCGCGCTGTCCGCCAGTACCGATGAAGCCATCGACAAAAACGTCGCCGTGCGGGTGGCCCGGCAGTCACTGCTGATGCAGGACCAGCCGCCGGAGCTGTGGGCCGTCGTCAGCGAAGCCGCGATCCGGAGCCTGGTCGGCGGGCCGGCTGTGATGCGGGCCCAGCTGGACCGGTTGCTCGAGGCCAGCCACCAGCCCTACGTCACGCTGCAGGTCATGCCGTTCAGCACCGGCGCGCACCCGGGGATGGCCGGGGCCTTCACGATCCTCAGCTTTGCGGAGCCGGCCGACCCCGAGGTCATCTACGTCAACTTCAGCTCCGGCAGCCTCTTCCTGGAAAAGCCGGAGGAGCTGAGCCGCTGCGCGCTGATCTTCAACCATCTGCGTGCGGTGGCTCCGTCCATGGGCCAGTCGCGGGAGATCATCGCCCGCATTCGAACCGAGCTGGCCTGACTACGAGGAACAGGAGATCGCTATGGACAATCCCTGGCGTAAGTCGACCCACAGTTTCCACGACACCTGCGTTGAGGTGGCCAAGCCCGCGGGCCGGCTCGCGGTCCGCGACTCCACGGATCCGGACGGCCCGCACCTGGCCTTCGCCGGGGGCGACTGGGACCGCTTCCTGGCCCGCGTCCGGCAGGCCTCATCGGCCTGAGCCGCTCAGGCTACCGGCACCACCGGCGACTCGAACGCCCGGCGTCCCCGCCCAGCAGCGGGCCCCGCCGGGAGCCGCTCAGGGCGGTGGCCGACCGTGCGTTGCGCCCGTGTTCTTACTGGAGCAGTTGCAGGGATTATCACTGCAACTGTTCCAGTAGAACGGGAGTACCCGCGGCGGCGTCGCCCGGCTGGTCAGGTGGTGGGCGGCGGGGGACGGAGGCGCAGGCCGGTCATGCCCGCGTCGACCTGCAGGGCGGTGCCGGTGGTGGCACTGGACAGCGGGCTGGCCAGGTAGGTGATGGCCCCGGCCACTGCGTCCGGGGGGACCAGCGGGCCCTGGGGCGGGGGGGGGTTGAGGGCGGCGCGGTCGGCGTCGGGGGCGGGAGCGGCGCCCAGCAGGCGGCCGATCCACGGGGTGTCGGCCGTGCCCGGGATGACACAGTTGACCCGGATGCCCTCGCGCACGTGGTCGGCCGCCATGGCCAGGGTCAGCGCGTAGACCGCGCCCTTGCTGGCCGAGTACAGCACGCGCTGCGGCAGTCCGGCGATGGCCGCGACCGAGCAGGTGTTCACGATCGCGGCCTGGCCACGGTCGGCCACGGCGCGGCGCAGGTGCCCTATTGCGGCCCGGCTGACCCGGGCCATGCCGACCACGTTGATGTCCAGCACCCGGTGCCACTCGTCGTCGGGGTTGTCTTCGACGGTGCCGGCCGCGCCGATGCCGGCGTTGTTGACCAGGATGTCGAGCTGGTCCCCGAGCGCGGCCACGGCGTCGGCGACGGCGCGGCGTACCGCGTCGTCGTCGGTCACGTCGGCGACCACGCTGATCAGGCCGTGCTTCTCGTCAGCCTTGTCCCGGTCCAGCACCGCGACCCGGGCACCCCGGCTGGTCAGCAGCTGGGCGGTGGCCAGCCCGATGCCGGAGGCGCCCCCCGTGACCAGCGCCGTCAGCCCGGCGAACTCCCCGCTCGTTTCCCCACCCGGCTCGGCCATGCCGTCCTCCGCTCGTTAACCTCGGCAGACATCGAAAACCCTCCGACGTATACCGTAGGGCCCGGCGGTCCGTCCAGGCCGGGCGGAGCCTGATGGGACGGTGCCGATGCGGATAGCCCTGTTCATCACGTGCCTGACCGACACCCTGTTCCCCGACACCGGCCAGGCCGTGGTGACCCTGCTGGAGCGGCTCGGCCACCAGGTCGAGTTCCCGGACAGCCAGACCTGCTGCGGGCAGATGCACTTCAACAGCGGTTACCGCCGGGAGAGCCTGCCGCTGGCCCGGGGCTTCGCCGCCAGCTTCGACGGCTACGACGGCATCGTCAGCCCGTCGGCGTCCTGCACGGCCATGGTCCGTGAGTACCACGGCCAGCTCGCCGACGAAGCCGGGGACGCCGGGCTGGCCCGGGCCGTGGCCGAGATCGCGCCCCGGGTGTACGACCTGTCCACGCTGCTGGCCGACGTGCTCGGCCTGACCGACGTGGGGGCGTACTTCCCGCACCGGGTCGCCTACCACCCGACCTGCCACTCGCTGCGCATGCTCCGGGTCGGCGACGCGCCGCTGCGGCTGCTGCGCGAGGTGCGCGGGCTGGACCTGGCCGAGCTGCCGGACGCGGAGTCGTGCTGCGGCTTCGGCGGCACGTTCGCGATCAAGAACCCCGACGTCTCCGCGGCGATGTGCGCCGACAAGGTGGCGGCCGTGCAGCAGTCCCAGGCCGAGGTCCTCTGCGCGGCCGACAACTCCTGCCTGATGCACATCGGCGGCTCGCTGTCCCGGCAGCGGGCCGGGGTCTCGGTCCTGCACCTGGCCGAGATCCTGGCCAGCACCGAAGACCACCCCGCGGTGCTCCGCGGCCACGAGACGGTAGCCCACTGATGGCTGCTTCCCCGGCCATGCCCACCTACCTCGGCATGCCTCCGTTCCCCGAGGCCGCCGCGACCGCGCTGGCCGATTCCCAGCTCCGGCACAACCTGGCTCACGCCACCGGGACGATCCGGGCCAAGCGGGCCCGGGTCGTGGGTGAGCTGACCGACTGGCCCGACCTGCGGGCCGCGGCCAAGGCCATCAAGGACCACACGCTGGCCAACCTGGACACCTACCTGCTCCGGCTGGAGGAGAGCGTGACCGCGGCCGGCGGCCACGTGCACTGGGCCGCCGGCGCGGCCGAAGCCAACGAGCTCGTAGCCTCGCTGGTCCGGGCGGCCGGGGCCGACCAGGTGGTCAAGGTCAAGTCGATCGCCACCGATGAGATCGGCCTGAACGAGGCGCTGGCCACGGCGGGCATCAGCGCGCTGGAGACCGACCTGGCCGAGCTGATCATCCAGCTGGGGCACGACCGGTCCAGCCACATCCTGGTGCCCGCGATCCACCGGAACCGGGCCGAGATCAGGGAGATCTTCCGGCGGGAGATGCCCGACGCGCCGCCCGGCCTGACCGACCAGCCGGCCGAGCTGGCCGCGGCGGCCCGCGAGCACCTGCGCCGGGTGTTCCTGTCGGCCAGGGTCGGCATCTCCGGGGCCAACTTCGCCATCGCCGACACCGGCTCCCTGGTCGTGGTGGAGTCCGAGGGCAACGGCCGCATGTGCCTGACCCTGCCGGAGACGCTGATCTCCGTGGTCGGGATCGAGAAGGTGCTGCCCTCGTGGCGGGACCTGGAGGTGTTCCTGGCCCTGCTGCCCCGGTCGTCGACCGCGGAGCGGATGAACCCCTACACCTCGATCTGGTCCGGGGTCCGGCCCGGCGACGGGCCACGGGAGTTCCACCTGGTCCTGGTGGACAACGGCCGCACCGCCACCCTGGGCGACCACATCGGCCGCCAGGCCCTGCGGTGTATCCGCTGTTCGGCCTGCCTGAACGTGTGCCCGGTCTACGAGCGGGTCGGCGGCCACGCCTACGGGTCGCCGTACCCCGGGCCCATCGGCGCCATCTTGTCGCCCCAGCTGCGCGGCATGACCGACCCGGTGGACCAGTCCCTGCCGTACGCCTCCAGCCTGTGCGGGGCCTGCTACGACGTCTGCCCGGTGGCCATCAACATCCCCGAGGCCCTGATCTACCTGCGGTCCAAGTCGGTCGACGCCAAGCGGGCCCAGAAGAAGCTGCGGCCCGAGGCGGCGGTGTTCGGGGTGACGGCCTGGGGGCTGCGCTCGCCGAAACGGCTCAAGGCGGCCCAGCGAGCCGCCGCGGCCAGCCGCCACGTGGTCGGGCGGTCCGGGAAGATCCGGCGGCTGCCGCCCCCGCTCAGCGCCTGGACCGACACCCGGGACGCGCCCGCGCCGCCACCGGAGTCGTTCCGGGCCTGGTGGGCCCGGACCCGCGGCGGCCGGGCATGAGCAGCAGCCGGGACCAGATCCTGGGCCGGATCCGGTCCGCGCTCGGGGACGCCCCGCGTCCCGACGTTGATCAGGCCTACCGGGCGCTGCCCCGGAACTACCTCCGGGCCCATCACGAGCACGAGATCGTGGCCCTGTTCGCCGAGCGCGCCGCCGACTACCGCGCCGTGGTCGAACGGCTGCCCGAGGCGGACGTGCCCGCCGCCGTGGCCCGTGTCCTCGGCGCCCGCGCGCCCGAGGCCTCCCGTGCACCTCACCAACCCCACGAACCTCAGGCGTCACATCAGCCGCAGGAGTGCCAGGAGGCCCAGTTCGTGGTCCCGGACGGGTTCCCGGCCGAGTGGATCCCGGCGGAGATCAGCGTGGTGCGAGACGATCCGCCCTTGTCCCCGGCCCAGCTCGACCGGCTGGCCGGGGTGGTCACCGGCTGCGCCGTGGCCATCGCCGAGACCGGCACGATCGTGCTCGACCACGGGCCGGGCCAGGGCCGCCGCGCCCTGACCCTGGTCCCCGACTTCCACCTGGTCATCGTGCGGGCCGAACAGGTCACCGCCGACCTGCCCGACGCCTTCGCCCGGCTCGACCCGGGCCGGCCGCAGACGCTGATCTCCGGCCCCTCGGCCACCAGCGACATCGAACTGATCCGGGTCGAAGGCGTCCACGGCCCCCGCACCCTGCACATTGTGCTAGCCGGCTGAGCGGTTGGTCCCGTCAGCCACGGCGGGACGTTCCATGCGGTGCCGCCGGCTTCTGGTTCTGATCAGGTAGATCAGCACCAGGAGCTGCAGGAAACTCAGGGTGACCTGGTTCTTTTTCTGCGCCATGCCGGATCCTCCTGCTTCGCGATCGCCGCCTACGGCACGGTGATCCATACCCGTCCTTATCGGGATGTTCCCGCGATCAGCGGCAACTCCCCGATTTGGTCGGTGCGTCAGGCGGGATGCTGGCCAGCACCGGCTCCAGCACGTCGGCCACGGTCACCAGCCCAGGGCGAACATGGAGATGGATCCGGGCCGCGGCCGGGTTGGCGTTGGTACTGGCCGAGTAGTTGGCGTCGGCGATGAGCACCTTCCCGCCATGCCGGGCGGCAGCGAGTGCGGCCAGCAGCAGAGGGTGGATGAGCGGCGTACGCAGCACGGCGTCTCCTTCAGGTGGGCCGCAGCGATCGTGGTACGCGGCGGATCGCCGGGGCATTTCCGCAGCTCGGAGGTATAGTCCCGCGGTTCGCCGACAGAGAACATGCACAGGAAATTATTTTGGCCTCTTCTTTCTTGAGTGTAAGTGACTCAATCTTTGGAGGTCAGATGAGCGAGCAGCTCACACTTCCGGTGCTGCCCCTGGACGACGAAGTTGTTCTGCCCGGGATGGTGGTGCCGCTTGAACTTTCTCAGCCGGAGGCACGGGCCGCGATCGACGCGGCGCGGGTTCCGGCGGGCACCCGGATTCCGGGGATCCGCTCCGAGGCCAAGCCTCGCATCCTGCTGGTGCCCCGGCTGTCGGACCGCGGTCTGGCCGGTGTGGGCACGCTGGCCGTCATCGACCAGGAGGGCCGCCTGCCCGGTGGCGAGCCCGGCGCCGTGGTGCGCGGTATCTCCCGCGTGAAGATCGGCTCGGGCACCACCGGCTCGGGCTCGGCGCTCTGGGTCGAGGGCACGGTCATCGAAGAGACCGGTCACGGCCCGCAGGCCGATGAGCTGGCCAAGGAGTACAAGTCGCTGATCATCGCCATGCTGCAGAACCGTGGCGCCTGGCAGATCATCGACTCGATCCAGCAGCTCGACGACCCGTCGACCATCGCCGACCGGTCCGGCTACTCCGCGTACCTGACCGCCGCGCAGAAGCTCCAGATCCTGGAGACCGCGGACCTGGTGCAGCGCCTTGAGCTGGTCGTGGGCTGGACCAAGGAGCACATGGCCGAGCTGAACGTCGCGGAGTCGATCCGCAAGGACGTGGCCGAGGGCATGGAGAAGCAGCAGAAGGAATTCCTGCTGCGCCAGCAGCTGGCCGCGGTCCGCAAGGAGCTGGCCGACCTGTCCGGTGATTCTTCCGCCACCGAGGAGGAGGACTACCGGGCCCGGGTCGAGGCGGCCAACCTGCCGGAGGACGTGCACAACGCGGCGATGAAGGAAGTCGCCAAGCTGGAGCGCACGTCCGAGCAGTCCCCTGAGGTCGGCTGGATCCGGACCTGGCTCGACACCGTGCTCGACATCCCGTGGAACGAGCGGACCGAGGACGCCTACGACATCGCCGGGGCCCGGCGGATCCTGGACGAGGACCACACCGGCCTGGACGACGTCAAGGAGCGCATCGTCGAGTACCTGGCTGTGCGCCAGCGCCGCACTGACCGTGGCCTGGGCGTGATCGGCGGCCGCCGTAGCGGCGCCGTGCTCGCGCTGGTCGGCCCGCCCGGCGTCGGCAAGACGTCGCTGGGTGAGTCGGTGGCGCGCGCCATGGGCCGCAAGTTCGTCCGGGTGTCGCTGGGCGGCGTCCGGGACGAGGCCGAGATCCGCGGTCACCGGCGTACCTACGTGGGTGCCCTGCCCGGCCGCATCGTCCGCGCCATCCGCGAGGCGGGTTCGATGAACCCGGTCGTGCTGCTGGACGAGGTGGACAAGGTCGGGGCGGACTACCGGGGCGACCCGGCGGCCGCGCTGCTCGAGGTCCTGGACCCGGCGCAGAACCACACGTTCCGCGACCACTACCTGGAAGTCGAGCTCGACCTGAGCGACGTCGTGTTCATCGCGACGGCCAATCAGCTGGAGACCATCCCCGGCCCGCTCCTGGACCGGATGGACCTCGTGCAGCTGGACGGCTACACCGAGAACGAGAAGGTCGTCATCGCCCGTGACCACCTGCTGCCGCGCCAGCTGTCCAAGTCCGGCCTGGAGGCCGACGAGGTGACGCTGGACGAGGCCGCGCTGCACATGCTGGCGGGTGAGTACACCCGCGAGGCGGGCGTGCGCTCGCTGGAGCGTGCGGTCGCGCGGGTGCTGCGGAAGATCGCGGCCAAGGTCGCGCTGGACGAGGCCACGCTGCCCGTGACGGTCACCTCCGAAGGCCTGCGGGACTACCTGGGCCGGCCCCGGTTCACCCCGGAGACCAGCCTGGGCGAGTCCGAGCGGCGGACGTCGGTGCCCGGCGTGGCGACCGGCCTGGCCGTCACCGGTGCCGGTGGCGACGTGCTCTTCATCGAGGCGTCGCTGGCCGACCCGGAGACCGGCGAGACCGGGGTCACCCTCACCGGCCAGCTGGGCGACGTGATGAAGGAGTCGGCGCGGATCGCGCTGTCCTTCCTCCGCTCGCACGGCGCGGAGCTGGAGCTCCCGGTCGGTGACCTGAAGGACCGTGGCGTGCACATCCACGTGCCCGCCGGCGCGGTCCCGAAGGACGGCCCGAGCGCCGGGGTCACGATGACCACCGCGCTGGCGTCGCTGCTGTCCGGCCGTCCGGTCCGCGACGACGTGGCCATGACCGGCGAGGTTTCCCTCACCGGCAAGGTGCTGCCCATCGGGGGCGTGAAGCAGAAGCTGCTCGCCGCCCACCGGGCTGGTGTGACGACCGTGCTGATCCCGAAGCGGAACGAGCCCGACCTGGACGACGTGCCAGCCGAGGTTCTGTCTCAGCTGACGGTTCACCCGGTCTCTGATGTGCGGGACGTGCTCCGGCTGGCGCTGGAGTCCGCCTCCGCTGAGCAGGCGATCGCCGCCTGACGCGGCACGCCCGCAAGCAAGCTGGCCCTCGGACCGACCCGGTCCGGGGGCCGGGGCGGGTCTGACCAGGCGCTACGAGCACCTGGTCAGGCCCGTGCGTCGCCACAGAACCTTTTGAAAATTGATTTAACCGACTCGTCAGTGGCCGGCGCAGTCGGGGCAGAGCCCGAACAACTCCACCGTGTGCCCGACGTCGGTGAAGCCGGCGTCCCGGGCCACCCGCTCGGCCCACTGCTCCACCGCGCGGCCTTCGACTTCGACGCTGCGCCCGCAGCTCCGGCAGGTCAGATGGTGATGATGGCCGCTGGTGACGCACTGCCGGTACAGGGTCTCCCCGTTGTCGTCCCGGATCGAGTCGACGCTGCCTTCTTCGCTGAGCACCTGCAGGTGCCGGTAGACGGTGGTCAGCCCGATGTGCTCGCCCCGGCGCCGCAGCTCGGCGTGAATCTGCTGGGCGCTGCAGAACCCGGGCAGGTTGTCCAGCGCCGCCACCAGCGCCGCCGCCTGCCGCGTCCCCCGCACCTTGGTCCCGCGCGGTCGGCCAGCTTCGTCCGAGGTGGCGGGCGCGGGGTGGTCCGATTGCGAGGTGGTCACAACCGCACGTTACAGGGTCGTTTTGACCGCGCCAAATAGAAATGATTATCATTACGGCATGTCCCAAAAGACCGGGTCCAGCAGGACCGGGCGCGCCCCCCTCAAGACGCTGACCGTGGTGGCCGCGGCTGGCGTGGCCCTGGCCGTCAGCGCCTGCTCTTCGTCCGGCCCGTCCGGCTCGTCGACCACGTCGGCCCACCAGATCGTGGCCGTCGGGGCCGAGAACGAATACACCAGCGTGCTCCAGCAGGTCGGCGGCCAGTACGTGCGGGCCTCGGCCATCATGAGCAACCCGAACACTGACCCGCACACGTTCGAGGCCAGCGCCAGCGTGGCCCGCGAGATCAGCAGCGCCCAGCTGGTGGTGCAGAACGGGGTCGGCTACGACACGTTCATGGAGTCGATCGAGAAGGCGGTGCCCGACTCCGGCCGCAAGCTCATCGACGTGCAGAAGCTGCGCGGCCTGCCGGACAGCACCCCCAACCCGCACCTGTGGTACGACCCGGCCACCATGCCGGCCGTGGCCACCGCGATCGCCTCCGACCTGGCCGCCATCCAGCCCGCGCACGCGGCGTACTTCAGGGCCAACGCCCGGAAGTTCGTCTCCTCCCTGGGTCCCTGGATCCAGGCTCTCGGCTCGTTCAAGGAGAAGTACCCCAACACCCCGGTCGCGGTGACCGAGCCGGTGGCGGACTACCTGCTGCAGGCGGCGGGCGCGGACATCAAGACCCCGTTCGAGTTCCAGGCCGACATCATGAACGGCACCGACCCCTCGGCCCAGGACGTCGCGCTGGAGCGCAGCCTGTTCACGGGGCACAAGGTGACGGTGTTTCTGTACAACCGGCAGGTGACGGATACCCTGACCGAGTCGTTCATCTCGCTGGCGCAGGCGAACGGCATCCCGGTGGTGGGGGTCTACGAGACGATGCCGACCCCCGGTTACACGTACCAGTCCTGGATGCTGGCCGAGACCAGAGCTCTCCAGCAGGCCGTGACGAGCAAGAAATCGACCGAGAAGCTGTGATGTCCCCACCCATGCCGCCTGCTGCGTCCGATGAGCTGCTCCGGCTGGACGGGATCACCGTCCGGCTGTCCGGCCGCGAGGTCCTGTCCGACGTCAGCTTCGCCATCCGGCCGGGCGAGTTCACCGGCCTGATCGGGCCGAACGGCGCGGGCAAGACCACGATCCTGCGGGTCATTCTCGGCCTGCTGCCGCCGTCCGCGGGCACCATCACCGTGGCCGGCCAGCCCGGCGGGGGCCGCCGGCACCGCCGGGGTGAATCGCTGATCGGGTACGTCCCGCAGAAGCTGCTGATCGAGCCGGACATGCCGCTCCGGGTCCGGGACGTGGTCGCGCTCGGCATCGACGGGAACCGGCTCGGCGTCCCGCTGCCGTCCCGGGGCCGCCGCGAGCTGGTGGCCGAGACCCTGCGCGCGGTCGGCGCCGACGGCTACGCCGACGCGAGGGTCGGCGAGCTGTCCGGTGGTGAGCAGCAGCGGGTCATGATCGCGCACGCGCTGATCAGCCGGCCCCGGCTGCTGCTGCTGGACGAGCCGCTGGCCAACCTGGACATCCGCAGCGCCCAGGGCATCGTGGCCGTGCTGGACCGGCTGGCCCGGGAGCAGCAGATCGCGGTGCTGATCTCCGCCCACGACATGAACCCGCTGGCCCCGGTGATGGACCGCATCGTCTACGTGGCCGCGGGCCGGGCCGCGGTGGGCAGCAGCGAGGAGGTGCTGCGCACCGACGTGCTCAGCCGGCTCTACGGCCAGCACGTCGACGTGCTGCACGTCCACGGCCGGGTGGTGATCGTGGCGGGCGAGCCGGGCGAGGACCCCGGCAGCCCGGACGACAGCACCGGCCAGCCGGACCCGGTATACGGCAGCGGAGTCGCCTGACATGCACTACCTGATCGAGCCGGGGCTGTGGTCCAGCAGCCCGGTGCGGGTCGCGGTGCTGGTCGGCACGGTGGTGGCGATCACCTCCGCCGTGGTCGGCGTGTTCACCGTGACCCGGGGCCAGTCGTTCGCCGGGCACTCGCTGGCCGACGTGGCCACCACCGGCGGCTCCGGGGCCTTCCTGATCGGCCTGGACCAGTTCTGGGGTTTCCTGGTCTTCGGGGTCGCGGCCGCGATCATGCTCGAGGTCATCGGGGTGCAGCGCCGCCGCGGCCGGGACGTCGCGACCGGCGTGGTGCTGGGCGCGGCCCTCGGCCTGGCCGCGTTGTTCCTGTACCTCGGCTCGGAGCACAGCAGCACCACCGGTGCGTCGTTCACCGTGCTGTTCGGCTCGATGTTCGTCATCGCGTCCTCGACCGTCCCGGTCCTGGTCGCCTCGGGCGCGGTCGCGGTGATCGTGATCGTGGCGCTGGCCCGGGTGCTGCTGCTCAGCTCGCTCAGCCCGGACGTGGCCGCCGCCCGCGGCGTCCCGGTGCGGGCGGTCGGGGCC
>CAXUJF010000031.1:21087-21530 GCA_964250865.1 uncultured Streptosporangiaceae bacterium
CCGTGCCACGCGGGGCCGGGCTCAGCCCCGCGCGGCTTAGCGGCCCCGCCGCGGCCGCGCGGCGCATCGCCAAGGGCCCGGTCCGGGCCATGGTCACCGCCGCGCTGATCGGCGTGGCCGTCACCTGGATCGGCATCCTGCTGGCCTACGACAGCTACTACTGGCCGCCGCACGGCCACGCCTGGCCGGTGAGCTTCTTCATCGTGGCCCTGGTGGTCATCGCCTACCTGCTCACCTACCTGCACCGTCCCGCCCGCCGCCGGTCTTCCTCCGTGCCCGGTGACCTCGACGCGGCCGGGACCTTGGGTACGGCCGGCGTTTCCCACCCCGACGAAATCGAGGTGGGAGGCTAGCCATGTTCAGCGGCTTCATGATGAACACCTGGATCGCGGCCACGATCGTCGCGGTCATCGCGGGGGTGGTGGGCTTCTTCGCCGTGCTGC
>CAXUJF010000031.1:21540-22211 GCA_964250865.1 uncultured Streptosporangiaceae bacterium
CTGCGTGGCTCCACCTTCGCCGCCCACGCCATCCCCAACGGGGCCTTCGCCGGGGCGGCGGGGGCCAGCCTGATCGGCGCCAACACGCTGGTGGGCCTGGCTGTCTTCTCGGTCGCGGGCGCGCTCGGCATCGGGTCGTTCGGCCGCAAGGCGCGGCACGACGTCGCCACCGCGCTGATCCTGGTGCTCATGCTGGGCGTCGGGGCCCTGTTCATCAGCCTGGGCAGCCAGTACGCCCAGGAGACGTATTCGCTGCTGTTCGGCGAGGTGTACGGCATCAGCCCCGACGTGCTGCTGCCGATCGGCATCCTGGGGGCCTTGAGCATCCTGGCGTTGCTGGTCATCTTCCGCCCGTTGATGCTCACTTCGGCCATGCCCGAGGTCGCCGAGGCCCGCGGCGTCAGCCCGCAGCGGGTCGAGATCGTGTTCCTCCTGGTCATGGCGCTGGCCACCAGCATGACCGTCCCCGTCGTCGGCGCCCTGCTGATGTTCTCCCTGATGATCGGCCCCGCCGCGGCGGCCAGGTCCTTCACCGCCAGTCCCGGCCTGGCCGTCACCTTGTCCGTGGTGTTCGGCCTGGTCACCGTCTGGATCGGCATCGCCGTCTCCTACGAGACCAACTGGCCCCTGGGCTTCTTCGTCGGCGTCCTCGGCGCGGCGTTCTTCCTGGC
>CAXUJF010000032.1:0-13474 GCA_964250865.1 uncultured Streptosporangiaceae bacterium
GTTGGGGCCGGGCGGGCGCGAGTGCCGTAGTCATGCCGCCACCTCTTTCGGTGGGCTCGGCGGCCGGGCGGCTGTCCCTGTCCCAACTGTCGCCTCGGCGGGCCGGAAAGGTTTCACCCCGCGGTGGATTTCCTCACTGCCGGGCGCTGGCCTCCTCGACGGTCAGTTCTGCCGCCGGGTCAGCCTCCAGGCGCGCATCGGGGATCGGCAGCCCGCTGCGGACCGACCGTCCGTAGGTCCCGTCGTTCAGGCGCTGCTCAGCGCGGTCGAGCGCCTCCAGGCGATCGCGCAGGTTGGCCGTGATGGCATCGGCCTCGAACTGAGCGGTGAGCGGCTGCGCGGGATCGGAGATGTCTACGCCCTGCTCGTCCTCGGCGGACCGGTCCTGACGCCGCTCGCTCACGGTGTCCTTGAGCAGGCTCTCCACCTCGTCGCGCTCGGCCCGTATCCGCGCTCGCGCGTGATCTTCGTCCACTTGGTCTCCTCGGTAATTGATGGGCACACCGACGGCGCCCTCTTCGGCCAGTGCGGGCCGTGCTGATTGGGATGGCGTCTGGACCCTACCTGCGCGCGCCGGAGCGCAGCCCTGATCCGCCTGCCGGGAGCGTGGAGCGTTACCGCGGCGGGGTCGCGCCCCAGTGGAGGGACAGACCGGTGGCGGCGCGATCCGCGGTGATCTGCATCATGCTGCCCAGGATGGTCGCCCGGTCCGCCACCAGGGCCCGTCCGTCCGGCCCGTAGGTGATCCGGTCGCTGATCAGCACCGGCGCGCCCGCGTCCTCGTTCAGGTGCCGGGCCACGTCCGCGTCCAGCACCTCCGGCCGGATCGTCTCTGACGCCCGGGCCACGACGACCCCCACGTCGGCCAGGGCGGCGTACAACGACGTGGTGGTGAAGTCGACGTCACGCAACCGGTCCGCGGGCGGCTCGCGTACCCAGGAGACCTGGTGAATCGCGCGGCGGCCGGCGAAGGCGCGGACCCGCTCCAGCCGCAGCCCGGTCTCGGTCTCGCGGACCCGCAGCCGCGCCGCGATGGGCGCGGGCACGCGCCGCTGCGCGCGGGCGATCACCGTGGTGCGGACCTCGTGGCCCTGCTCGCGCAGGTCGTCGGCCAGGCTCCGCAAGGATCCCAGCTGGTAAGCCAGCTGGGGCGGGGTGACAAAGGTGCCCTTGCCGGGCCGCTGGACGATCAGCCCCTCAGCCCCCAGCTCCTGCAGCGCCTGGCGCAGCGTCATCAGGGTGACGCCGTAGGCCGCGCTCAGCTCGCGTTGCGCGGGCAGCGCCGCACCGGGGGCGTAGTGACCGTCGCGGATCTTCGCGGCGAGGTCGGCGGCGATGGCCCGGTAGCGTGCCATGCTGCCCCTCCTCTTCGCCAGTCCGGCCGCGCGCCTCGATCATCGCACGGCGACCGGCCCGGACAGTGCTGGCCCGGGCAGTGCTGGCCTAGACAGTGCTGGCCCGGACAGGGCGGCCCGCAGCGACGCCACCAACGCACCGGCCGCGGCCGGGCCGGCGCCGTCGAGGATGCGGCGCATGAGGGCCGCGCCGACGATGACGCCGTCGGCGGCCGCGGCCGCCTCGGCCACCTGTTCCGGGGTGGAGATCCCGAAGCCGAGGAGGACCGGCAGCCCGGTGACCTGCTTGACCCGGGAGGCCAGGGCCGCGGCGGACGGGGCCAGGTGGTCGCGTTCACCGGTCGTGCCCATGACCGAGACCGCGTACACGAAGCCCTGGCTGCGCCGCCCGATCTCGGCCAGCCGGTCATCCGGCGTCGCGGGCGAGGCGAGCAGGCTGACCTCGATGCCTGGTGCGTCCAGCCCGGCCAGCTCGTCGAGCGGCAGGTCGGGCACGATCAGCCCGGTGACCCCGGCCGCCTGCAGGGCGCCGGCGAAGCCCGGCCGCAGCGCGATGTTGGCGTACGTGCTGGCGATGAGCGGGATGCCGACCTCAATGGTGGCCAGCTCGGCCAGGACGGACGCTTGTGTGGCCCCGCGGGCGAGGGCCGCGTCGGACGCCTCCTGGATCGTCGCGCCGTCCACGGTGGGGTCGGAGAACGGCAGCCCGACCTCGATCAGGTCAGCCCCGGCGTCCTCGAACGCAGTCAGATAGGCGGTCCAATCCGGCCTGATGCCGGCCGTGATGTAGGGCATCAGCAGTTTCGTCACAGCTCCGCCTCGGTCATGAGGGTGGCGACGTCCTTGTCGCCGCGCCCGGACAGCGTGACCAGGACGGTCGAGCCACTGGGCAGGGCGGCTGTCCCGGCGGCGCTGATCACCCAGGCCAACGCGTGCGCTGACTCGATCGCGGGCAGTATGCCTTCGGTCCGGGCCAGCCGCACGGCCGCCGCGATCGCTTGCCCATCGGAGACGGTGACGTAGCGGGCGCGCCCCAGATCCCGCAGGTAAGCGTGCTCGGGGCCGACGCCGGGGTAGTCCAGCCCGGCCGCGATCGAGTGCGCCTCATTGATCTGCCCGTGTTCATCCTGGAGGAACAGGGACTGGAAGCCGTGCAGGACGCCGATCTCGCCGTTCGAGGCCCCGGAACCGCCTTCGGCCTCGACCCCGACGAGCTGGGCCGCCGTGTCGACGAAGCCCGCGAAGGTGCCCGCGGCGTTGCTGCCTCCGCCGACGCAGGCGACGACGTAATCGGGGACCGCGGCGGCCAGTTCGGCCGCGCACTGCCGCCGGGCCTCGTCGCCGATGACGCGCTGGAACTCGCGCACCATCGTCGGGTAGGGGTGCGGGCCGATGACCGAACCCACGCAGTAGTACGCCTCGTCGCCCTCCTCCGGCGACGCTGTGGCAACCCAGTGCCGCATCGCCGCGCTGGTGGCATCCTTCAGGGTCCGGCTGCCCGTGGTCACCGGGATAACCTCGGCCCCCAGCAGTTCCATCCGGAACACGTTGTGCGCCTGGCGTTCCATGTCCCGCTGGCCCATGAAGACCTTCACCGGCAGCCCCAGCAGGGAGCCCGCGGTCGCGGTCGCGACGCCGTGCATGCCCGCGCCCGTCTCGGCGATCAACCGCGTACGCCCCATGCGCCGGGCCAGCATCGCCTGCCCCATCACGTTGTTGATCTTGTGGGAGCCGGTGTGAGCCAGGTCTTCCCGTTTGAGCAGAACGGTCAGGCCAAGCTCGGCCGACAGCCGCAACGCGGGCGTCAGCGGCGTGGGCCGGCCCGCGTACACGGCCAGCAGCCGGGTCAGGCTGGCCCGGAACCCGGGATCGGCCCAGGCCTGGGCGAACGCATCGGCCACCGCCTGGCAGGCCGGGATCAGCGATTCCGGCACATACCGCCCGCCATAGCCACCGAACCGCCCTACGGTCTGGCCCGCGTTCAAGCTAGGTGTTCTAGAATTCATACAAGAGTTATAGAACAGTGGTGGAGAGCCTGGCAAGCCGGTGGCTTTTCCCGGCCCGATCCACCTGCTGGGACGCGGGGTTCTCAGCCGCGGGTCCTGGCCTCCTCGATGGTCAGTTCTGCCGCGGGGTCGGCCTCCAGGCGCGCATCGGGGATCGGCACCCCGCTGCGGACCGACCGTCCGTATGTCCCGTCCTTCAGGCGTTGCTCAGCGCGGTCGAGCGCGGCCAGGCGATCGCGCAGGCTGGCCGTGATGGCGTCGTTCTCGAACTGGGCGGTGAGCGGCTGCGCGGGATCGGAGATGTCCACCCCCTCCTCGTCCTCAGAGGCCCGGTTCTGACGCCCTTCGCTTTCGGTGTCCTTGAGCAAGCTCTCCACCTCGGCTCGCTTGGCCTGTACCAGCGCTCGTGCCTGATCTTCGTCCACTTGTCTCCCTGGCAATTGATAGGCGCACCGGCGAGGCCCGCTTCGTCCGGTCTTGTTGGTGCTGCCCTGCGTGGCGTCTGGACCCTACCTGCGCGCGACGAACAGGCCGGCCTCAAGCTGAATTTGCCGGGCGAATTTAGATAAAACCGCAGAAATCCAATCCGATGTGGACATGACACCGAATCCATCACCAAGGGTCCTGAGCTAGCGACGAAGCGGTGACGGGTCGACGATGCGGTAACCCTCGGTGAGGAACGCATGAAAAGACCTAAACTTATTGTCCTATTGCTGGCGGGCGGGGTTCTTCTTCTCGGCGTGGGCAGCGTGGTGGCGGCAACCCTGCCGTCGTGGCCATCGCACAAGGCCGCGCCGGCGGTGGCGGCTCCGGCGCACCGGTCAGTGAGTTCATCGCCGGTCCTGCCGCCGAGTCCGGCGCCGTCGATGCCGACGCCGACGCAGTCGCAGACGCCGGGATCAGTACCGATGGCCACGACCGCCCCGAGTGCGCCGCGGGCCACGAAACTCCCGGGCAAGTCCAGCATCACCTACACGGTCAAGGCAGGCGACACCCTGTCCGCGATCGCCCAGTGGTTCAAGCTGCACGGGTACGGAGCGCTCTATACCGCCAACTGGGCCGTAATCGGCTCCAATCCGAACCTCATCTTTCCGGGCGAGCGCATCACGATTACCAACGGCGTGATGAAGCTCAGCGGCACCCGCTCTTAACCCTCCACGGCTTAACCCTCCACGGCGTCTCGCGGACCGCGGCGCGCCGTCCTTTTCCTACTCCCTATGGAGTCGCATGAACTCGAACAGCGCGGCAGCTGCCATGCCTGCCGCCTCCGCCTTGATCCTCATCGTGGGGGATACCACGGCCGCCGACGAGGCGGTGACCAGTCCCGAGCTGCCCGGAGTGACGGCGGTCGCTGTTCCTGGGGGTCCTGACATAGCGCGACAGGTCAGAGACCTCGGGCCCGACCTTGTGGTGGTCGGGCACGATGTGGCCCGCCACAGGACCGGCGATGTGGTGCGCCAGTTGCGTGCTCAGCCCGGGGAACGGCCGCCGATCGTCGTGATCGGCCTACCGGAAGGCATCGACAGGCCGGGCGGTACCGGGAGCGACGACGACCACGCGGTGACCGGGGAGGAATACCTTCCTGGCGATGTGAGCACGTCCGACCTGATTGACCGCATTCGATCGAGGTTGATCCGGCCGGCGCCGTGGCCCGCCGCTCCGCGTCGCGCAGCGGTGGGGGAACAGCGGCTGGGTGAGGAAATCGGCCGGGAACTGCAGCGCGCCGAGTACGCCCGGCGTCCGGGGACCCTGGCCGCAGTCACGGTAGCGGAGCTACCCCGCCTGCACGAGCGGCTCGGATCTGAGGCCGACCAGGTGATGGCGGCCGCATTCGACGAGCTGTTCGCGCTGGACGCCCGGATCCTCGAGCAGCACAGCCGCCGTCCTGGCGGCGGGTTCTGGCTGCTGATGCCCGAGACCGATACGGAAGCCGCGCGCGAGCGCCTGGACAGGCTGGCGCGCAGGGTGGTCGGCACCGTCCTCGACGTCGACGGTGAACAGGCCCGCATGACTCCGGTCATCGGCTACGCCCCCTTCACAGGTGCCGCTTCCTCCCGTGAGCTGTGCGATCACGCCAGCATGGCGCTGCAGGACGGGCACTCGCACCTGGATTTGGTGCCGGCGCTGTTCACGCGAGCACCGGCTGCTGTCCCGGTCGGCCGGCGTGACCGGCTGCTGGCGCTGGCCAATCGGCTGCGCCTGCCCCTGCAGATTATTTTCACCACGGCGATGCTTCTCAGCCTGCCCTTCATCATCTACGTACTGATCTGGTACACGGGTTTCGACCTGACCACGGTGACCTATCCGCTGATATCGGCAGCCCTGGCTCTGACGGCGGCGGCTCTGTGGATCGAAGGCTTCCTGGCGGTGGGGCAGATCGAGGTTCCGGAGGCATCCGGCGGCCCGTCTCCTCCCGCGACCGCCATCGTGGTCGCCTACCTGCCGAACGAGGCGGCCACGATCATCGAAACGATCACCCAGCTGCTCAGCCAGGACTATCCAGGCGATTACCAGGTCATCCTGGCGTACAACTCCCCGCAGCGCTTGCCCATCGAGGACACGCTGGAAGATCTGGCCGCGCGCGACCCGCGCCTATTGCTTCTCCGGGTGGAGACCAGCACGTCGAAGGCCCAGAACGTCAACGCCGCCCTGGCGCACGTCCGTGGCGAGTTCGTGGGTGTCTTTGACGCCGACCATCACCCGGCTCAGGGCTCCTTCTCGCGAGCGTGGCGGTGGCTAGCCAACGGCCACGACATCGTCCAGGGTCACTGCGTGGTGCGAAACGGGAATGCCTCATGGCTGGCGCGTCTGATCGCGGTCGAGTTCGAGACCGTCTATGCCGTGAGCCATCCGGGGCGAGCGCGACTGCACGGCTTCGGGATCTTCGGCGGGTCCAACGGCTACTGGCGCCGCGATGCCTTGCGGCAGGTCAGGATGCAGCGGCAGATGCTCACCGAGGACATCGACTCGTCCATGCGGAGCCTGCGCGAAGGATTCAGCATTGTGTCCGACCCAGGCCTGGTGTCCACCGAACTCGCCCCAGTAACAATTCGCGCCATGTGGCACCAGCGGATGCGCTGGGCCCAGGGCTGGACCCAGAACGCCCGGCGGCACCTCATGCCGGTGCTGAGGTCTGACCGGCTAACCAGGCGCCAGAAACTCGGCGCCTCCTTCCTGCTCGGCTGGGTCCAGCTGGTTCCCTGGATAACCGTTCAGGTCATCCCCATCCTCGGATTCACCGCTTGGCGGCAGAACGGCTTCGGTCATCTCGACTGGCTGATACCGCTGTTCGTCTTGCTGTCGATCTTCACCCTGAGCGTGGGACTCGCCCAGACGGTCTTTGCCTACGTGCTCGGCGACCCGCGGATACGGAATCACCGCGGCTGGTTTGTGCTGTACGCGATCCACTCCACACTGTGGTTCGGTGAGTTCAAAAACGTCATCGCTAGGGTGGCGCACCTCAAAGAACTCACCGGTGAACGCCAATGGCGCATTACACCGCGCGCCGCGACGGCGCCCAGTTCCCCGTCTGACGGCTCTTCTACGGCCCTGCGGGCCGACTGATGCCAGCCGGAAAAACACCACACCTGGGGCGGCCGCGTGAACCAGATGTTATGGGATCGGTCGTGGCCCCCGCCCGGCCAGTGGCCGCCACCCGGAACAGCGAAAGATGTGAGGAGCTCGACGGCCACCGCGGCATAGCCTCGGTGGCCGTCGTGGTATTCCACGTGTACCAGTTCTGCAATGTCGCCCATTTTCTCTACTACGGGACACTGGCCTATACGGTGCTCAACTCGCTGGACGCGATGGTGCCGTGGTTCTTTGTGATTACCGCGTTCCTTCTCTTCGAGCCAGTCGCCAGGTCAGCCATCGCAGGCCGCCCGCCGATCTCCGCCCGCGGATTCCTGACCCGCCGGGCCCTGCGCCTGCTGCCCGTTTACGTCGTGGTCGTAGTCGTGGTCTGGTCCTGCCGCCAGCAGGCTCTGCCCGGCGATTGGCGTGACCTGATCGAGCACCTGACCTTTACCCAGGTCTTTGACGAAAAGCGCATCTTCTACACCGACGGGCCGGCCTGGTCGCTGTCTGTCGAAGTGTTCTTCTACCTCATCCTGATCATCCTCGCTGTCGGGTTGGCCGCTGTCTGCCGCCGGCTGACCAGCCCGAAACAGCGCATCGCGACGCTGGCCGCGGGCACCGCAATCCTCGGTGCGGTCTCTCTAGCCTGGAAGGCATGGTCATTTGCCGTCGGGCACCGGCCGACCACCGGCTCGTTCACCACCTGGTTCGGGCCCATGGCTAACTTCGACATTTTCGCCATCGGCATGGCTGTCGCCATCATCGCCGCCGCCTTCGGCGACAAACGTCCCCTGGGACCGCGCAGCCGGTGGGCGCTGCGCGTTGCCGCCCTCGCCATCCTGGCCGTGGCCTTCGCCATCCGGCATGCCAATACCTGGTCAGCGGTTTACTTCAGCACGCTGTGCGCAGCCGGCTTCGGCGGTCTGGTCGCCGCCGCAATACTCGGGCCGCCCCACGACCGCTGGGGGAAAGCGCTGAGCTGCAGGCCGCTGCTGTGGCTCGGCACCATTTCGTACAGCGTTTACCTATGGCATGAACCGGTATTGCTGGCCCTGGCGGGATGGCACGGCCTGGTCCGGCAAACCCCTGGCAGCTTTCTCCCCGGTACCGCCATCGTCGTGACCGTCTCAGTACTTGCCGGCTGGCTCAGCTATTCGATCATCGAACGCCCTACCAGCCAGCTCGGCCGGGTATTCGGATCCGACGGACACCTCATCCTGCCCGCCACAGTCACCCGCGACGATTACATCGAATGGGAAAGCTTCCGCAGCGGCAACCCCTTCTGATCCGGGCACCCGGGATGCCGGGCGTTACCGGCCTGGGCTCAGTCGCCGAGTGCGTCAATCAGGGCCTTGGTGACGTCGGCGGTGGAGGCGGTGCCGCCGAGGTCGCGGGTGAGAATTCCGGCCGCGGTGGTGCTCTCGATGGCGCGGTCCAGCCGGGCGGCCTGCTCGGCCAGACCGAGGTGGTCGAGCATGAGGACGGCGCTGCCGACCGCGCCGATGGGGTTGGCCAGACCTTGGCCGGCGATGTCCGGTGCGGAGCCGTGCACCGGTTCGAACATGCTCGGGAAGCGCCCCGCCGGGTTGAGGTTCGCGCTGGCGGCCAGGCCCAGGCTGCCGGCCAGCGCGCTGCCCAGGTCGGAGAGGATGTCGGCGTGCAGGTTGGAGGCGACCACGACGGAAAGGTCCTCGGGGCGCAGCACGAACTTGGCCGCCATCGCGTCCACCAGCACACTCTCGGTCTCAACGTCGGGGTAGTCCCGGGCCACTCGCTTGAAGGTGTCGTCCCATAGCACCATGCCGTACTGCTGGGCGTTGCTCTTGGTGACGCTGGAGACCTTACGCCGGTCGCGGGTACGGACCAGGTCGAAGGCGAAGCGCATGATGCGTTCGCAGCCGACTTCGGTGAACAGGGCCGACTGCACGGCGACTTCCCCACCGGAGCCGCGGCCGGAGAAGTTGCGCCCGCCCGCACCGACGTATTCGCCTTCGCTGTTCTCGCGGACGACGACCCAGTCGAGCTCGGTGTCGTCGGACTTCCGAAGCGGGCTCAGCACACCCGGCAGGAAACGCACCGGGCGGACGTTGGCCCATTGGTCGAAGTTCTGGCAGATGGCCAGGCGCAGGCCCCACAGGCTGATGTGGTCGGGGACGCTGGGCCAGCCGACCGCGCCGAAGTAGATGGCGTCAAAGTCCTTGAGTATCTCCAGGCCGTCCTCGGCCATCATCCGGCCGGTGCGCGCGTAGTACTCACAACCCCAGCCAAACTCCTGCCAGTCGAACCCGAAGTCGCCCGCACTGTCGGCGGCCAGCGCGTCGAGCACCTCCCGCCCGGCTGCCACCACCTCCTGGCCGACGCCGTCCGCGGGAATCGCCGCGATCTTGAAGCTGCGGGGTGTGGTCATCATGCCTCTCCGTCTTCCCTGGCCTGTTGTCCTACCGCCGATCCAACGCCAGTAGTCCGGTGCCGCCCAAGCTCGAGGTAGGCGGCGACCTGCACGGGCCTCGTAGTCGGCCCGGCCGGGGCGCGGTCAGTGATCAGCGGCACCTGATCGCTTCGCGCCCGGGGAGTCACGGTGAGCACTCCGCGAAGATGGAGCGGGCCGGGCAGGTTAGCTCCTGCCTGGCCCGCCCTGGTGTTTCTGTTACTTCCCGAGGTCGCTCAGGAACCTGTTGTCGAACTCCAGTGGTGTCGTGCCGGAATCGGAGTTGCAGGTGGGGGAGGCGTAGCCGGTGGCCGAGGCGCAGGGCGTGTCCCGGTCCAGTGACCAGAGGTGCAGCCCGGCCAGGCCGTTGCTGGCCGCGTAGCTCGTCAGCGTGTCCACGTCAGCGGGCGTGAACGTCTCGGTCGCGTTGTCGTTCAGGCCGATCATCGGGGTGACGGCGATCTTGCTGGCCGGTACTCCGTAGGTGTGCTCCAGGTTCTGCACCGCCTGGATCGCCGACTGCCCCATCTCGCAGCTGCCGGAGACGACGACGCAGACGCCGCTCGACGCGCTGCCGTAGTCCATGGTCATCAGGTTGATGACGTAGTTCTTCAGGCTGGAGCCGAGCACCGCCTCGACGACCTCGTTGCCGAGCGAGTTCACGCCGCCGTAGCTGCCATCGGATGCGGCCAGCGTGGCCAGCGTGAACGAGAACTGCACGTTCGGGTACTGGGCCTGGGCTCCGGCCGCCGCGTTGACCAGGTTCTGGATGTCCGACGCGGACTGGCCGCCTTCGATGTCGAAGTCGATGCCGACCAGGTGCGAGCTGGCGTAGCGAGCGATGAACGCTTCCATGCCCGCGGTCGAGGCGCAGGTGAACGTCCCGGCCTCACCACCGGTCGAGACCACGTAGTTCAGGCCGGCGCTCTGGAGCTGCGGAATGTTCTCGGCCGCCCACTGGGCCCCCGAGGCGCCGCCCCAGGTCTCGCTGCCGCAGGCCCCGGTCGCGAACGCGAGCGTGATCGCGGGCAGCTTCGGGATGTACTGCGACACCAGGCTGTTGGCCCCCACCACCGGCAGGTCGGAGCCTTCCACGGCCGACTGCATCTGGTAGGTGTTCCAGTTCATGTTGATGGTGACGTCCTTGTACGGGCTGAAGAGCAGGCCGCTGACCGAGCCCGTGCCGGACCCTGACCCTGACCCTGACCCTGACCCCGAGCCTGACCCTGACCCCGAGCCTGACCCTGATCCCGAGCCCGATCCTGAGCCTGAGCCTGACCCTGAACCGCCGGTGCAGGAGCCGTTGGAGGTCCACGGCTGACCCGAGCCGCTGCCGCCGTTGCTGGTGGCCGGGTCGTTGCCCTGCGTCCACCAGTTGGCGGTGTAGTTGATTCCGTTCTCGCTGGCCTGCTGGCCGCCGGTGTAGACCGTCGTGGCACTCCACGCCGCGGCGCTGGGGGGGGCGGCCGGCGCGGCGGACCCGGCGGTCAGCGCGAGGACCGAGCCGCCGGCGGTCAGCCCGAGCGCCGAGCCAGTGATGAGAGCGGTGCGCAGAACCCGTCTTCCGACCTGCATGGACCCTCCAGGGGTGAGAGGAGCTGAGGCGATCTGGCGCCTCGCATGTGTCGGCAAATGTGCGATGTTGTCACTTTGCCGGTCCCGGGACGGGTCGTCAAGGCTATTTATAAAGAAACTTTCTATTTAATTGGGTAGCCGCGGCGGGACGGCGGGTTACGCGGCCACATCCTGCAGTTCCGCGGCCCGGCTGGGCTCGGTGCTGAGCTGGGCCGCGGCCCGCCGCTCACCACCGCGCCTGGCCCGCCGGCCGTACACGGTGGTCCAGCCGATGAGGAGCGCGGCCACAACGTAAGGCATGATCCTGGAAACGGCCAGGGCGGTCCCGGTCGGGGCCATCTCGATGATCACGACCCGCGCCGCCGCCTCAGCCAGGTAGGCGGTGCCCCAGACCAGGGTGAAGAGCCGGAACACGCGGCGGAATCCCGCGTACTGCCACCTGGCCACGAAGTCGCGTCCCTGGGGGGTGTCCGCCCCGATGAATTCGAGCGCGAAACGGAAGATCAGCGGGCGGCTGGCCCGTAGCGAGCCGAGGCAGGCGAAGCCGAAGATCGCGGTCGGCACCGACCCCTCGGCCAGGATCAGCCGCTCATTACCGCTGACCAGCCCGAGGATCGTGCCGACGGCCACACCGGCCAGGACGAGCACCCCCACGGCGTCCACCCGGCGGTGCCGGGCGAAACCGAGCAGCACGCCGAGTGCGGGAAAGACCCCGCTGATGAGCAGGGCCGGCACTGCACCCAGCCCGGCCGAGCGCACCATCGAGTACGTGACGAGCGGACCGGCGATGTCGAACACGGCGATCATCGCCAGCGACTCCAGCCGGTCGCGGAGAAGGGCCGGCCGCTGCTGCAAAACGTCGCTTCGCATGTATCCAACGCTAGTAAGATGCCAGCCGTTTGTGACGTGCCCAGCATCCCGACCTGGCCATGACGGATGTCACGCCGACGGGTATGAGGGTTCTGGCGATGGAGTTTGCCTGAAATCAAGGGGTGGCATGCCAGAGCACGTCAATCGGCAGAGCCCGGAGGCGTTCTCCGAAGGGAAGGGTTTGCTGCCCGGTGTAGAGCACGTATCCGGCCACCAGCCGGGGGCCAAGTCGCTGGGCAAGGTGACGCAGACCGGCGAGATCCTCACCGCGGACAGTGGCTCCTGCCTTCACTTCGATGGCGATAACTCGGCCGTCAGGCGTTTCCAGGACTGCATCGACCTCGACCCGGTCCTTGGTGCGGTAATGGTGGAGGCGGGCACGCTCGGAACACCAAGTGAGCTGACGAGCCAGTTCCATCAGCACGAAGGTCTCGATCATTGGTCCTGCTGCCCCGTCCGGTTCACCGAGCCGGGTCGCATCCTGGCCGAGCAGGTGGGTGGCGACGCCGACGTCGACGAAGGCGAGCTTGGGCGTGCCGATGGCTCGCTGGGTCTGGCCCGCCGACCAGGCGGGGATCTGCTTGATGAGGAAGACGGCCGTTAGCAGTTCGAGATATCGGTTCAAGGTTGTCCGGGGGATGCCGGATTCCGCTGCGAGCGTGGCCGGAACGAGGAGACCGCCGGAGCGTCCAGCCAGCAGAGCTAGCAACCGGCGAAGGTCGCCGCGCCGCTCAATCGCGGCGACTTCTTTGACATCGCGTTCGATGAGGTTGGTCAGGTACGAGTCGAAGAAGGCTGCGCGTCGGCGCGAGGATCGCCGGACCGCTTCTGGGTAACCGCCACGGACAACTCGCTCGAGGTAGTCCCGCTTGCGCAGGGCCGAGGTACGGGTAAGGGCAGCGCCATGAGCAAATGCCGCGTCGATGAAGCCGTCAGGGGCGCGTTCGATCTCGCCCTGGGAGAACGGCCACAGTTCGATGATCTCCATCCGGCCAGGAAGCGCGTCGGGCAGGTCACGCAGTGCAAGTACCTGGGCCGAGCCAGTCAGCAAGAATCGACCCGGTTTCGGGTCCGTGTCCACGACCACTTTGATCGAGCGAAAGAGTTCCGGGGCCAACTGAACCTCATCGATCACCATGAGCCCGTCATGCTCGACGAAGCTTGCGGGGTCATCATGAGCTGCTCGGGACGTGGCCGCGTCGTCCAGCAGGCGGACCACTGCACCAGGGCTGGCCTGAGCGGTGAGCCGGGCCAGGGTGCTCTTGCCTGTCTGGCGGGCACCGTTGAGAGTGACCACTCGGGTATCGGCCAATGCTTCGGCCAAGAGTTCCTGAGCTCGGCGGGGAACCAGCTCCTGGATCGGCTGCATCACAGCAGTATGACTGGTTGGCCCGCTATCTGTGGTCATCTGACCGCTAGTATAGCGGTCATCTGGCCGCATATTCGATGGTCACTTAGACGGTCTTTGATGGTCATCCGGCCGATCAGATCCTGCGACCTCACGTGGCATGAGCATGAAGGGCGCCCACGACCAAAGGGCAGACTCGGCGGCCATCGAGGCGGCCGCCGTCGGTACCCTGGCGATGTCTGGGGACGCGGTGACCGCGGAGAGTGCCGCCGGGGAGACGGTGGCGAGCGAACTGGGCGAGTGAGGGGGCACGTGG
>CAXUJF010000032.1:13484-16258 GCA_964250865.1 uncultured Streptosporangiaceae bacterium
GCGCGGGGGGCCCGCCACGGGGGCGTGGGTGGGGCCCGGGGCCCCGCGCCACGGCGGCGCGCGCCGGGGCCGGGCCCCCGGCCCCACCCGGCCGGCGCGACGCGGTCCGCAACTACCACCGGGTCCTCGATGCGGCGCGCGAGGTGCTCGGCGAGTCCGGTGCCGATGCCAGCATGGAGGAGATCGCCGCCCGGGCGGGGGTCGGCGTAGGCACCGTATACCGGCGGTTCGCCAACAAGGACGCGCTGATCGACGAACTCGTGCGGTTGTCTCTCGGCGAGGCGCTGGCCGCAGCCAGGCAGGCTCTGACGGGCCCGGACGGCGATGGTCTCGAGCAGTTCCTGCGCGGGCTGACCGAGACCACCGGCGAGGTCGCCCCCGGCACCTGGCAGCGGTTCCTCGACATCCACCTGGCGGGCCTGCGCGCACCGGGCGCGCTCAGCGCCACGCCGTCGATGTCAGCCGGGCAGCTGGCGGAGCTACTTCCCCGTTCAACCGTCCGGTACGGATAATTGGTGGGTAGATGAGCGACGTACCGGCCCGCGCGCTGTTTCACACCGGCCCGCGCAGTGTGGAGATCAGGGAACTGCCCACACCGCGGCCTGCCGCCGGTGAGGTCCTGGTCCGCACCCTGAGCTCCGGCATCAGCGGCGGCACCGAACGGCTGGTGTACCGGGGTGAGATTCCGGCCGACCTGGCGCTGGACGACACGATCGACGCGCTCGGCGGCACCTTCTCCTACCCCTTCGCCTATGGATACGCCTGCGTCGGTGAAGTAGCGGAGTCCGGCCAGCGGGTCTTCGCGTTCCATCCGCACCAGGACGTGTTCACGGCGCAGGCTGATGAACTGGTTCCGCTGCCCGCCGTCGATCCCGCCGCCGCAACCTTGTTCCCCCTGGTCGAGACGGCGCTGCAAGTGACGCTCGACGCCGGGAGCGGCTATCGCGACCAGGTCATCGTGCTCGGCGCGGGCGTCCTCGGGCTCCTGACCGGCCTGCTGCTGCAGCGCGCCGGATGGCGGCCGGTGATCGCCGAGCCGCAGGAGTGGCGGCGCGCCCTCGCCAGCAGCCTCGGTGTCTCCGCCGCGGCACCAGCGGAACTGCTGACGGCGGAGGTCCCGCTGGTCATTGACGCCAGCGGTAACCCGGAGGCACCGGCGATGGCGCTGAACATGCTGGCCCACGAGGGGACGCTGCTGATCGCGTCGTGGTTCGGCACCAAACCTGTGGTGCTGCCGCTCGGCGGCGCCTTCCACCGGCGGCGCCTGACGATCCGCAGCACTCAGGTCTCCACCGTGCCAGCCCGCCAGTCCGGAACCTGGACCCGGTCCCGGCGCCGCCAGGAAACCGTTGCGCTCATCACCGAACTACCGTTGGCGCAGCTGTGCACGGACGTCTTCGACTTCAGTGCTGCCGCCGAGGCGTTTCAAGCCGTGGACCAGGGAAAACCCGGGTTGATGCATGCCGTTCTCAACTATGACAGGAGTGCCGCCGGTGACTTGTGAAGTCGGGCTGAGCCGAAGCGTCCGTGCCTTCCACATCATGCCGGGAATGCCTGGGCCAGAGGGGCAGCTCCATGATCACGACTACCGGATTGAGGTCGTCGTGGACCGGGAGCAGCTCGATGAGCGGGGCATGGTCTGTGATCTGGATGTTCTGGAAGCGGCGCTCACCGAGCTGACCAGCCGGGTCGATGGCCGCAACCTGGAGGAGATACGCCCGGCCGAGGCCGAGGCGGTCACCGTCGAGGTGTTCGCCCGCTGGGTGCACGACAGTCTCTCACCCACCGTCCTGGCCGCGGGCGGTGAGACCCTGGCGGTACGGGTGTGGGAGACGGCGGTCGCGTTTGGCGGGTACCGCGCCCGGCTCGCGGGCTGAACCGGTGCGTCAGGGCAGGTGGCTGGTGTCATTGACACAGTGGACGGCGGCAAATTCGCGGCCGTGCCACTGGATCTTGTTGATGCAGGCGGAGCCGAGATACAGCCGGTAAACGGTGCCGAGCGGGACGCCCAGAGCCCGGCACAGCAGGATCTTTATCGGGCTGATGTGCGTCACCACCAGGACGGTCTGGCCGCTGTGGTCCCGCAGCAGCCGGTCACAGGCCCGGTTGACCCGCTGGGCGGCGTCGGCGAAGCTCTCCCCGCCCGGCGGGGGCTGGTCGGGATCGCGCCGCCAGCGGGCCACGGCCGCGGGCCAGCGCTGCTGGATTTCGGCCAGGGTGAAGCCCTCCCAGTCACCGAAGTCGGTTTCGCGGAGATCATCATCGATGACTGTGGGCAGGCCCAGCTCGGCCGCCGCAATGGCGGCGGTTTCGGCCGCACGCTGCAAGGGGGAACTGACCACGGCGTCGATCGGGGCGCCAGCGGCCAGACGGCAGGCGGCCGCCTTGGCCTGCCGGGTTCCGCTGGCGCTGAGCGGGAGGTCACGCTGTCCGCAGAAGCGGTGTTCGGGTGAGAGCCGGGTATCACCGTGCCGCAGCAGGATGGTGGTGGTGGGATCTACCGTCGGGTTATCCCAGCCCAGCGTCATAGACGTCACCGCCCCGAGGTCCCGCTCACCGCGGTTTTGCTGTTGAAGGTGTTGAGGAGCTGATTGCGGAAGGCGTCCATGGGCTCGAGCGGAGCGCTGGGAGCAGGCCGCAGCCCGCTGCGCCAGTGCCAGGAGGACATCTGCTCGAGGACCGACGGGGCACGGGTGATGATCGAGATCGGCACGTCGTGGGGGGGGGCGCGGGGCCCCCCCGCGCGGGGGGGGGGGGGGGGGCCGCGGCCCGCG
>CAXUJF010000032.1:16268-22058 GCA_964250865.1 uncultured Streptosporangiaceae bacterium
GGGGTTGTGTTTTTTTTTCTGTGGGGTTGGGGTGGTGGGGGGGGGGGCCCCACCCACGGAGGTGTGGGGCTGGTGGTCACCAAGCACGATGAGTACGAGGTTCGGGTCGTTCAGCTCGGTGACCCATGACGTGAGGGCGGTCATTGAGTACTGGATCGACTGGCCGTAGAACTGCTTCACGGTGTTGCTGTTGCGCCAGACCTGCGTCGCGGTTTCGGCCTTGGCGTGCTCGGGGTAGAAAATCGAGCCGTTGCCGACCTTGTTCCAGGGCACCATGGTTGGCAGCGGGGCCCAGGGGATGTGCGAGGAGGTCAGGTCGATCTCGGCCATCACGGGCTTGTGGCCTGGGGTGAGCTCATTCCGCTGGAACTCGGACAGGGTGTACTGGTCGGGCATTGTGGAATAACTGTACCGGGGGCCCTTGTAACCAACGTGGAGGCTGTTGAAGAGCTGGTCATAGTGGTAGAAGGTTGTGCCGGGTTTCCAGGTCGTGTTGTCAGACGGGTCGTCGGCGACCGTATGCCACCCGGCCCGCTTGAAGGCGTCGCTGAGAGTGAACCGCGGGCTGCCGAGGAGTTCGTTGTACCGCTGGTTGCTGTCGACCCACAACCCCGACTCCAGGGTGGAGTGGGCCAGCCAGCTGATCCCGCCGAAGGTCGGGGAGGTGAGCCAGGCGCTCTGCGTGGACCAGCCGGCGCTGGTCAGCTTGCCGTTCTGCTGGTGCAGGACCGAGTCGATGGCCGGCGAGAAGCTTGAGCCCTGGACGGCGACCTGCCCGTAGCTTTCGACGAAGGCGACGATGACGTCTTTGCCGCGCAATCCGGTCAGCAGGTTGGCGGTGGGGACGGCGGACTCGGGGGCGGGGGCGCGGGTGGCCTGTTCGAAACGACGCGGGTCGTTGATCGCGGCCGAGGTGGTGCGCACCGTCTGGGTGGCCAGCCCAGTGGCGCTGACCGAGGCGACCGGAGACCCCGGGATGAGCTGCAGGGTCAGGCCCGCGGACACCGCACAGACGGCGGTGAGAGCAGCAACGCCGCGAACGGTACCGCGGCGGTGACGGGCGGCGACCGCGGTGACGTGAAGCGTCGCCGCGATGATGGCGCCGAGAATCAGGACAAGACCGATCACCACCCCGACCAGCACGACGTTGGTGAGCGCGTTGCCGATCGCGTCGCGTATAACGCCCTGGGCCTGGCCGATGCCGACCCAGTCGCTCACCGTGTTGAACGGCCGGTCAACCTCCTCGTAGTACGCGATGTTGAGGAACTTGACCACGGAGAGCAGGCCGATGAGGAGCCCGGCGACAATGGCCACGATGCGCCGTGGCCAGGGCGGCAGCACCAGCGCCACCGCCACCAGGACCAGCAGTTCTATGGGGACCCGGACAAATGCGCCGAGGGAGAACTGCCAGCTGCGGTCCGGCGCTACCAGGGCGAACCACAGGAACACAACCGCGAGCGCGGCGATGGAAATCCGTACGGCCCGGCGGACGCGTGACCCGGCACCGGCGCGGTAAAGCCAGAACACATCGTGGCCGAACGACTCGGCCAGCAGCAGCAGCGCGGCGGCGACCGCGATCATCCCGACCACCCGGCTGGTCACTCCGGATGCGGCCACGGTGAGCGCGATGCTCTGGACCGCGGCCACGACCTTGCGCCAGAACCGGGGGGCCAGCGGCGCTCGCAGCCATGGGATCAGCCAGCCGGCCAGCAGGAACACGTAGCGGGCCGCGCCGATGGCCAGCACCCAGGCGCCGTAATCCTGGGACACGTAGACGCTGAGCACCAGGATGAGGAAGGCGTCAGTCTCGCCGTCGAAGCGGGCCCCCAGCGGGGTGGCGGTGCCGGTCCGGCGGGCCACCTGCCCGTCCACGGCGTCGAGAGCCAGCGCGACGGCGGACAGGGTGACCAGCGCGGTGACCGGCACCGGCCGGCTGAACGAGTCGGCCACCAGGCCCGTGACCCCGGCGATCAGCAGCATCCGGGTCAGGGTGATCCAGTCCGCCGGGAGTATCGCCGGCCCGGTGCTGCGCATCCGGGCCGTGACCAGCAGCGCGGCCCCGGCCGAACCGGTGACCAGGCCGGTGATCCACCCGACGACGCCGAGGCCGGCCGTGGCGGACACCACGCCGAGCAGTGCGGCGGTGGCGAGCCTCCCCGGGAGCGCCGCGAGCCGGAGCCTGGGCCGCACGACTTTTTCCGCGGGTTCGTCCGCGTGCCGAACCTTCGGCGGCTGAATGGTGGACACTGCACCTCCGTTTGCGTGACCAGCTGCTGTCATCCTGGTGGGGACGACGGCGCGCCCGCTGTCATCCCTCGTCCGGTACTACGCATCCGGGATCACTTTGGCTTGCTCCGCGGCCGGGCAGTCGATCTATTTGCTCAATCGGCCCGTATAGCTGGTGTGACGCCTTCGTACTCAGTTCCGGCCGGGATCGGTCCGGCCGTCCGTCGTTTCGGCCCGTCGTTGCTGCGGCTGGCCGCTGGCGTCACCGTGCTGTGGTTTCTCGGGCGGGAGCTGGGCGCGGCGCCGTTCGAGGACGGGCTGCGCGCGGTCACCTGGCCCGGGGTCGCGGCCGCCGTCACGCTCACGGCCCTGACCACAATTTGTTCGGCCTGGCGGTGGCAGGTTGTAGCCCGCGCGCTCGGCACCGACATCAGCCTGTCCCGCGCGACGGGGGCCTACTACCGTTCCCTGTTCCTCAACTCCGTGCTCCCCGGCGGGATTCTCGGCGACGTGCACCGGGCGGTGACCCAAGGCCGGCGCGCGGGCGACGTCGCGCAGGGGGTGCGCGCGGTGGGGTGGGAACGACTGTGCGGTCAGGTCATCCAGGCCGTGGTGACCGCCGTCGTGCTGCTGACCCTGCCCTCGCCGGTCCGGCCCGCGCTGCCCTACGTTCTGGCGGGCATCGCTGGTGTAGCCGGGTGTGCCGCGCTGGTCATGATGGTCGCCGCTCGTCTCGGCCGGTCGCGACCGGCCCGTGCCGCCCCGGCCATTGCCACCGCCCTGCGTCGTGGCCTGCTGGTCCGGGCCGCGTGGCCGCCGCTCCCGCTGGCCTCGCTGCTGGTCGTCGCCCGGCCCCCGGCCACGTTCGTCATCGCGGCCCGGATGGCCGGCTCCACTGCACCCCTGGGCGAACTGATCGCGCTGCTGATGGTCATCCAGATGGCCGCGGCCATCCCCCTGAATGTCGGCGGATGGGGGCCGCGGGAGGGTGCTGCCGCCTGGGCCTTCGCCGCCGCCGGGCTCGGTGCGGCCCACGGGGTCACGGTCTCCACCCTCTACGCGGTGCTCATGCTGGCCGCGGTCACCCCCGGCGCGGGCCTGCTGCTGACGGACGCCGTTCGCCGCCGTCGCGGCCGGGAACACCCGCGCGAGTCGAGCCGACCTGACCGGGCGCCGCCGGCGAGGCACCCGGCCTGGCGCGAGGCCGAACGGCTCGTGCCGTGACCGGGTCGGTCCAGGCGGCAGCGATCCGGCGGCGTATTCGCATCCCGCTGCGTTTTGCCGACGGCTACTCCACCACGGCCACGGTCGTCACCTCCAAGGCCCAGCGCGGAGGGCATGATCTGCTGTTGCAGAGCCTGGAACGCGCCGCCGAGCCGCACCGGCACTAGCCCGGCGACCGGCCCGCGAAATCAAGCTGGTGGGCGATGTAGACCAGCTCGCCCGCAGCCAGTTGCCGCCTCCGCACGGTCAGCCAATCGGCCAGATCCGCCGGGTCCACCCAGTCCTGGCGGCTCCGCAACGCGTCCTGGATCGTGCTCAGGATGCTGCGCACGAAGTCAGCCTCATCGCCCGGATAGTTTCCATCCGGTCCGGCGCTCACGACCCAGTCCGACGAGCCCGCCGCCAGCGCGGGGGCCCCAGCCGCCCGCAGCTGACCGAACAGGTGGCGGCCCGTCCGGCTTTCACCGGCCGGCCGGCCGTAGCGGACGCGCTCATCCATGTCGCGGTGGTAGGCCTGCACGACCTGATCGTCGTGGGGGTGGCCGGGCGCGAAGATGCTCTCACCGTCGTAATTGATCGTGAACCAGTAGACGCCGCCGGGGACCAGCAACCGCAGCAGCCCGGGCAGGATGGCCGGCACGTCCACCAGGTCCAGCACCGCGTTGGCGATCAGCACATCGGCCAGCGCCCCGCGATCGGTCTCCAGGTAGCGGCCTAGCTCGGCCTGCACCAGGCGCACCCGCAGATCACCGAGCTGCAGCCCATCCGGCAGCAGGTCGCTGCGCAGGCCCCGCGCGGCCGCCCAGTCGCGCAGCCACCGGCGAGACTGATCCAGCAGCTGCCGATCCGTATCCAGCAGGATGTACTCGCCGGTGCCGACCACGCCCCAGTCCATCAGACGGGCCACCATCGTCCCCAGCCCGGCGCCGACCTCCAGCACCCGCGGCGCCCCCGCGGGCATGAGACGGCGCAACTCGGCCAGCACATGCCGGTTGAGCGCCCGGTCATCCACGGTCGTCTTCGCGGCCAGGTAGCGGGCATAGCCGGAGGTCATCGAGGCTTCACCGGGGCTCGTCATTGCTTCTCGGCCACCATCGCGAACTTGCGTACCCGCCCACTGCCGAGCCAGTCACTCCACAGCTGATGGGACGTGATCAGCTCGGCGGTGGCCTGCGCCCCGATCTGGCCGGCGAGCTGAGCTGAATCAGCCCGGTAACGGCGAAGCAGCGCGGTCGCCACCGCGTGGTGCGCGGAGCTGCACTCCTGCTGCCAGGTCACGGCCAGCCCCGCGTGGCCCAGCACGTCCGTCAATTCCGCCAGCTCGGCGGGGCAGACCGTATCGGCGGCGGGCATCCGGGACTGCTCCTGCCGGGTGAGCGGCCGGCCTTCCTCGACCGTGAAAGCGAACCGCCCGCCCGGCTCCAGCGTGCGCGCAACTTCGCCCACCAGGTGCTCCTTGTCGGGGAAGGCCAGCATCGTCTCCAGCAGGAGCACCACCTCGAAGCGGCCCCCGGGCAGCGGCGGGAGCTGAGCCTGCTCGAAGCGGCAGGGCAGCTCCCCGGCCAGCTGCCGGGCGGTGGCCAGTGCGCGGGCGGATTGATCGACGCCCAGGTACTGGCAGCCCAATTCCGCCGTGATCATCCGGCCGGGGCCGGCCACTCCGCAGCACAGGTCGAGCACCGGGACGCCGGGGCCGACCCTGGCCTGGTGAGCCAGCCTCCGGACCTCGGCCCGCCGCATGAAGCTCTCCTGCCCCACATACTCGCCCGCTGGGTAGGCGGCCGCCTGCGCCCGCCCCAGCGCCGTCAGCAACGGTGGACGTAGGTCGTTTCGGATCAATCCGTGCCCCCCGTTTCCACGTACTACCTACGTAGTGACTGGTGTGACGGATTGGCAGCGGGTGGAGGACAGGGCATCGTGCGGGTCCACGTGATAGTCCCCGAGGGATTCGACGACCCCGGCCAGCCGACCGGCGGCAACATCTATGACTGGCGGGTCTGTGCCGGGCTGGCCGAGGCCGGCTGGGAGGTGCTGGTCGCGACCGTCCCCGCGGCCTGGCCGGTACGCAGTCCGGGCGCCCGCGCCGCCCTGGCCCGCGTCGTCTCCGCCATTCCCGACGGTGAGACCGTCCTGATCGACGGGCTCATCGCCTCGCCGGCCGCCGCGCAGCTGCTGCCCCACACCGGGCGGTTGCGTTTGACGGTGCTGCTGCACATGCCACTGGCCACCGCGGTCGACACCCCCCACGATGCCGGGGCCGAGCGCTCGGAACGGTCCGTGCTCCGCGCGGCCGCTTCCGTGGTCGTCCCCAGCGAATGGACCCGGCGGCAGCTCCTGACC
>CAXUJF010000033.1:0-21521 GCA_964250865.1 uncultured Streptosporangiaceae bacterium
GTGGGGGCCTGCTGGTCGGGCGCAGGTGGCACCGGCTCCGGGGTGGGCGGTTCCGTGGCCGGGGGAGCGGGTACCGGCTCGGCCATTAGGACCTCCTCGGCCTTCCGCACGACCTCGGCCTCCGCCGAACGGTCCACCGCCACCTCCGCCGCCCGCTCGGTGCTGCCTTCGAGCTGCAGGTGCGGGACGATCGGCTCCAGCCAGCGCGGCATCCACCAGGCGTGCCGGCCCAGCAAGGCCATGACCGAGGGCACCAGCATCATCCGGACCAGCGAGGCGTCGATCAGCACGGCGAAGGCCATGCCGATGGACAGCATCTTGACCGTGGGGTCGACGTTGAGCACGAAGCTGGCGAAGACCACGACCATGATGGCGGCGGCGGTGGTGATGACCCGGGCTGTGCTGCCGATGCCGATGGCCACGCTGCGGTGCGGATCGCCGGTCGCCACCCAGGCCTCGTGCACCCGGGATAGCAGGAACACCTCGTAGTCCATGGACAAGCCGAAGACGATCGCGAACACCAGCATCGGCACGTAGGCCGGGATCGGCAGCGTGGTGTGCAGGCCGATCAGGCTGGCGCCCCAGCCCCACTGGAAGATCGCGACGATCACTCCATAGGCCGCGCCGATCGACAGCAGGTTGAACACGGCCGCCTTGATCGCGATCACGACGGACCGGAAGGCCGTGGTCAGCAGTATGAACGCGATGGCCACCACGGTCAGGATCAGCCACGGGATCCGGCTGGTGATCCGCTCGCTGAAGTCGACCGTCCCGGCCGTGGTGCCGGTGACGTAGCTGGTCACATGGGACTTGGGCAGGACCACGGTCCGCAGCTGGTGGACCAGCTGCTCGGTCTGGGTCGCCTGCGGCCGGGTGGTGGGGATCACGTTGAACGAGGCCGTGGTCCCGGCCGAGTTGACCTGGGCCGGAGACACCGACGCCACCCCCGAGGTGGACTTCACGTTCTGCTGCATCGTGCTTAGCAGCTGCTGGCTGTCCTGGCTGGACTCCTTGGGCAGCTTGACCACGACGACCAGCGGGCCGTTTACGCCGACGCCGAAGCCCTGCGAGATCAGGTCGTAGGCCTGCCGGTTGCTCTCGGACGTGGGGTTGGTGCCGTTGTCGGGCTGGCCCAGCGTGATTGAGAACAGCGGGATCGACAGCACGACCAGCACGATGACGCTGGCGATGGCCCACGGCCACGGCTGGCCGCTGACCTTCTTGCCCCAGCGAGCGAACGCGCTGTGCTCGTGCCGGGCAGACGTGGCCGCTGCGGTCTGCGCCGCCTGCTCACGCGCGGTCAGTCCTTCCCGGCGGGCCCGCACCCGGCTGGCCAGCGAGCGCACATTGGTCCGGGCCACGCCCATGAACGCGGGCACCAGGGTCAGCGCGGCCAGCATGGTCAGCGCGACCACGATCGCCGAGGCCAGGCCGAGGGCCCCGACGAACGCCACCCCGGACACGTACAGGCCGAGGATGGAGACCACCACCGTGCCCCCGGCGACCACGATCGCCGCTCCGGAGGTCCCGGCCGACTTGGCCACCGACGTGACGACATCCATGCCGGTGTCCAACTGCTCGCGGTGCCGGGCCACCAGGAACAGGCCGTAGTCGACCGCGACCCCCAGGCCGAGCAGGGTGGCGATGGTGGGAGCGGTGGTCGGGAACGTCATCGCCGAGGACAGCACGCCCAGCAGCGACAGCCCGGACAGCACGCTGAAGATGGCCGACACCAGAGGGATGGCGGCGGCGATCAGCGACCCGAACATGAACAGCAGCAGCAACAGCGCGCACGCCAGCCCGATCACCTCGGACGTTAGGTCGTGGCTGGCGTTGCCGATCTGCCCGGCCCCGGCACCGTACTCGACCTGCAGGCCCGCGTTCTTGGCCGGGGCCACGGCCTGGTTGAGCTTGTCCAGGTAACTGGTGTCGAGCGAGTTGGGGTTACGCTCCAGGCCACGTTGCTGTAGGCGATCGTGCCGTCCTTGGACACCAGGCCCGAGCTGGACGAGGCGAACGGGCTGACCGCCCTGATCACGTCGGGCAGCTTGGACACGTTGGTAACGGACTGGCTGACCGCGTTCTGCTGCGCCGCGACCGTGCCGCTCTTGGCGTGGAACACGATCTGGCCCGCGTAGCCGCCCTGCTGCGGGAAGGTGCTGCTCAGCAGGTCCTTCCCGACGGAGGAGTCCGACCCGGCCACGGTGAAGTTGTTGACGAACTCGCCCCCGGTGGCGTGGTGGGCCAGCAGCAGGCCGCCGAGGATGATCACCCAGCCGATGATGACGACCCACCAGCGTCGCGCGGAAAACGCGCCGAGGCGCTCCAGCAGCATGTTCATGGTCCCCCCAGCAAGAACCCAAAGCAGCCAGGGTCAGGATGCGTCGCGGAGGGCCCAATGTCCAGGGCCCAAGATCACTAAAAGGCGATGTTTGCTCATTTCCCTGTGACCAGAGGTGACAGGGTAACCAGCGGTACTACTGCGACGGCTGGTGCCATGTCGGCTGGCCTCGCCCTCGCCCTTAGCTACCGCCGGTGCCGGGTGGCTCGGCGGGCCCCGCGGGCACGGGGTTGTTCTGGGGGGAGGGCTGTTCAGGGTCCGGATCGGGCGGGACGGGGCCGACCGCGGCCGCCAGGACCTGGGCGTTGGGCACGGACATGATGGTCTCGCCGGTGTCCAGGCGGATGTAGGTGATGCCGATCTCGGTCACGGTGCCGTCCAGCTGGCCGCCCAGGGCGCCGGCCCGCAGGCGGATGTGGTCGCCGACGCGAAACGGGCGGGACAGCAGCAGGACCATCCCGGCGAAGATGTTGGACAGCGACTGCTGGGCCGCGACCGCGAGCAGCACACTGGTCAGGGCGCCCCCCACCACCAGCTGACCGACCGGGACCCGGCACAGCTGCAGGGTCAGGATCAAGACGATGATGACGCCGAGCAGCACGATGGCGTAGCGGACGACGGCGGCGTGCGACGACCCGAGCCGCGGCCGAAGGTAGTTCTGGACCTTGCCCGAGATGCCCAGCACCGCGATCGTGGCCAGCACGCAGAACACCACGGCCAGCGCGTAGGAGATCACGGTGGGCAGTTGGCTGAACTCGGTCTGCTGCGCCGCGGTGCGGAAGATCCAGTGCGCGTTGTGCGACACGACCCCGGCACCGATCGCCAGGATGAGGGCGATCGTCTCCTTCCATGGTCGTGTCTTTTCCTTGACCCGGGCCATCTGCATACTCAGTTCGTGTAGTCCGTCCTGGCGCCGGTCCTGGCGCTCGTCGCTCCGCAGCACTCGCGGCATCCCTCCTGGCGTCCGGCGGGGCGAAAACCTGTCCCGCCTACGCTACCGGGGGCGCCAGGGTCGGAGGCCGAACCACCCGGATACGCGAGCGGTCCCGGAGACGATGTGTCTCCGGGACCGCGACGGCTACGCGGGAAGTCCAGGTCAGGCTAACTGACCAGCGGCCGCCCGACCGGTAGCTTGATTGGACCGGGTATCCCGTTGGCCACTCCCGCGGCCGAGGTGTACCAGGCCACCACGGCGGTGATGATGCCGATGATGCCGCCGGTCTTGGTCAGGCCCGAACTGTTGGTGAAGGCGCCGAGGAACAGCACGACCTCGGTGACCTCTAGGGTGAGGAACACGGCGAACACGGCCGCGTTCACCTGGGTGCTCATCAGCAGCATGTAGGTGTTGAAGATGGCGAACGCGAGCAGGATCCAGCCCAGGTCGTGGTTGGCGACCGCGGCGACCTTGATGGTCGGGGCGACCAGCCTGGCCCACAGCCCGAGGCCGATCCAGAAAGCGCCGTACGAGGAGAATGCGGTCGCGCCGAAGACATTCTTGTTCCGGAATTCCCACATGCCCGCCAGCAGCTGGGCAATCCCGCCGTAGGCAAACGCATAACCCAGCCAGGCGTCGCCGCTGGCCTTTGTCATCCAGCCCGCATTGGCTGCCGATAGCAGAAATGTGGTCAGTGCGAAAGCGGCCAGCCCGAGCGGGGCCGGATCGGCGATGGGGGACACGATGGCGGGCTCCGCCGCCACGGTCCGTTCGCCCTCCGCAGTGATGCGATCGTCGTTGACGCTCACGATAATCCCTCCTGGAGAAGGAAGGCACGTCCTGCCCACCAGTTCCTGCCGTGGGCTACCGGGCGGCCATATAAATAAGGAAGGCCGCTGCCTCCGGCCGGAACAGACAAACCGGCCCGCGGCATCGCCGCATCCCTTTCTCAATCCCCACCTGGATCAGCAGAACCAGGCGGAAGATCTGCCCTGAGCGTAACGCTGCCGGCCCTGTGTCCGCGATACCCCGACCCGTGTTTTCCGTGGCGTGTCACGGTTTGCCGCACAACGCCGCAAATTCATTGTTCCTCCATTGCAGCGCGGGTAACGGCGGGTCCAGGGGAGTGGTCCCCCCGGACGGTGTCCGCCGGTTCCGGGCTAGCGCCATCCCCAGGCCCGCTCGGGTGGCCAGGACCAGGAGGCGGTCCTGGGGGCCGATGCGGTAGCGGGTGGAGAGCGACCAGTCGAAGCTCTCGGAGCCGCGGCGGCGGACGGCCAGCACGTGCGTCTCGCCCGGGTGCTGGGCGGCTTCGATCGGCTTCCCCACCAGCTCGGCGTCCGGCTCGACCTGGACGTCGGCGATGAGCAGGACATGCCGTCCCACTGGAATCGTCCGCAGCACCTGGTGCTCCAGCATGGCCGCGGCGAAGGCCGGAGCGGCCAGGTAGGACACGCTGCGGGAGACCGTGTTGCCGATCATCTTCTGCACCCGCTCGGCCAGGTCGTCGTCGTACAGCCGGAGCACGATCCGCAGGTCGGACCGGAGCGCGCGGGCGTGCAGCGCCGCCTCCAGGTTGACCTCGTCGCTACTGGTCACCGAGACCAGGGCGATGCTCGAGGCCAGGCTGGCCGCGCGCAGTGTTTCCTCCCGGTGAATCTCGCCGATAACCACGTGCACCCCCAGCCGGCGGGCGAACGCGACCCCGGGCACCTTCGGGTCGCGGTCGATGGCCACCACCGGGACGCCCAGGTCGTGCAGCTGGGCCACCACCAGGGTGCCCACGTTGCCCAGCCCGACCACGATCACGTGGCCGCTGACGGCGGGCGGCCGGCCCCGGATCGACCCGGTCAGCCGGGCCCCGACGATCAGGGCCGTGACGAACGGCACGAACACCAGGCCGTCGAACGTGAGCAGGACCTGCGCGACCTTCTCCGCGCCGCCCGCGGCCGGGTTGGTCAGCGCCGCGCCTGCCGCGTCCAGCATGGTCAGGTACAGGGCCGTGGTCCAGGGGTAGCCGGTAGCCGCCAGCAGCAGGCAGAATCCGGCCACCAGCACCGCAAACAGGGCGGCGAAGCCGAAGCCGAGCTTGTGCCAGAACAGGCTGCGCAAGATCCGCACCGTGGCCTGGGCCGGGTCCCGTTTGCGCACCAGCGGGTTGCGCGGAGTGCCGTCCGCCACGGCCAGCACCAGGTCGGCGGTCTGGGCGTCGCGCGGCAGCAGCATCGGCGCGCCGGACGTGCTGGGGGCGGCCAGCCCGCACAGCACCTGGGCGGGGTCGGTGTCCTCCCGCCGGGCCACGAACAGGGTCCGCCCGGACACCCGCACGTGGCTTGGAGCAGGCTCGCCTAAAGCGGCGGCCACGAACGACGGCGCGGACATCGAGGTGCCGACCAGCACCGCGCAGTCCGAGAAGAACGCCCGGACCTGTTCCCCCAGCCCGGGGCTGAACACCGCGACCACCAGCCGGATGTCCGGGTTGAGCTCGCGGGCGCGCAGCGCGGCGTGGAAGTTGCCCACGTCGTCCTGGCGCAGCAGGGCCAGCGCGCGGGCCGAAGTGATCTGTGCGTCGGTGAACGCCTGGCTGGTCAGCTCGTCCCGCTCGATCACCCGGGCCCCGGGCAGCCGGTCGATGTGCGGCCCCTGGCCCTGGCGCTTGGACGGCAGGATGGCGGTGACCCGCTCCCGGTACCGGGTGGTCAGCTCCTGGGCGACGCGGAACGCCAGCATGTCGTCACCACACACGATCAGATGGCCCTCGGGGGCGCGGAACCGCGCGACGGGTGGCATGCGGTGATCCTAGCGACGGCCCAGTGGCGGTGCCGGGCGAGGCTGTGAGGCAGCCCTCGGTGGCGCGGGCCGGCCCAGCAGGTATGCTGAATAGTTACAAGGGCTAAGCCACGGGAAGGCCCCAAATATGACCACAGACGGCGGCATTCGTTCTTCGGACCACGACCGGGAAAGCACTGTAGAGGTGCTCCGGGAGGCGTACACGGCCGGCCGCCTGGATCTGGACGAGTTCGACGAGCGGACCACCGCGGCCTACGCCTCGAAGACCTGGGGCGATCTGCGCGAGCTGACCGCAGACCTGCCGTCGGAGCCCCGGCTCGGGGCCGACCTGCAGGCGGCGGGGTCGCCGGTGCCGAAACCGGAGGCGGTCACCCCGGCCCGGCCACAGGGCTACCGGCCGCCGTTCATCCCGTTGCTGCCGATCGCGCTGGTGTGGCTGGTCATCGCGGCCGCCGCGCACACGTCCGCGGTGATCATCCCGATTGTGATGCTGTTCATCATCTCGCTGCGGCTTTTCGGCTGGCGCCGCCGTCGGCCATCGGGCCCGAAACCGCCGCAAAACTCGTTACATTCGCCGAACGGTAGCGGTAACGAACGGTAAATAGCGGCCCGCGGGAAAGTGAACGGCCGCCGACAAAGCTGGCAGTTGGCTGAAAATTGCCTGAATAAGGGCATGGATTCGAACCTGCCTGCGGCTCTGGGAGCAAATATCTAGTACCGTCTAAACCGGGCCTAGGCGTGGCCCGGGGCTGTCGGCTGAAGGACCGCGGTTACCTCAGGGTTACATCTTTGTGACGACGACCTGAACTACGGGAGACCTGTTGGCCGATGTGACCGCTGAGGAACAGCGCGCCAACGGCGCGCCAGCGGGTGATCAGCCAGGCGGTGTTCCCGGTGATTCGGGCGGCCCGCGGGCCCGGCGGCTGACCGGGCCGGCCCGGTGGCTGGGTCGGCTGGTCGCCGGCCACCGGGCGTTCGCGGTCGTGCTGCTCGTCGCGGCGGCGCTGCGGGCCATGGTGATCGCGGGCTGGCCGCCCATCTTCTGGTTCAACGACTCCTACAACTACGTCATCGACGCGGTCACCAGGAAGCCCGACGTGGTGCGGTCGAACGGGTACCCGTTCTTCCTGCAGGCGATAGAGCCGTTCCACAGCCTGCTCCTGCTGGCCGGTCTGCAGGCCATGATGGGGCTGGCCATGGGCCTGGCCATCTACGCGGTGCTGCGCCGCCGCGGGCTGCCGTGGTGGGGGGCGACGCTGCCCGCGCTGCCGGTGCTGTTCGACGTGTTCGAGCTGCAGCTTGAGCACATGATCATGTCGGACGTGCTGTTCGTCTTCCTCATCACCATCGCCATCGTGCTGCTGTGCTGGTCCGACCAGCCGTCCTGGCTCACCTGCGTGATCGTCGGCCTGCTGATCGGCTACGCCGCGCTGGTGCGAACGGTGGGCGAGCCGCTGCTGATCGTGGTGGTCGTGCTGCTGCTGGTCCGGCGGGTGAACTGGAAACGGCTGGCCACGCTGCTCGTAGTTGGCCTGTTGCCGATCGTGGGCTACATGGGCTGGTACCACAGCTTCTACGGCAAGTACGCGCTGGACGGCTCCAGCGGCAGTTTCCTGTACAGCCGGGTCAGCTCGTTCGCCGAGTGCGGCCAGATCCCGAACCTGCCCAGCGACCTGCGGGTGCTGTGCGACCCGAAGCCAGTGGCTGACCGGGTCAACTCCCAGCAGTACATCTGGGACACGACCACGCCGCTGTACAGGTACTCCCACGGTCACAACTTCTCGGCCCAGGCCGACAGCGCGGCGGGTAAGTTCGCCAAGCAGGCACTCCTGGCCCAGCCGATGTCCTACGCCAGGGTCGCGTTCGACGACACCATGCACACGTTCACCTGGGACCGCAGCCAGTCCGACCTGACCGGGTCCGGGCCATCGTACCGGTTTCGCATCACCGTGGACGCGGTGCCCTGGTGGGAGCATTACTACCCGGTGGACAAGACATCGGTGATCACCTACGCCAGCCCCACCCTGGGCCAGCCCAAGGTGGTCACCCCCTGGTCCTACCTGATCATCGACTACCAGAAGGTCTTCTACCTGCGGGGCACGATGCTCGGCGCCATCCTGCTCATCGGCCTGGCCGGCGCGCTGCTGCGCTGGCGGCGCTGGGGCGGGATCACGTTGCTGCCGTGGGTCGTCGGCGTGCTCCTGGTCGTGATACCCCCGCTGACCGCGGGCTTCAGCTACCGGTACGTGGTCGCCGCCGTCCCGGTCTCGTGCCTGGCCGCGGGCCTGGCCTGCACCCGCGAACCGCGCGCATCCCGCAAGGCCGCCGCGGCCGCGGTGGCCAGCAGCCAGCCCGCCAGCGAGCCCGCCTCCGCCCGTCCCTGAATGGGCTTCAGTGGGCGTGGCGGCGGTCGATCCCGGCTGGCACCTTGGCCGCCGCCTCCGTGTCCAGCAGGAACAAGGTGCGCTGGCGACCGCGCGCGGCCACCGCCGGGACCTGCTTGGGCCCGACATCATCGGACAGCGCCAGCGAGACCGCACCCGCCTTCTCCGCCCCCGAGGCCAGGATCCAGACCTCTTTGGCCGCGTTGATGGACGGGAAGGTCAGCGAGATCCGGGTCGGCGGCGGCTTGGGCGAGCTGCGGACCGCGACCACGGACCGCTCGTCGTACAGCGCGGGCATGCCGGGGAACAGCGACGCCACGTGGCCCTCGGGGCCGATACCGAGCAGCATGATGTCGAACGACGGGACCGGGCCGTGGTCCTCGGGCGTGGCCGACCGGGCCAGCTCGGCCGCGTAGCGGTCGGCTGCGGCCTCCGGGTCGTCCCCGTCTGGGCCGTTGGACGGGGCCATCGGGTGCACCCGGGCCGGGTCGACGTCCACGTGGTCGAGCAGGGCCGCCCGGGCCCCGGTCTCGTTCCGCTCCGGGTCGCCGGACGGCTCGAACCGCTCGTCGCCCCACCAGATGTCCACGTGCCGCCAGTCCACCGCGTCCCGGGCCGGGGTGGCGGCCAGCTCGGTCAGCACCGCCGTGCCGATCCCGCCCCCGGTGAGCACGAGCGAAGCGGATCCGTGCGCGGTCACCGCGTCGACCAGCCGGGTGACCAGCCGGGCCGCGGCCGCCTGGGCCAGCAGGGACGCGTCCCGGTGAATGATGACTTCCGGCGTGCTCATGACTGCTGGATCTCCTGCTCGGATTCGACGCCGGTCTCGCCCTCGTCGGCGTCCATGGCGGCAGTGGCGGCGGCGTCCGCATCCTGCGGCGACGGCTCGTGCCCGGCGGCGGGCTCGTCCGCCGGGTACCCGGACGCCTGCCGCTCGGCGGCCTGGTTGGCGGCCAGGCGCGCGGTCGACGGGCCGCGCAGCGTGAACCCGCCGTTGTCATCGTCTTCACGGTGGTCGCCGAACAGCCACTCCAGCGACTCGGCGTACACGTCGTCCGGCTCCAGCCGGCGCAGTTCCTCGGCCAGCAGTTCGGCCTGGTCGCGGCGGTGCAGGGCCACCCGCCGGTCCGGCTCGCCGGTGCGGGACAAGGTGGCGGTCCGGCCGTCGGGCCGGGTGATACCGATCCGCCCGCGCTCGGTCTCGAAGCTGACCTCGGTGATGCCGGGACCACCCGACACGCCCCGGTACACCGGGATCCCGAGCCGCACCGACAGCCACGCGGCCAGGATGTCACCGCTCGGGTTGGCCGCTTCGGCCAGGACCTCGGCCCGCCGCACCGGGGGATGGGGCACGTCGAACGTGGCCGCCAGCAGCGTCCGCCACGAGGTCAGCCGGGTCCAGGCGAAATCGGTGTCGCCCGGCTTGTAGGCGCGGGCCAGCGTGGCCAGCGCGTGCTGGGCCTGGTCCTCCGACGCGGTGTCGGTGACCCGCCGCTGGGCCAGCGCCCCCAGCGGGCTCTGCGACGGCACGCTGGGCGCCCGGCCTGGCCACCAGGTCACCACGGGCACGTCCGGCACCAGCAGCGGCGCGATCACGGAGTCCGCGTGCTGGCCCAGCGGGCCGTACATGCGCAGCAGCAACGTCTCCCCGGGGCCGCCCTCGCCCACCCGGATCTCGGCGTCCAGCCGCGACTCGGCGTTCGGGCGGCGGGTGATCACGCTCAGCACCCGGGAGGGGTGCTCCCGGCCCGCGTCGTTGGCCGCGCGCATCGCGTCGTACTGCGCGGCCTCGTCGGTTTCCACGACCAGCGTGAGCACCATGCCCAGGGCGGCACCGCCGAGACGGCTGCGCGCATCGGTGAGCGCCTCGTAGATCGCGCCGGTGGTGGTGTCGGTCAGGTCGATCGGCATCGTCGTCGTCCTTCTTCGGGGTTAGAGACGGCGCCAGGCGCGGCCGTCGCGGGCCATCAGCGCGTCAGCCGACGGCGGCCCGGACGTGCCGGCCGGGTACGGATCGGGCTTGGTGTACTCAGCCCAGAAGTCCTCGATCGGGTCGAGGATGCGCCAGGACAGCTCGACCTCTTCCTGCCGCGGGAACAGCGGCGGGTCACCGATCAGCACGTCCAGCAGCAGCCGCTCGTAGGCCTCCGGGCTGGATTCGGTGAACGACTCGCCGTAGGCGAAGTCCATGTTCACGTCCCGGACCTCCATGGCCGAGCCGGGCACCTTGGACCCGAACCGCACGGTCACGCCCTCGTCCGGCTGAACCCGGATGACCAGGGCGTTCTGCCCCAGCTCCTGGGTGTCGGTGTCCGCGAACGGCAGGTGCGGCGCCCGCTGGAACAACAGCGCGATCTCGGTCATCCGGCGCGGTAGCCGCTTGCCGGTGCGCAGGTAGAACGGGACCCCGGCCCAGCGCCGGGTGCCCACCCCGAGCCGGACCGCGGCGTAGGTTTCGGTCCGGGAATCCGGCGGGATGCCGTCCTCTTCCAGGAAGCCCCCGACCTGCTTGCCACCCTGCCAGCCCGCGTCGTACTGGCCACGTGCGGTGCCGGTGGCCAGGTCGGCCGGCAGCCGCACGGCCGACAGCACCTTCTCCTTCTCGGCCCGCAGCGAGTCGGCGTCAAAGGCCACCGGCTCTTCCATCGCGGTCAGGGCCAGCAGCTGGAGCAGATGGTTCTGGATCACGTCCCGGGCCGCGCCGATGCCGTCGTAGTAGCCGGCCCGGCCGCCGATGCCGATGTCCTCGGCCATGGTGATCTGCACGTGGTCGACGTAGCCGCGGTTCCAGATCGGCTCGTACAGCGAGTTGGCGAAGCGCAGGGCCAGGATGTTCTGGACGGTCTCCTTGCCCAGGTAGTGGTCGATGCGGAACACCGCCTCAGGCGGGAACACCGCATTCAGGATGTCGTTCAGCTCGCGGGCGCTCTTCAGGTCATGGCCGAACGGCTTCTCGATCACGACCCGGCGCCACGGGCGCCGGCTGGCCCAGGCCTCCTGGCCATCGGGCGGGCTGTAGCGGTCCGGGTCGGACAGGCCGGACCGCTTCAGCTGCTGCACCACGGTGGGGAAGGCCTTGGGCGGGATGGACAGGTAGAAGGCGTAGTTACCGCCGGTGCTACGCTCCGCGTCCAGCTGGGAGACGCAGTCGGCCAGCGCGTCGAAGGCCTGGTCGTCGTCGAACTCGCCCTGGACGAACCGGATGCCCTCCATGACCTGGCGCCACACGGTCTCCCGGAACGGGGTCCGGGCGTGCTCCTTGACCGCCTCGTAGGTGAGCTGGGCGAAGTCCTCGTGCTCCCAGTCCCGACGGGCGAAGCCGACCAGCGAGAAGCCCGGGGGCAGCAGCCCCCGGTTGGCCAGGTCGTAGATGGCCGGCAGCAGCTTCTTGCGGGCCAGGTCACCGGTGACCCCGAACATGACCAGCACGCACGGGCCGGCCACCCGCGGGATCCGCCGGTCCCGCGCATCCCGCAGCGGGTTGTTCTCGGTCGGCTGGTCCTCGATGGCCTGGGGGTTGGCGGGCACGGCACCGTGGTTGCCCGGCCCTGCCGTCACTGACTGGCTCACGACTCTCTCGTTCCTCCGCTACGTGGCGTGCATCAGGCAGCGATACCGCGGAGGTGGTCCCGCGGGACACTTGGGGGGCCGGGCGGGGAACCGCCAGGATTCCCGGCCCGAAAACGCTGTTACTTCTGCTGACCGAGCTGGCCCTTGACCGTCTCGATGAGCTCGTTCCAGGACGCGGCGAACTTGGCCACGCCCTCATCTTCCAGTACCGCGACGACGTCGTCGTAGGAGATACCCAGCTTCTCCAGGTCCGCGAAGACCTTACGGGAGGCGTCGTACGTGCCGTGGATCGTGTCGCCCCGGATCTCGCCGTGGTCGGCCACCGCGTGGATGGTCGCCTCCGGCATGGTGTTCACCGTGTCCTTGGCCACCAGCTCGACCACGTACATGGTGTCCGGGAACGAGGGGTCCTTGACGCTGGTGGAGGCCCACAGCGGCCGCTGCACCCTGGCCCCCTTGGCCGCCAGCGCCCGCCACCGGTCGGTGTCGATCCGCTGCTCATACACCTCGTAGGCCAGCCGGGCGTTGGCGATGGCCGCCTTGCCCTTGAGTGCCTTGGCCTCGTCGGTGCCGATCTTGTCCAGCCGCTTGTCCACCTCGGTGTCCACCCGGCTGACGAAGAACGAGGCGACCGAGGCGATGTGGCTCAGGTCGCGCCCGGCCGCGTCAGCCTTCTCCAGACCCTCGAAGTAGGCGTCGATGACCGCGTTGTACCGCTCCAGCGAGAAGATCAGCGTGACGTTGACGCTGATGCCCTCGGCGATGGCCGCGGTGATCGCGGGCAGCCCCTCCACGGTGGCCGGGATCTTGATGTACATGTTCTTCCGGTCGACCATCCACCACAGCGCGCCGGCTTCGGCGATGGTCTTCTCGGTCTCCCGGGCCAGCCGCGGGTCGACCTCCAGCGAGACCCGGCCGTCCAGGTGGTGCGACTCGTCATACACCTGCACCAGCACGTCCGCCGCCCACCGGATGTCGTAGGTGGTGATGTCCCGCACCGCCTCGTCGATCGAGACGCCGCGGATGCCCAGGTCATGGGTCTGCTGGTCGTAGGCGTCGCCCTTGGCCAGGGCGCCGGCGAAGATGGTCGGGTTCGACGTCACGCCGAGCACGTGGTCGTCATCTATCAGCTGCTGGAGGTTGCCGGTGCGGAGCCGCTCGCGGCTGATGTCGTCCAGCCACACCGCCACTCCCTGGGCTTCCAGCTGAGCGAGATTGTCTTCCTTCGAGGCCATGACCTCAGATCCCTTCCTTTGACTTCATTCGCTCGCGGCACCGATTTGGTCGAGGACCGTGCGCGCCACGGCGGTGACCCGCTCCGCGGTGAGCCCGAACTCTTCGTACAGCCGCTGGTAGTCGGCCGAGGCGCCGAAGTGATCGACGCCGACGGAGGCGCCGGAGTCACCGACGAACTGCCGCCAGCCGAACGTGACGCCGGCCTCGACCGAGACCCGGGCCTTGATCCGGTGCGGCAGCACCTGCTCGCGGTAGGCCGAGTCCTGCTCCTCGAACCACTCCACGCAGGGCATCGACACCACCCGGGTCGGCGTGCCGCCGGCCTGTAGCTGGTCCCGGGCCGCCAGCGCGATCTGCAGTTCGCTGCCGGTGGCGATCAGGATCACCTGCGGGTTGCCGTCCGCCTCGGCCAGCACGTAGCCGCCGTTGGCCACCCCGTCCGCCGAGGCCAGGCCGTTCGAGCGGTCCAGGGTCGGCAGGTTCTGCCGGGACAGGGCCAGCGCCGACGGGTTGGCTGGGTGCTCCAGGATCCGCTTCCAGGCCGCCGTGACCTCGTTGGCGTCCCCGGGCCGGACCACGGCCAGGTGCGGGATGGCCCGCAGCGCCCACAGGTGCTCGATCGGCTGGTGGGTCGGTCCGTCCTCGCCCAGTCCGATCGAGTCGTGGGTCCAGACGTAGGTCACCGGCAGCTGCATCAGCGCGGCCAGCCGCACCGCGCCCCGCATGTAGTCGCTGAACGTAAGGAACGTCCCGCCGTACACCCTTGTTCCGCCGTGCAGCGCGATGCCGTTGAGGATCGCGCCCATGCCGTGCTCGCGGATGCCGAAGTGCAGCGTCCGGCCGTACTTGTTGCCGGGGAACATCTTCGATTCCCGGTCGCGCGGCAGGAAGGACGGCTCGCCCTTCATCGTGGTGTCGTTGCTGCCAGCCAGGTCGGCCGAACCGCCCCACAGCTCGGGCAGCGGCTTGGCCAGCGCATTGAGCACCTCGCCCGAGGCCTTACGGGTGGCCACACCCTTGGGGTCCGGCTTGAACTCCGGTAGCGCCTTGGCCCAGCCGTCCGGGAGCGTCCGGCTGGCCATCCGGTCGAACAGCGCCTTGCGGCCGGCGCTGGCCCCATCGGCCCAGGCGTCGAAGGTCTTGGTCCACTCGGCGTGGGCGGCGCGGCCCCGGTCCAGCACCTCGCGGGCGTGGTCGACCAGATCCTGATCGAGCGGGAAGTTGACGTCCGGGTCGAAGCCCAGGATCTTCTTGGTCGCGGCCACCTCGGCGTCGCCCAGAGCCGAGCCGTGGGCCGCGCCGGTGCCCTGCTTGTTCGGCGCGGGCCAGCCGATGATCGTCCGCAGCGAGATGAACGACGGGCGGGAGGTCTCGGCCTTGGCCGCCTCGAACGCGTCGTACAGGGCCTGGACGTCCTCGTGGTAGCCCTTGGGTGTGTCCCAGTCGAGCCGCTGGACGTGCCAGCCGTAGGCCTCGTAGCGGGCCGCGGTGTCCTCGTCCTTGGCGATGACGGTGTCGCCTTCGATCGAGATGTGGTTGTCGTCGTACAGGACGATCAGGTTGCCCAGCTCCTGGACGCCCGCGATGGCCGAGACCTCGTGGGTGATGCCCTCTTCGATGTCCCCGTCCGAGGCGAACACGTAGACGTAGTGGTCGAACGGGCTCTGGCCGTCGGCGGTGTCCGGGTCGAACAGGCCGCGCTCGCGGCGGGCGGCCATGGCCATGCCGACCGCGTTGCCCAGGCCCTGGCCCAGCGGGCCGGTGGTGGTCTCCACACCCGGGGTCAGCCCGTGCTCGGGGTGACCGGGGGTGAGGCTGCCCCAGGACCGGTAGGCCTTGAGATCCTCCAGGGTCAGGCCGTAGCCGGACAGGTAGAGCTGGATGTACAGGGTCAGGCTGGAGTGCCCGCAGGACAGCACAAACCGGTCCCGCCCGGTCCAGGCCGGGTCCATCGGGTCGTGCCGCATGATCCGCTGGTACAGCAAGTACGCGGCCGGGGCCAGGCTCATCGCCGTCCCGGGGTGACCGGAGCCCTCGTTCTCCACCGCGTCCATGGCCAGGACCCGGACCAGGTTCACGGTGCGCTCGTCCAGGTCGGACCACTCGAGCTTGTTACTCTGCTGACTTGCCACCGGTAAGTCACGGCTCCTCTCTTGGCGTGCGGACCGTGGTGTACGGCCGTGGCACGGGCTCCACTTACCCTGGTCTGGGCAAGCGAAAAGCCCCCCGGTCAAACCGCGGGCCAATTACATGATTGAGCCTATCCCTCCGGGTGCGCCAGCCCGAGCACGAGAGCGCCTGCTGGGCGCGTGTAGCGATCTTTTGACCGTTCGGACATCGTTTGTTCACGCGCCGCCGGAGTGCGCGGCCGGCTCGGGCCGGATTTCACGGCTTTCCAGCCCGGCCGGACCAGGTACGGTGCGCGCGCCGGACCGCTCGGCGCCGAGGCCGGCGGCAGTGACAAAGGCGACGCCGGCCAGCGACCAGGCTCGGGGCACCTGGCCTAGCAGGGCCAGCCCGGCACCTAGGGCGATGGCCGGCTCCAGGCACATCAGGGTGCCGAAGGCCGAGGTCGTCAACCGGCGCAGGGCGTACATCTCCAGGCCGAACGGGATGACCGGCACCAGCAGGGCCAACCCGAAACCGGCCAGGAGCAGCCGCGGCGTCAGGTCGGCGATGACGGCCGGCCCGGACACCAGGGTCGTCGCCAGCGCCGCAACACCGATGGACACGGCCAGGCCTTGCAGGCCTGCCACCTCGTCCCCGACCGCCTGGGTGAGCATGATGTAGGCGGCCCAGCAGATCGCCGCGCCCACCGCGGCGGCGATGCCCGCCAGATGAAGGCTGCCCTGCCACGGGTGGGTCAGCAGCAGCACGCCGGTCGCGGCGGAGCCTGGCCAGAGCAGCGCGCGGCGGCCGCCGCCGCGGGCGACGGCCACGCCGAGCGGGCCGAGGAACTCAAGGGCGCTGGCCGTACCGAGGGGCAGACGGGCTGCGGCCACCATGAACAGCATGGTCATCCCGGCGGTCGCGATGCCGAGGGCGACCGTAGCCAGCAGCACCGGGCGGCGGAAGCGCCATGGCCGGGGCCGGACGGCGACCAGCAGGATCACGGCCGCCCAAGCCAGCCGGAGCCAGGCAGCACCCAGCGGGCCGACCGCACCGAAGAGGTGAACGGACAGCGCCAAGCCGAGCTGGACGCAGCTCATCGAGCCCAGCGCCATGAAGGTGCCGGAACGGGCTGAGGTGCGGGGCGCCGCCGTGCTGCTGGCCATGATCGCCAGTACACGTCACCGGGATCGTCCGCGTCCACGTGAATTTGATGGACATATCGTTCACCGATCATGAATGATCTCGGCATGGACCCGCGCCGTCTTGAACTGCTGCTGGAGCTGTCCCGCCTCGGTTCCATGCGTGAGGTCGGCGAGAGCATGCAGGTCACCACCTCCACTGTTTCGCAGCAGATCGCGGTCCTGGCCCAGGAGGCGGGCACCCCGCTGACCGAGCCGCACGGGCGGCGGGTGCGGCTGACCCCGGCCGGGCAGCGGCTGGCGGGGCACGCGGTCACGATCCTGGCTGCCATCGAGGCCGCCCGGCGGGACCTGGATCCGACGGCGGCGCCGGCCGGGACGGTGCGGGTAGCGGCGTTCGCTACCGCCGTGCGCGAAACGGTACTGCCGGCCGTCCGGCTCCTGGCGCAGCGGCATCCTGCCGTACTGCTGGCCATCCACGAGCACGAACCAGATGAGGCGCTCGGCCTGCTGGCGCAGGACGCGGTCGACCTGGCCCTGACCTACGACTACAACCTCGCCCCGGCTCGGTTCGACCGCAGCCTGGTCACCCAGCCGCTGGGCCTGAGGCCGTGGGGCCTGGGCACGCCGGCCGTCCCGGGCCGCGTGGCGGGGACGGCGCTCGAGGTCTTCCGCCGGTTCGCCGATCATGACTGGATCGTCAATTCACGGAACGGCGGCGATGAGGAGGTGATCCGCACGGTGGCCTCGCTGGCCGGCTTCCAGCCGCGGATCACGCACCGCGTGGACAGCCTTGAATTGGTGCAGGAGATGATCCTGGCCGGTCTGGGCGTCGGGCTGCTGCCGGCCTGGCGCCCGGTGCACCGCGGCGTGGTGCTGCGTCCGCTCGGCCAGCCGGACGTGACGCAGCGGCCCTTCGCCGTGACCCGCCGGGGCCTGTCCGCCTGGCCGCCGGTGGCCCTCGTGCGCCAGCTGCTCGAGGAGATCTCCGGCTCAACCGCAGGGCAACTTGATTAGCTGGCCCGGGGCAACCTGACTGGCTAACGGGGCTAGCGGCGGGCACCGGTGACGGTCCAGGCGGGGGAGCGGGCCCGCAGGCTGAGCGCCACCAGCCGGGCCACCATGAACGCCCCGATGGCCAGCCAGAGCGCAGTCAGCCCTTTACCTGGCAGGCCGCCGTCGGCCGCCCGGGCCGCGTAGGCGCAGATCACGAAGACCGCGGTGGTGGCGATGCTGGCCACGGCCAGGAACCGGTTGTCGCCCGCGCCGATCAGCACGCCGTCCAGCACGAACACCACCCCGGACACCGGCTGGTACACCGCCACCAGCAGCAAGATCCCGGACAGCAGCAGCTGGACCTGGTGGTCCGGGGTGAACAGCGGCACGTACAGCGGCCGGGCCACGGCGACCAGGATTCCGACCACCACCCCGAGCGCGGCGCCGTACCAGCACATCCGCACGGTGGCCCGCCGCGCTCCGGCTACGTCGCCGGCCCCCAGCGCGTGCCCCACGATGGCCTGGGCCGCGATGGCCAGCGCGTCCAGGGCCAGCGCGAGCGTGTTCCACAGGTTGCTGGCCACGGTGTGCGCGGCCAGCGCCGCGGTACCGGACCGGGCCGCGATCCACACCGCGATGAGCAGATAGATCCGCAGCGCCGCGGTCCGCACCAGCAGCGCGAACGAGGCACCGGCCGAGGCGCGGATGCCCGGCCAGTCCGGCTGCAGGTGAGCGCCATAGCGCCGGGCCGCCCGCACGGCCACGGCGGCGTAGGCCACCCCCATCCCGGTCTGGGTGATCACGGTGCCGGTGGCCGAGCCCGCGATGCCCAGGCCGGCCGGGAAAACCAGCAGGTAGTTCAGCACCACGTTGACCACCGCGCCGATGGCCGCCACGGCCAGCGGCACCCGGGTGTCCTGCAGCCCGCGCAGGATGCCGGTGCCGGCCAGCACCAGCAGCATCGCGGGCACCCCGGCTGCGGAGATCCGCAGGTAGGTCACGGCATACCCGGTGGTGGCGGCGGACGCGCCGAACGCGCCCGCGATGGGCCCGGCCAGCGGCACGCTGACCGCGGCGATGGCCACCCCGAGCAGGACCGCGACCCACATGCCGTCGATGCCCTGCTGGACCGCTCCGCATCGGTCACCGGCGCCCATCCGGCGGGCGACGGCCGAGGTCGTGCCGTAGGCCAGGAAGATGCACACGTTGACCAGCGTGGCCAGGGCCGCCCCGGCCGCGCCCAGGCCGGCCAGCTGGGCCGCGCCCAGGTGCCCGACGATGGCCGAGTCGCACAGCTGGAACAGCGGCTCGGCCACCAGCGCGCCCAGCGCGGGCACGGCCAGCCGCATGATCTCACGGCGCTGGTCCCGTGGCCCGGTGCGGTGCGGGTCCCTGGGCTGCTCCGGGGGCTGTTCGCGGGCGCCGGGCGCGGCGTGACCTGCTTCGTCCACCGGCCTGATAGTAGGGTCCTGGTCATGGGGACGCCGGCATCGGTATTCGACCCGAGGGCGGTGGTCGAGGGGCGAACCCCGGGCCGGGCCCGGGTCGGGGTCATCATCGGCATCATCGTGGCCGCGTTGTGCGTGCTGCTGGTGTTCGGGATCGAGCTGGCCGAGGCCAAGGCGTCCGGCCACAGCGCGGCGCCGTTCTTCATCGCGCTGCCGCTGGCCCTGGCCCCCGTGCCACTGCTGGTGTCGGTGGTCCTGTTCATCGACCGGCTGGAGCCCGAGCCGCGCATCAACCTGGTCTTCGGCTTCCTGTGGGGCGCGGGCATCGCCGCCCTGGCCGCCATCATCATCAACACCGCGGGCCTGGAGTACATCACCCAGCCCGCGCTGGGCGCCTCGGCCGGTGAGTACGTCTCGGCCACGGCCGGCGCGCCGGTGGTGGAGGAGACGCTCAAGGGCCTGTTCCTGGTCTGGCTGCTGCGCTGGCGGCGGCAGGAGCTGGACGGCCCGACCGACGGGATCGTCTACGCGGCCATGGTCGGGATCGGCTTCGCCATGAGCGAGAACATCGGCTACTACATCAACGCCGAGATTAACCCGGTCCACGGCGGGGCCCAGCTGCTCGGCTACACGTTCGTGCTGCGCGGGGTGCTGTCCCCGTTCCTGCACCCGACCTTCACCTCGATGACCGGTATCGGCGCCGCCTACGCGGCCTCGCACCGTAACCGGGGCTGGGCGCTGCCGCTGGGCTGGGTGGCAGCGATGAGCCTGCACGCGATGTGGAACGGGCTCTCTATCTTCGGCCTGCCCGGCACGCTGGTGGCCTACGTGTTCCTGCTCGTCCTGCTGAGCGTGCTGTACCAGGTCATCCGGGCTGACCGGCGGCGCATCGTCGGCCTGATCCAGCACTACCTGCCCGGCTACGAAGGCACCGGACTGGTCACCGACTGGGACATCCGCATGCTCAGCTCGCTGCCGGCCCGGCGCACGGCCCGGACCTGGGCCCGGTCCACCGGCGGCCTGGCCGCCGCCTCGGCCATGGGGGACTATCAGCTGGCCGCGACCGAGCTGGCCCTGCTGCACCGCAAGGCCGAGCGCGGCGTGATCAGCCGCCGTCAGTTCGCCCAGGGCCAGCAGGGACTGCTCACGCTGATGCAGCAGGCCCGGGGCCAGTTCCTGCGGCGCCAGCCGGCCCCGCCGCCCACGCCCTGGACCGAAGCCGGGGCCAGCGCCGACACATCCGCCTTCACCCAGCCGATGGCCTACCGGGCCACGGTGCCGACCCCGGTCATGCCGCCGGCTACACCCGGGGCCTCGCCGTGGGCTCCGCCTCACGGGGGATCGTCGCCCCGCGGGGGATCGACGCCCCGCGGGGGGCCTACGTCCCGCGGGCCGGAGCGCTAGCGGGCAGTTCCGCGGGAGTTTTCGCCGACGGGTCGCCCGGCGGGGGCGCGGCAGGCAGTGGGCCGCGGTCGCGCATGGCCAGGTACAGCCGCACGGTCACCACCCAGATGACCACGGCCACCGTGACGTGCACCCAGACCAGCCCGGCGGGCAAGCCGCTGAAGTACTGCGCGTACCCGATCGCGCCCTGGGCCAGGGTCAGCCCGGCCATCGTGTAGATCCGGCGCACGGCCGGCCGGGGCGCGCCCGACAGTGGCAGCCCGATCAGCAGCGCGAACGACAACGCGGCGATGACCCAGCCGATGTCGGCGTGGAACTGAGTGACGCCGATGAACGGCAGGTGGAACCGCTTGGCCTCGGCGTTGCCGGCCAGCGGCCCGGTGCCGGTGACCACGGTGCCGGCGGCGAACGTCAGCGCGACCGCGCCCACCAGCGTGGCCCCGATGATCCTGAGGTCCCTGCGGACCGTGGCCACGGCGGGCCCGTGGCCTTCGCCCACCCGGACGTGCAGGACGACCGCGGCCGCCACGATCGCGGTGGACAACATGAAGTGGGCCGCCACCCAGGCCGGGTTCAGCTTGGTCAGGACGACGATCCCGCCCACTACGGCCTGGGCGATGACGCCGCCCGGCAGCGCTGCCGCCAGCCAGATCAGGTCCCGGCGCCGCCGGTCCGGTACCGTCTGGCCGCCTCCGGCAGCACCCGGTGGCCGGTAGCAGCAGGCCGCGATGAACGTGAGCCCGGCGATGGCCACCAGCGGGAAGTTGAGCAGCCGGTTACCGAACTCGATCCACGTGTTCAGCGTGGTCTGCCCGGCCGTGCTCGCCGCGGCCAGGCTCCGGCCGGTGCAGTTGGGCCAGTCCGGGCAGCCCAGCCCGGACTTACTGAGCCGCACCGCTTCCCCGGTGGACATGATGACCACGTTGGCCACCACCGCGGCCAAGGCCAGCCACCGCAGTGAGGTGGTGGTCGGCCGCAGCACGGGCCAGGAGATCAGCTCCCAGGCCCGCCGCCATGCGGGGCGCGACGGTGCAGTGGGGGACGCGGATTGAGCGGGCACACTACCCATCGTAGGAGAACGCCGCGCCCGGCGTGGCTCCGCCGAGCCTTAATGGCCCGCCAACCCGGGGAGTTGTCAGTCGGCGGGAGGCGCCGGGACGGTGGGAG
>CAXUJF010000034.1:0-21484 GCA_964250865.1 uncultured Streptosporangiaceae bacterium
GTCCACCACGCTGGCCCGGTCGGTCGCGGATTCGCCGGTGCCTCTGGTCCTCAAGGACGCCTACGTGTGGACCAGCCTGATCCTGGTGGTCGCCGCCCTCGGGGCATGGCTGGCCGCGCGCAGCCGCGGGCGCGACCGGCTCCTGCCCGCGGTGCTGCTGGCGGCGGCATTGCTGGCCCCGGCGGAGCAGGCCCGGCTGCACACCACGGTCAGCTTGCAGAAGCACGTGGTATTCGGCGCGTGGTTCGCCGCCATCGCGGCAGGTTACGCCCTGGCCCGGCTGAGCCGGGTTGACCGGGGGTACGGCTGGGCGCCGGTGATGGCGCTGCCCATCACCGCGGCGACGTTGTTCGGCTCGATGGGACAGGCGCATTTCCTGCACCGGGACTGGCCGGATGCCACCGCACTGGTCAAGGTGCTGCGCCCGGCGGTCCGCGCTCAGCCCGGGAACTACCTGGCCGAGGACGACGACGTCGAGGCCTACTACCTGCGGACCGAGGCGCCCTGGCAGGACTGGTCCGGCACTTACTACTTCAGCTTCCCCGGGCAGGCGCCGGGTGCGCCGTCGTACGCGACCGCGATCCGTAGCCACTACTTCGCGCTCGTCATCCTCGACGACGGGGACACGGCGGCGACCGACGCGCTGATCGTTGCGGACCTGCGGCGCACCGGCGGCTACCGTGAACTGGCCCGCGCGGGCCGGTTCACCGTGTGGGTGCGGGACCAGGCCGACGGGAGTCACCGTGGCCATCACTGACCGCCCGGTCACCGAGCAGACGAACATCTATCTGCCTCGGCCGCCTGGCGACCATGAGAAGTACGGGTACTTCGGCCGGCCGCGCCGGCTGGTGTTCGCCTGGCTCCTGATCGCGTCGGCCGGAGTGCTCTACGGGTACGTGCACGTCGCCGCCCGGGCCTGGCTGGTTTCCCCGCTCATGTGGCTGCTGCTGATGGTCATGGTGCCCCCGGTGGTGGTGAACTTCTGGCTGCGCGCCGGGCGGCCCCGGCTGAACCTGGCCGAGCACCAGGCGATCGTGGCCGACTATCCGGCCGGCGGCGAGACGGTCGACGTCTTCCTGCCCAGCGCCGGTGAACCGCTGGCCCTGCTGGACAACACCTTGCGCTACGCGAGTGAGCTGCGGTGGGGCGGCCCGCTGACCATCTACGTGCTGGACGACTCGGCTCGGCCCGAGGTTCGCGACCTGGCCGGCAAGTACCGGCTGCAGTACGTCGTACGGCCGAACCCGGGCGAGCTGAAGAAGGCCGGCAACCTGACCCACGCGCTGAGCATCAGCCACGGTGACTTCATCGTTGTCATCGACGCCGACTTCTCGGTACGCCCGGATTTCCTCTCTGAGACCATGCCCTACTTCGCCGACCCGGTGGTCGGGATCGTACAGACCGCCCAGGTTTTCGACGTCAGCAATCCGGAGCTCACATATATCCAGCGTTACGCGGGCACACTGCAGGAAATCTTCTTCCGGTACATCCAGCCCGCCCGGGACCGGTACCGGGCCGCGATCTGTGCGGGCACGAACCTGGTCTACCGGCGCGCATCGGTGCTTGCCGCAGGCGGTTTCGCGCAGGTCCCGATCGGCGAAGACGTCCACTCGGGCGTGAAGCTGTGGGCGGCCGGGCAGGAGACCCGGTACCTGCCGCTGTCCCTCGCCCGCGGCGTGGCCCCGGTCGACTTCCCATCGCTGGCCAACCAGCAGGCTCGCTGGTGCCGGTCGTCGATGCTGCTGATGGTCGACGACTACTTCATCAAGGCGCCGTTCGACTGGAAGCAGCGCACCGCGTTCTGGGCTGCGTTCCTCTACTACATGTCCTCGGCGGCCCTGCTGCTGACCGGCCCGTTCCCCACGCTGACCATGATCTGGTTCTATCCGGGGTTGGTTCACCCGCACAACTACTTGCCGATGCTGCCCGCCCTGGCCGCCACGCTGTTCGCGTTCCCGCTGGTGAGCCGGGGCTGGCGGCCGACCATCTACCGGGTGTGCCTGATGAACGCGTGCTGCCACCTGTACTCGGTGTGGTACACGCTGCGTGACCGGGTGGCGGAGTGGGTGCCCACCGGCGCGTCCCCGGATCGGGGCCAGGTGCCGCGGACGGTCAATCGCATCCTCTGCACCTGGATCGTGCTCGTCCAGCTGCTGCTCTGGTCAGGTCTGGCCCTGCGGGTGCACCAGTTCGGCTGGCGGCCGTACTGGGCCACCGAGCTCCTGGCCGCCGTGCAGCTCTATCTTGTCGCCCCGCTCATCACCCCCAGCAAAGGAGTGACGACCTGATGACCACCGGCACCGAAACCGGGACCCGGACCCGGGCACGACGCGGGCGCCGACGGCGCAGACCGCTCCTCCGGGCCGGCGTAGCCGTGCTGGCCGTGGTAGCGATCGCCGCCGGCGTGGTCGTGTACCGCGCCACCAGCAAGCCGCACGGGCCGCTGACGTCCCTGCCCTCCTCGGCCGGTTCCTACCTGGGCGTCTACACCAAGGACCTGCCCGCCTCGTACAGCAACGTCTCCGCGTTCCATCAGGCGACCGGGACCACACCGGACATCGTCATGTACTACAGCGGCTGGTACGTGCCGTTCCCGACGAAGTTCGCCACCACCGTGGCCGACAACGGCGCCGCGCCGCTGATACAGATGGACCCGGACCGGGGTGACATCAACATCAGCACAATCGCGTCTGGCCAGTACGACGGCTATCTGAGCGCGTACGCGGAAGCAGTGAAGGCCTACCAGCACCCGGTCATCCTGAGCTTCGGCCACGAGATGAACGGCGGCTGGTACTCCTGGGGTTACGGGCACACCTCGCCGCAGGTGTTCGTGCAGGCCTGGCGGCACATCGTCACCCTGTTCCGGGCCCTCGGCGCGCACAACGTGACCTGGCTGTGGACGGTCAACATCGTCAACAACACCAAGACCGGCAAAATCCCCAGCCCGGCGCCGTGGTGGCCCGGGGCGGCCTACGTGAACTGGGTCGGCGTCGACGGGTACTACCTCAAGTCCAACTGGCAGTTCGCCCCGCTGTTCGGGCCGACCATCGGCAACGTGCGCACGTTCACCAGCGACCCGATCCTGATCGCGGAAACCGGCGCGGAACCCGCGGCCAACCAGACGGCCAAGATCGCAGACCTGTTCCAGGGGGTCAAGTCCTACGGGCTGCTCGGGTTCGTCTACTTCGACACCACTAACTCCCTGGGGCAGGCCTTCGGCCTGAGTACCCAGAGCGCGCTCGAGGCGTACCGCAAGGGCGCGAGCACGTATCGCCGGCCCGGCTCATGAGAGCGGGTGGTGGCGCCATCGCCACTCTGTTAACCATCCGCCGCGCGACCTTGGAGGGGAGGTACCGCGCATGACCAACGCCCAGCGCCAGGGATGGCGCCGACAGGACGCGGCCGCGCCGATCCGGCGGCACCGGACCCAGCGCCGGACGGCCTTGGCGGGCGCCGCTGTACTGGTGGCCGTGCTGGCCGGGGCCGCCGGGCTGTACGCGGCAGGGCAGTCAGCGTCCGGGGCCGGGCAGGTGGCCCGGCAGAACGGCCGGGTCTCGCTGCCCACGAAGACCGGGTCTTACCTGGGGCTGTACCCGGGCGGGGTGCCGTCGTCCTACACGGGAGCTCAGTCGTTCACCGCAGCCACTGGGATACGGCCCAACGTCGTGGTCTATTACAGCGGATGGCTGGAGCCGTTCCAGGCGAGCTTCGCCAGCACCGCGTCCCGCTCGGGTGCGCTGCCGCTGGTGCAGATCAACCCGGACGCAGTAAGTATCGCCGCCATCGCGTCCGGCCAGTATGACGTGTACCTGCGCCGGTACGCCGCCGCGGTGCACCGCTACGGGCACCCGGTCATCCTCAGCTTCGGCCACGAGATGAACGGCTACTGGTACTCCTGGGCCGGCCAGCACACGGCACCCGCGACCTTCGTCAGCGCGTGGCGGCACATCGTGGACGTGTTCCGCGCGGCCGGTGCCCGGAACGTGACCTGGCTGTGGACGGTCAACACGTTCCGGTCTCAAGCCGGCGTGTCGCCGCCGCGGCCCTGGTGGCCGGGCGGTTCGTACGTCACCTGGGTGGGGATCGATGGTTACTACTACTCCCCCACCACGGAGTTCTCCTCCCTGTTCGGGCCGACCGTCGCCAGCGTGCGGACCTGGACCCGGAAACCGATCCTCATCGCCGAGACGTCAGTGACGCCCTCGGCGGGCCAGCCCGCGAAGATCGCTGACCTGTTCGCGGGCATCCACCTCTACGGATTGCTGGGGTTTGTGTGGTTCGACGCCAAGACCAACCAGGACTGGCGGCTGACCAGCCCCGCAGCGTTGGCCGCGTTCAAGCGGGCGGCGCAGAGCTACCGGCCTGCGCCGTGACCCGGCGGCGCGGCCGCCGGCACCGCACGTGACCAAGGAGGGGGACTGTGACTTCAGCTGATACTCAGCGCCTGGGACGGCACCGCCACGGGCCGCCGAGGAAGCCGCGCAGGCTGCCCCGTCGGCGTCGGGCGAGGCTGGTCGTGGCGTTGACGGCCGCCCTCGCGGTTCTGGCGACGGCATTCGCCGTCTACGTCGGCTTCTTCGCGGGGTCCTCCCAGCGTGACCCGTTCGCGCTGCCGGCGACGCCGGCTTCCTACCTCGGCCTGTACCAGCGCGGAGTCCCCCAGTCCTACGCGGGGATACACGCGTTCGCGACCGCGTCCGGGGTCAAGCCGGGCGTGGTCCTTTACTACAGCAGCTGGCTGGAGCCCTTTAAGACCGGTTTCGCCAGCACGGTGGCCAGAGACGGCGCGGTGCCGCTCGTGCAGATCAACCCGACGGGCACCAGCATCGCGGCGATCGCGTCCGGAAAGTTCGACGGCTATCTGACCGCCTACGCCCGGGCCGTCCGCGCCTACGATCGCCCGGTCATCATGGGCTTCGGCCATGAGATGAACGGCAACTGGTATTCCTGGGCAAACACCCATACGACGCCGGCGGCCTTCGTCAGCGCCTGGCGCCACCTCGTCACCGTCTTCCGGGCGCAGGGGGCCCGGAACGTCACGTGGCTGTGGACGGTCAACAACATCGAACCCAGCGTCGGCGTTCCCTCTCCCCGGCCGTGGTGGCCTGGCAGCTCGTACGTGACATGGGTCGGGATCGACGGTTACTACACCAACAGCTCTTCAGTGTTTTCCTCGGTGTTCGGTCCGACGATAGCCGCCGTACGCGCCCTGACCCGCCAGCCGATCCTCATCGCCGAGACCGCCGCCACCCCGGCCGCTGGCCAGCCGGAGAAGATCGCCGACCTGTTCGCGGGCATCCGGCTGTACGGATTGCTGGGGTTCGTCTGGTTCAGCGCGGAAGACTACAGCCTCAGCAGCCCTGGGGCCATGACCGCGTTGCGCCAGGGTGCTCAGGCCTATCATCGGCCCATGCCGTGACCGGCTGGCGCTGGCCGGCATCGCCGACCGCAGGGCGCGGAATTGGGATCCGGGCAAGTTCACCAAACTCCGGTACAAACTGGGCTGCGATTGTACCTTTTCTTACAAAGGTAACGCTGTGGAGGGGAATGGTCACCTTGAGTCGTGAAATAACTACGATATGTGAGATGCGGTGCCCTGACCACCGACGTACCGGCAGCATGCCGGTGATCGCGAGCCGATGAGCATCACCCGGACTCAAGATGAGCCCGCCGTCGGAGAGGCCATGCGCCGCAGGAAGACCTGGATCATCGCGCTGGTCTGTGCCGCTCTCGCCATCGGCGTGGCCGTGCCCGCTGCTCTGGTCCTGCGGTCCCCGTCGCCAGCGGGCCCCCGGCGGCCGGTGCGTTACGTCGGCGTGTACGAACGGACTTCGCCTGTTTCCTATGCTGGGGTGAACCAATTCGCCGCGGCTACCGGCGTCCAGCCCAACATGGTCATGTACTACAGCTCGTGGAGGGAGCCCTTTCAGGCCACCTTCGCTAGTACTGCGGCCAGTCACGGCGCGGTCCCGCTGGTACAGATGAACCCGACCAATGTCAGCCTGGCCAAGATCGCGGACGGGCAGTACGACAGCTATCTGACCGCCTATGCCGAGGCGGTCCGCGCCTACCATCGCCCGGTCATCATGAGCTTCGGTCATGAGATGAACGGGCACTGGTACTCCTGGAGCTACCTCCACCAGTCTCCCGCAGAGTTCGTGGCCGCCTGGCGGCACCTCGTCACCGTGTTCCGCAACCAGGGCGTCCAGAATGTGACCTGGCTGTGGACGGTCAACATCATCGACGAGAACGGCGGCATTCCGTCGCCGGCCCGATGGTGGCCCGGCCGGTCGTATGTGAACTGGGTGGGGATCGACGGTTACTACTTCAGGCCGTCCTTGACCTTCGCGTCCTTGTTCGGCCCGACTATCGGCGTCGTGCGCGAGCTGACCGGCGACCCTATTCTCATCTCCGAGACGGCAGTGGCGGGGGCCGCCAACCAGCCAGCAAAAATCCATGACCTGTTCGCCGGAATCCGGCTGTATGGCCTGCTAGGCGCGATCTGGTTCCAGGCCCAGCAATACAGTCTCGCCAGCCCGGCGGCTATCACGGCATTCCGCCAGGAGGCCGATGCGTACCGGGGCTCTTCGCCATGACCTTGCCTGCGGTCCCGCATCGCGCGTTGAGGTGGCGCGGAACCCTGGCCGTGCTGGGCCTCATCATCCTGGCCGCGGGGATCGCCCAGACCAGCACCGGCCATTCCCTGCTACGGAGGGCAGGACTTGCCGAGCAGCCGGTGAGCTTCACGTCGCTGGCCTTCCAGCATCCGCAGTCCCCGCCGCTGCTAACGTCCCGGCGGGCCGCTGTCCCCGTGTCCTTTGTCATCGCCAACGCGGGCGATACGCCCCGCACCTACCAGTGGACTCTGTCCATCAAGCAGGGCACACTGACGCGCCGCCTGGCCACCGGGAGCATCTGGGTGGCATCCGGCCAGCGGGCTGCCCTGACTGAGATTGCACACGTCGTGTGTACCCAGCAGCAGGTGAGCCTGCTGGTGAGCCTGGCGCATCCCACCGAGTCCATCCATGCCTGGGCCGCATGCCCGCCGGGCAAACGCCCGTCGCCGTGATTCCAGCAGCGCCTGCTATCGGAGGAGCGCGATGCCGGCCAGATTGAGTGTCATCATCTGCTCGCTGAATGGCGCAGCGGGCGTCGACCGATGCCTGCGGGCGCTGACCGCGCAGACCATATTTCCCTCACTGGAAGTGATCGTCGTCGACGACGGCTCGGCGGACGCGACCAGCGATACCGGGCACGCGCACGGCGCCGTCGTGATCCGCCACCACGTCAATCGAGGTCTGGCCGCGGCGCGAAACACCGGCCTCAGCGCCGCCACAGCCCCCGTGGTGGCGTTTCTCGACGACGACTGCGAGCCCGAGCCGGCGTGGGCGCAGCAACTGCTGTCCGGCTACCGGGAAGGAGTCACCGGCGTCGGAGGTCTGGTTCTGCCCGTAACCTCCAGCCGCTTCATGCTCGGCTATCTCAGGCGTAACAACCCGCTGAAACCGCAGGAACTGAACCTGGCCGAGAGCGGTCGGCTGCCCTACCGGCTGAAGCTCTACCTCCAGCGGCAATGGGCCCAGCACGAAGACCTGTCTTCCCGCGCGGTCTACTCCTTCGCGGGCGCCAACATGTCGTTTTCCCGACAGGCCCTGACGTCGGCCGGCCAGTTCGACGAGAGGTTCCGTTTCGGCGGCGAGGACCAGGACATGTGCATGCGCCTGGCGCGATCGTTCCCGGACGGGCAGCTCGTGTTGCGGCCGGAGGCCCTGGTCATCCATCACTTCAAGCCCTCAATCCGCGACACGCTGCGCCGGAGCCGCGCCTACGGGCGCGGGTCGGCGCGCCTTTACCGCAAATGGCCGTCCACACCGCCCACCGTCTTCCCGGGCCCGTTCCTCGTCCTGGCTTTGCTGTCACTGTCGCGGCGCCATCCTTGGCTCACCGTCGCCGCCGCCGCCGTGCCACAGCTGCTGTACCCGCGAGGGCTGCGGCACGCATTGTCCACCCGCCGCGGGGCCAGCCTCCTCGACGCTTACCTGCAACTAGGGCAGGAGGCGTGCGGCAACGTCGGCTTTTTCGAAGGACTCTGGCTTTTCCGCCACCTCGTGCCGGAGGTGGGCGCCAAAGCCACCCAGCCGACCGGGCCGCGGGACGAAGCGGGAGCCCTGATGTGATCGTGACGCTGAAGCCGCTGGAGGGACCGCTGCGCAAGACCAGGCGGACGCCGCGCCACGCTGCCCCGCCCGGGCGCAAGGAGCCTGCGGCTTACGCCGCAGGACTGGCGTTCGCCGCCCTGCTCGTTCCCTTTTCCCGATGGTGGGCCGTGCAGGTGATCCTCGTGCCTGTCCTGCTCACCGTGCCCGGGGGCGTGCTCCTGCGGGCGTTGCGGGTGCCCAGCCGGACCGTGTCCTCATTTCCCGGATATGTGCCCTGCGCTTCTGTCATTGTGCTGTGCGCGTCCGGCCTGGCCGTGGACATCGTCGGCCCCGCGGTCGGCGTGGCGGCCCCGCTGAGACCTGTCCCGCTGCTGGCCGGCCTGGAGATCATCTGCTTCGCGCTGCTGGCGTCGTCGCTGACCGTCGCACCCGAGATTGGCGTCGACTGGCGCCCGCTCCTGCAATCGGCCCGGCTCGGATGGCCGCTTGCCCTCCCCGTGATCGCGGCGGCGGGCGCCCTGCGGCTGAACAGCCATTCCGGCGACGGCATCGCCTTGATCGCGGTGGCTGCGTTCGTGGCCTTTCTGGTTGCCGGCGCGGCCGGTGCTTCGCGGCTGAGCGCGACTTCGCTCCGGATGCTGCTCTACGCGGTAAGCCTGGCGTGGGGCTGGTCTTATTCACTGCGCGGTGACGGCGTCTACGGGTTCGACATCTCCACGGAGTACCAACGGCTCCAGCAGACCATATCCACCGGTATCTGGCACGCGGCGCACCCCAACGACGCCTACGGAGCGATGCTCAGCGTCACCGTCATGCCGACGGAACTCCACGCCCTGGCCGGCGTGCCGGGCTTGCTCGTCTTCAAGGTCATCTATCCGATGCTCTACGCCCTTTTCCCGGTAGCGATCTTCGACCTAGCGCTCAGGATCCTTTCCAAGCGGTGGGCGTATCTGGCGGCCGCCTTCACGATCAGCCAGTACGCCTTCACCGAAATAGCGAGCGTCGCCCGGCAGGAGATCGCGCTGGTCTTGTTCGCCGCCTTGATCGCGGCCCTGCTGGAAGCCCACATGGAGCGGCGTTCGCAGTGGGCCCTGATCGTCCTGCTGGGCCTGGCGATGGCGGTGTCGCATTATTCCACCACCTATGTGGCCGTCACCATTCTCGGCTTGGCCCTGCCCCTGCAGTGGGCCGTATCGTGGTTCCGCGATATCCCGCGGGTCAGCGGGACGGCTGCTGTGGCATTCCTCGCCGTTTTCATTAGCGCTTTCCTCTGGTACGTGCCGGTAACCCACTCCGACGCACACCTACTGCAGGTTTCCCAGACAGTCCAGGCGCAAGGGCTCAGCTTCCTGCCCAACCGCGTCCCGGGCGGAAATTTCATCTCCGCGTACCTGCAGGGAAATACGAAGGCACCGATCGCGGCCGCGCAATATCAGCAGCAGATTCGCAGCTACTACATGTTCCACCGGCCGTACATAAAACCGCTGGCTGATGCCAGCCTTTCGCAGTACGCACTGCGCGACTCGCCCGTGCCAGCGCCTAAGGTCACCTGGCACGCTGGCTACAGCGTGCTAGGCCTGGGATTGCTTATCATCGAGCAGCTCGCCAACGTACTCGCGGCCCTGGGCGCGCTGCTGATGACGCTGCGGCGCGGAACGCCGGTGGTAGCCCGGCAGATCGGCCTGCTGGCCGTCGTGACGACCCTGCTGCTCACCGTGATCCGGCTGAGCGGCACCCTGGCCGCCGCGTACGGTCAGGAACGAGCCCAGTTGCAGGGGCTGGTACTGCTGGCTATCGCGCTGGGCTGGGGCGCACAGGGGCTGGCCGCGTCGGCCAGGCTCCGGCGGCTCCGCCTTCCCGCCTTGGCCACCGCGTGCCTGGCCGTGGTCGTCCTCAACACCAGTTATCTGGTGAACGCGGTGCTCGGCGGGGGAATGCCGGCCAACCTGGCCAACAGCGGCACGGCTTTCGAATACTTCGATACGACCACACCGGAGCTCGCCGCGGCACGCTGGCTCGGGACGTCGATCCGCCCGGGTCAGCTGATCTATGCGGACGAGTACGCCCAGCTTCCACTGGTGTCAATGACCGGGGTATCGAACGGGCTGCTGCTCGACCTGACTCCGCAGACGCTCAATCAGCACGCATGGGTGTACGCCAGCCACTCCAATGTCGTCGACGGCCGCGCTTTCGCGTCCTACAACAATCACTTCGCGTCCTACGTCTTTCCGGCGGCCTTTCTCAACGCCAATTATGACCTGGTCTATACGGATGGTTCCTCGGAGGTGTTCCACCAGTGATCTCTATTGTCGTCATCAGCAAAGACGAGAGCAGCCTGGATGACACCTTGTTTGACGTCACACGCCAGGCCAAGGACTGTGGGGAATTCACCGAGGTCATCGTGGTGGACGCGTCCGGCGGCCGCCTCGAGCACATACGGCTCAGTCATGAGGCGGCGGTGCGGTGGATCAATTTCACCCAGCCCCCGGGCGTGCGGGTCTCCATCCCGCATCAGCGCAACGCAGGCGTGCGGGCCGCCCGCGGCGACATCGTTGTGTTCACGGACGCGGGCTGCCGGCCGGAGGAAGGATGGCTGGCGCGCCTGATCGCTCCCCTCCGGCAGGACGAACACGTCACGGCGGGCCTGGCCCTGGCGCCGCAGGGCAGTATCGGGCTGTACGACCTGGCGACGAGCCAGGCCATGCAGGCCCGCTACCTCCCCCAGTGCCCGACGATCAACTTCGCCTTCCGCCGTGAAGTCTTCGAGGTGGTCGGCGGCTTCGACGAAAGCTTCGCTTATGGCTCCGACATGGATTTCTGCTGGCGGCTCACGGGCACCGGCTACCGGATCCGAAGCTTGCCCGATGCGCTCGTGCGGCACGATTTCGGCGGATGGAGGCGGCAGCTGCGCCGCTCCTACGTCTACGGCAAGGCACGTGTCCGGCTCTACCGCAAGCACCGAGCGCGGCTGAAGCGGTTGCTGCTGGACGACCCGGTGGTGGTCGTCTACCCGGTGTTCCTGCTGGGGCTCCCGCTGACCCTGCTCTTCCCGTTCTATCCGGCGCTGCTGCTCGTGCCCGCGTGGCGGAACCGCGCCAACGGGGCGCTCCGGGTGGTGGCCAATCACCTCATCTACGGTGCCGGGGTCCTGGCGGAACTGGTCTCCCGATGAGGGTTCTGGTCTTCCCGCGTGACCCCAATCCGTATCAGGACTTGCTGTATGCAGAGATGCAGCGCCTGGGTGTTGAGGTCTGCTATCTGGGCGGTCTGACGGGCTCGCACACTCTCAACCTCCTGCTCCTCCCGCTGGAGACCGCGGCTCGGCGCATCGCTGGCGCACGCCTGATCCACCTGCACTGGGTATTCGGCTTCGCTCTCCCCGGCGCACGGCGTTTCCTGGTCCTCCGGCGGATGGCGCAGATCTGGTTCCTCGCCTGGCTGGGGACGTGCCGGGTGGTGGGGCTGCGGCTGGTGTGGACGGCCCACAACGTCCTGCCCCACGAGCCCGTCTTCGCCGACGACGTAGCCGCGCGGCGGGCCCTGGTCAGGTCATGTGATCTTGTGCTGGCTCACTCACCGTCGGCGCTGGCCGCGCTGGCCGCGCTGGGTGCCGTGGCCCGCAGGAGCGCCGTCATCCCCCACGGCCCGATCTCCTGCCGCCCGGCGGCCCCGATCCCGTCCACCTGGCTGGCCAGCCAGAGCACGGGCAGCACGCGCCGGTTCCTCTTCTTCGGCCACGTGCAGGAGTACAAGGGAGTGGAGGAGCTGCTGGCTGCCTTCCTCGCCCTGCCCGAAGAGCTTGCCACTGAGCTGACCGTGGCTGGCCAGTGCAGTGACCGGGACCTCCGGTCACGGCTGCAAACACTTGCTCAGCGCGGCGGCGCGCGCATCATGCTGCGCCTGGAGTACATACCGGACGAAGAGCTGGCCGGGCTGCTCGACCGCGCGGACGTGGTCGTCCTGCCCTTCCGGCACGTGACCACCAGCGGAAGCGCCGTTCTCGCGCTGAACCACGGAAGGCCCCTGGTCGTGCCCGCCCTGGCCGCGCTGGCCGACCTTCCCCAGGAGGCGGTCGTCCGCTACAGCGGCGGCATTCCGGCGCTTACCGCCACGCTGGCCCGGCTGGCCTGTGCCGACGGCGAGACGCTGGCCGCCATGTCGGCTGCCGCACGCCGCTACGCGGCCGCCGTAACGTGGCCCGACATTGCCCGGGAGACGACGGCCGCCATGGCATCCGTACTCGACGGCACGGGTGGCCCGGGCCGGCGCCGCCTAGCCAAAGCGCCCTGAAGCTGCCTGCCATGGATACCACATCCCAGGTTCGCCGCCTCAGGGCTCTCCGCGGCATCGTCAACGACGCACTGTACCGCGGGTCGTTTTTTCTGCTCCTCAACACCGTGGCCACGTCCGCGATCGGCTTCGTGTTCTGGACCCTCGCCGCGCACTCCTACTCGGCCTCCGCGATCGGCGTATTTTCCAGCGTGACCGCGGGAACCGGTTTGCTCGCGGCGATCGCGGCGCTTGGCCTGCCGATCACCATGACCCGGCACATCAGCGGAGCGGACAACCCGGGTCACCTGGTCCTGACGGCAATCACGATCATCACTACGGCCGGTACCGTGCTGTGCCTGCTCACGGTACTTCTCCTCGGACCCCATCTTCCGGCCGCCCTGCACATGCAGCAGCGCGGGAAAATGACGTTCCTGGTGACCTTGCTGGTCGTATTCACCGCCTTGGGCACGACCCTGGATGCCGGCCTGGTCGCTATCCGGTCCAGCCGCTTTATCCTGATCAAGAATCTGGCCGGCAGCACAGCCAAGCTGACGGCTATGCTGGCTCTCGCCGCCTACCGGTCGTCCGGACTCTTTCTCGCCTACGCGATCGGACTCGTCCTGGCCACCATCCTGAGCGGCGTCGCGCTCGGTTGGCAAGTCAGGGAGCAGGAAACTGGCTCCCAGCCTTTCCGGATGACGCGGCGATACCTGTCGGTGATCACGCGCAATTACACCGCGACGGTCATCGGCATTCTCCCGTTGACCATGGTGCCAATCGAAGTCCTCGCCGTACGTGGCGCCGCTGAGACCGCGCGTTTCTCCGTCGCCTACCTCATCGCCGGCTTCCTCAACTACATTCCGTCGGTGATGGGCCAGGTCCTGTTCGCCGAGATCGCCCGCGGGGGAACACTGCTTGGGAAGCAGCTGCGCAAGGCCCGCTACGCCGTGTACGGCCTCATGCTCCCGTCCCTGGCGCTCCTGCTCGTGGCCGCCCCCTACATCCTCCGGCTGTTCGGTCCGGCCTATGCGGTTGGCGCGACCGGCTGCCTGCGCGTCCTGGCTCTCAGCGCCTTGCCGGCGGGCGGTACGTACCTGATCGACTCGATCCTCATCGCGCGCGATCGGACCGCGGCCTACACCTTCATGCAGATCGCGAACGCTGCGTTGATCCTCGGCGGTGTCGGGATCCTGCTGCCGCACGGGCTTACCGCCGCGGCGGGCGGGTTCGCCGCCGGCCAGGTCGTCACGCTCATCCTCGGCCTGCTGGTCGTGGCGATGGGCCGATCCGGCCGGCATCGCCCGCGAGACAATGCCGCCGTGGCCGGTAGCGTGGCTGAGCTTCCAGGCCCTCAGCCCGCCGTTCTCGTGCCTGAGCCTCGCGCGCCTGAAGTGCTGCTCACGCCGCCGATGACGCCGAACGCGCTGATCACGGAGCCGATCAGCTGGAACCAGCCGATTGGCATCCCGCAGCAACGGCTCGAAGAGCTACGGCCGCCTCACTTGCCTCCATACCGGCAGGCCGGTGGGTATCAGCCCGGCGACGTCGCGCAGTGCAGCCTGTGGTTCCCGCCGATCGAAATTCCGGTCGGCTTCGGGCAGACCCGCTCGGCCAGCCAGTTGCCCGTACTGGTCATGGTGACGGGCTACTCGCGCTGGCCGTCTGCACGGCTGATTCCTTCCCGGCGCACCGAGGATGTCCTGGCCGGCTGGTGGGCATTGATCACCGAACTCAGGGCCGTCCCGCACACGCTGATCTGGCACAGCGAGGAGGCCATCGGCTGGGAAGCGGACGGGCAGTCACACGTTACCGCCAGCTGCCGCGCGTTTTGCAACTCCCTCAGCGCGGAGGTCGTCGTCGGCGCAGCCGATGACCCCGCGACCACGCATCTGACCGAGCAGGCGGAGGCTAATCTGGAGCGCTCATTCCTCCCCGGTCGCACTTTCGGTTCGCCAGCGGATTTCAACGACCAGCTCCGCGGCTGGTTGCGGCAGGCCAGGATGCAGCCGCGGCGGCAGGCGGCCGCGCCTCCAGAAGCCCTGGTCGACGCGGACAGAAGGGCGATGCTGCCCTTGCCGTCGATCCCCCCGGCGACGGGATGGCGGGCGCCCGCCCGAGTGGGAGATCGCCCGTTCGTGCACTTCGATACCAATGCCTACTCCGTACCGCCGGCGCTGGCGGGTCGCAACGTGGAGCTCATGGCCGATCTGGGCCACGTCCGGGTGCTGTACCAAGGAAAGACCGCCGCCCAGCATGATCGCGTCTGGGCCCGAAACCAGGTTGTGAGCGATCCGGACGGACAACGGCAAACGCATCCAAGGCCGGTACGGTGACATCCGACCGGATGAAACAGCGCGTTGGTCTAGCCGTTATCGTCCCCGCCGGGCCGAGCGATGATGTCGCCGACACCCTGGCCAGCGTCATCCATTACACCGCGCCGTCCAGGATCGTCGTCGTAGTCGACGACACCGGTACCCTCGTCGGCGGCGCGGGCCCCATCGGCGGCCCATGGCCGGACACCGTGGTTCTGCCCGCGCCATGCGGCGCGCCAGGTGGGCACGGCGGGCTGTGGGTCAAGCTGGCCGCGGGATACCGCTGGATCCTGGACCGGTACGAACCGCGCATCATCCTGCGCCTGGATGCCGACGCTCTTATTATCGGCTCCGGGCTCGAATCAGAGGCGGAACACGCGTTTTCCCGGCACCCGGCGGTGGGGATGCTCGGCTCGTACCGGATCGGGCCCGATGGGGGGGTGCGAGATGCATCGTGGGCGTCACGTCAGCTGCGCTTCGAGACGGGCCCACGCGGACTGCTACGCCCGAAGCGGCGCTCCACGCTGCGGCATTGGCGGCAAGCCGCCCGCCGTCACGGTTACATCGACGGGGAAAACGCGCTCGGCGGAGCGTACATTCATCGCTACGAGGCGGCGAGAAGTATCGACGAACGCGGCTGGTTCAGCCAGCCCTGGCTTGCGTCAAGCAAGCTCGGCGAAGACCACATCATGGCGCTGCTGACCATAGCCGCCGGATATCGGATCGGCGATTTTGGCGGTCCCGGGGACCCCTTGGCTCTCACCTGGCGGGGGCTTCCCGCACATCCGGATGACCTGCTCACAGCCGGCAAATTGGTCACCCATTCTGTGCGGTCCTGGCCCGGCCTGACCGAGCGGCAGATCCGGGATATTTTCGCCCGGGCACGATCGTGACCCAGGCCGGGCAACAAAGGCCCGGCTCAGCGGTCCACCGGTTTGTCCGTCGAGCGCAGCATGCTGTAAATGAAGAAGCTCACCAGTGACACCACGAAACACGTCTCGCCGAAGGTATCCTCGTGCGGCAATTTCGTGAAATGCGTCAGCTGCAAGACCAGAGTATGCGGGTGCACCAAGGCCACGAGGGCTATGTAGACCCATCCGGCGAAGCCATAGAGCGCAAGTGTCCGGCTCGCCTCCAGCGCAATTTTCCGCTTCATACCTCAGCTCCTCGCCTCTCCATTATCGTCGACCAATCAGATTGTCGCCAGCGAGTCACCATAGGTGAAGGCAAGCGGCTCTCCTCAGCGTACTGCACGAACCTCAGCCGGCCCCTCAAACACGCCGCCACCGGCCAGACTGAAGGATGATAGTCAATTAGCTCGGAAAGTGACCAGCTGAGCCATCTGCGGATACTCCACGTTAATAGCGAATTCTTCCAGCCGACTGAGAATATCGTCGGTCGAGAAGTCCTTGTAACCATATAGTTCGGCTCGGTTTCCGGTGACTATCTCGTAGCCCAGAAGATCTTCAATCCACGCCACGGAAGCGTTAGTCCCCCATTTATTCGAGGTGCGGCCGCAAAAAGGCACCAAGTTCAAGAAGAGGTCGACAGTCAGAACGACCAGGCCTCCGGGTGCCATGAGTTTTTTGACTGCAGAGAGCGTGGCCTCAATGCTTTCAGGCGGCAGATGCTCAAGAGTGGAGATGCAAAATACCGCTGAAAAGCTGCCATCCAGGCCGGCTTCAGGCAAGGTCGATCGATGCAGCACGACGTTGGTACCGAACGCCCGGTTGAGTGCTGCATGCTTGGCTATCGGATCTACGCCGTAGTCGCCGCTTCCGTAGTCAAAGAACGGGTCAACGTTGTGGACCTCATGACCATCCTTCGCCAGCACGAACTGCAGGCCTGACAGAGCCCCACCAATCTCGAGGATCCGGGATGGGCCCAGGCCAGCCATTTGATAGTAGGCCCACGGATATTCGCAGGAACGAGTGGGCGAGTTGTTCTGAAACGCGAACGATCCACGCATCCGGTGCACGGGCGGGAGGTTGTCGATCTTTTCAAGAAGCCCAATGGCTGGCGGCCAGCCCGGGCCGTCCGAGGAGCCCAAGACACGATTTCTTACCGCATTCGGCCAGCGTCGCCCGTAAGGAGCACCCCACACACGGTTCCACTGCGCGTACTGAGCGGGCAGTTCTCGTCTAGCGAGCATGTGCAACTCTTCCCAGGATAGATTCTCGGTTCACAGGACATTTTACCGGGACAGCGGTATACAAGATGGTGGTCTAAATCAGAAACCTGTGCGCGGGCGCTCAACAGGAGATCAGGGCATGCCGGAAGAGACCTTCGTAAGCTTCGTCATCATCGCCTATAACGAGGAAGCGAATATCGCCTGCACCATCGCTTCGATCTGCGGGCTCGAGGAGCTTGGTCACTACGAGGTCATCGTCGTGGACGACGGCTCCCGCGACAAGACCGCGCGGATAGTGGCTGATATCGCCGACGGCGATCCGCATGTGCGTCTTATCGCGCTCGCGGAAAATCACGGGCGGGGTTACGCCCGGTGGAAGGGGATCACCGCGGCCCAAGGTGAACTGATCGCCATGGTCGATGGCGACATCATTCTTCCCCCGCACTGGCTGGCAACTGCCCGGATGGCTCTGGCCGAGCACGACGCTGTGGGCGGGATCGCGGTACCCGACGGCGACGTCGCCTACATCGGCAAACGTTTCGGGCTGGTACCACGAGTGCTCAACAGCACGACCACCGTCACGGGAAATAACGGGTTGTACCGGCGCCGGGTATTCGAGGTGGCCAACTTTGATCCGGCCCTGCGCGAGGGAGAAGACAGCGCCCTCAACTACGAGATGGACCGCCTGGGGCTGTCGGCTGCGACCGTGCCCGGGCTGCTCGTCAGGCATGACGAGAACAAGACGCTGGCCACGTCGTTGAAGTGGCTGTTCGAAACCGGCCGGGGTGCTACCCGCCAGCTGATCATCTACCACGAAGTGCGGCAGCCGGACCTGGTCTCCGGCGCGTTCGCCGGGGCCACGGCGCTGGGGGTGATCCTTGCGGCTCGTAACCACCGGCTACTGGGCGCGGCGGTCCCGTCGGCCTTCGTCCTTCTGGCCGGCCTTCAGCACGTCAGAAGCAGGTTCGAGACCCCCTGGTCACAGTGGCGCAGGCTGGCCCCGGCGGTCGCCGTCGACAGCGCGCATCTGACGGCATATTTCGCGGGACGGCTGGCTGGCCTCGCCGAACTGCGACCTGCCCAGGTGCGCCCGGCAACGCACGGGCGGCCGTGAGCGCGGTCAGATGCGCAGGGCTTTGATCACTCGGTCCGTCGTGATGTCCCACGTGTAGTCGGCGAGCCAGGCATCGTCATCTTTCCAACGGCCGTCCGCGGGAAGGCCGGGCCGGGCCAGCAGCCCTTTGACGGCCTCAGCAATCGCGGGCACGGTCGGGTCGCAGATCACGCCGTTCGGTGACCGCGCGGCAAGGTGCTGAGCCAGGTTGTCCGGGTCCGAAGTGGTCACCACCGGCACCCCGCAGGCAAATGCCTCCAGCACCGCGATCCCGAAACCCTCGCGATTTGACGGGAGCACGAACACCTTGGCCGCCTTGACCAGCGAGTACACCTCTTTCTGCTCGCGGACGTCGTGGCGGAAGTCCACGGCCCAGTCCACTTTCAGGGCGCGGGCCTGAGCCAGCAGGTCGTCCCGCTCCGGCCCGTCGCCGATGATGCGGCAGGTCACCGGTACACCTTCAGCGTGCAGGAACGCCACAACGTCGAGCAGCATGCTGATGCGCTTGTGAGCCATAAGGCGGCTCACCACCACCAGGTCGGTCGCGGCGGGGTCCGGGTATGCGGTGCGGACGGCATCGAGGTCGATGCCATTGGGCGCGACAGTGATCGATGCGCGAGGGCCCAGGCGGCTGGAGAGCCGTTGCGCCGTTTGTGATGAGGCGGCGATGATGTGGTCGGGCAGGCGCATGGCCACTTCCTCCACAAGCCATGCGGCCAATCCGGCCCAGCCCAGATATTGCCGCCAGTACGACAATCCCCAGACTTCATGCCAGGTGACAACGAAGCGCTTGCGCTTCACGGTGGCTACAAACCAGAGCACAAGAATCTGCAGCAACGGCATATGGTCCGCTTCAAGTACATCGAAGCGGTACCTCAGCAACCGCGTGCAGCAGAGCGCGAAAACGATAGCCTGCCGCATCGACCGCCGCGTGTGCGTGTACAGCGAACGCAAAGGTGAGATGGCGTGGAGCGTGACCGCGTCGTTTTTGCGTACACCCGGCCCGTCCCACCAGTGCATCGTGTAAAGGTGCACGTCGGCGTAACCGGTCAGCCGTCGGCTCACCTCGTGGTAACGGATCTCACGTCCCCCGCAGTGGTAGGGAAAGATCGCGTCGCTGACGAGAGCGACAACTGGGCGCTTGCCCTTTTCCGGAACCGAGCCGCGAAAACGGCCGTGCGGCGTCGCTCCGTCTGTGCCTGGCGCTGTCATATCCGATACCCCTCCGGCCGCCGAATGCCTAGATCAGAACCGTCGGCAATCGGATAGTTCTCGGAAAACCACATACCGTGTTTGTGTTAATAGCCAAAAAATAAGTTTCGGGCCATCGATCGCGCGAAATCCCGGCACAACAGGTAAGAGCCAATCCAGCGGATTCGGCTCAGGCAAAGGTCGGACCATCAGGCCCTTACGGGAAACGGTTCACCGTGCTTTTCACAGTGAGCTGATCGGACGCCCCACAAGCCGACGAACGAACAACGTTCCCCCCTCCATCCAGCGGGCGCACGCCGGTTTTGCCGGAACGTCGCCCGCAGGCATAACGGTCTGGTGTCGCCATCGCAGCGGCCGACTTGAAGCCGCAACGTCGTAGTTGAGAAGGATTGCACGGAGTCGGGCGTATTTTTGCGGGAATGACGGAAAATTCGTCTATGCGTTAGATATCTGTTTCATCATCAGGATCAGCGGACGTGCCTGGGCCTGGAGCATTGGGGTCACCACATGGCCCGGGTACGCCGGTTAGCTGCGAAAACTTGCATCATGGCTCTCGGCACCGCCGGGCTGTCCGGTAGCATCCCGGGACCAATGGCTTCGCGTATCCGCCCCCATCGGGCATCGTTGGCGGTTCTCATCACCGTGGCCGCCGTCGTCGCGGTGATCGCCGGGCTGGCCGCCGGACGCAGCGGTGAGGGCGGCACCGCGGCGCTGCCGACCTCACCGGCCTCGTATCTCGGGGTCTACGAGAAGGGGCCACCCGACAGCTACCAGGCGGTCGCGGCGTTCAGCCACGCGGCGGGCCGGACGCCCAACCTGGCCGGGTACTACGGCGGCTGGGGCGAGCCGTTCAAGACGGCGTTCGCCCGGACCGTGCACCAGCACGGCGCCGTCACGTTGCTGCAGTGGGACCCGACCGGCGTATCGGTGGCGGCCATCGCGGCCGGCCGCTACGACGGCTACCTGCGCTCGTTCGCGGCCAGCGTGCGGAACTCCGGGCATCCGGTGGTGATCGGCTTCGGGCATGAGATGAACGCCTACTGGTACTCATGGGGCTACGGGCACGCGTCCCCGGCGACGTTCGTGGCCGCATGGCGGCACATCGTCACGCTGTTCCGGCACCAGGGCGCGGACAACGTCACCTGGCTGTGGACCGTGCAGGCGGATGTGAAGGGCAGCGGCCCGGTGGCGTCGTGGTGGCCCGGGGCCAGCTACGTGACCTGGGTCGGCATCGACGGCTACTACTACCGGCCGACCGACACGTTCTTCAGCGTGTTCGGGGCGACGATCGCCCAGGTCCGGCTGTTCACCGGCAAGCCGATCCTGCTGTCGGAGGCATCGGTCGGGCCGGCCGCCGGGCAGCCGGCCAAGATCCCTGGCCTGTTCGCCGGGATGCGCGAGTACGGCACGCTCGGGCTGGTCTGGTTCGACATCGCCCAGAACGACGGCCTGTACCACCAGGACTGGCACCTGGAGGACAACCCGGCCGCGGTGACCGCGTTCCGGCACGCGGCGCCGGGGCTTCAGCTCGCTCAGCCCTGACGGTGGCGTCTGGTGTGACCGCGGGGCGCGTGAGTTTATTAAAAAGGCTGATTCTGGATGGGCCAGGCGGTGATCACGCGGTCCTCGGTCACCACCGCGGTGACCAGGGCGGCCGGGGTGACGTCGAAGGCGTAGTTGAGGGCGCGGGTGCCGTCGGGGGCGATGGGGACGCCGAGCAGATGGGTGACCTCGTCCTCGGCCCGGCGCTCGACCGTGATCCGGCGGCCGTCCGGGGTGGCCGGGTCGATGGTCGACTCCGGCACCACGACCACGAACGGGAGGCCGGCCTGCCGGGCGGCCAGGGCCAGGCTGTAGGTGCCGATCTTGTTGGCCACGTCACCGTTGGCCGCCACCCGGTCCGCGCCGACCACCACCGCGTCGACCATTCCCTGACTGATCAGGAACGGGCCGGCCGCGTCCGCGATCAGATAGTGCTCGATGGCCAGCTGGTCCAGCTCCCAGCAGGTCAGCCGGGCCCCCTGGAGCAGCGGCCGGGTCTCGTCGACCAGCACGTGGGCCAGGGCCTGGTCGTTGTTCAGGGCCCGGATCACGCCCAGCGCGCTGCCCCAGCCCAGGCAGGCCAGGCTGCCGGTGTTGCAGTGCGTCTCCACCCGCAGCGGGTCCGGCCCGCAGACCTCGCGCAGATAGCGGGCGCCGCGCTCGCTCATCTGGTGGCTGGCGGTCACGGTCGCCGCCATCGTGGCCAGCGCGGCGGCCTCGACCGCGGCCGGCCCCTGCGGGA
>CAXUJF010000035.1:0-21156 GCA_964250865.1 uncultured Streptosporangiaceae bacterium
GGCACTGTCGGGGTCGGCACTGTCGGGGTCGGCACTGTCGGGGTCGGCACTGTCGTCGCCCGGGGGCCTGGGCGAAGCCGGCCTGGCCGCCCCCGAGGTGACCGCCGCCTTCGACCTCTCCTACGGGGCGCTGGAGCCCGACCACCAGCGGCTGTTCCGGCGGCTGGGCGTCGGCCCGTGCGCCACCTTCGGGCTGCCCGCCGTGGCCGCCCTGGGCGGCTGCACGTACGCCGAGGCGGAGAAGGCGCTCGGTGCCCTGCTCGACCATCACCTGCTGGCCCTGGCCCCCGGCGGATCGTTCCGGTTCCACGACCTCATCCACGGCTACGCGGTCACGCTGGCCGCGCGGGACGACCCCGCCGCCGAGCGGCGGCAGGCCGTGGGCCGGCTGCTGGACTACTACCTGCACGCGGCCGACCAGGCCGACCGCGTACTGCGCCCGTTCCGGCGCCGGCCCGGACGGCCCGGTACCGGGCTCCCCGCGGGCAGCCCGGTCCTGGTCACGCCGGAGGACGCCACCAGCTGGCTGGAGTCGGAGTGGCGCAACATCGTGCAGGCGGCCCGCTACGCCGACCGGCACGAATGGAAAGCCAAGGGCGCCGACCTGATCGACCTGCTGGCTGACTTCATGGAGAACAGCGCCTACTGGCAGGAGGCGGCGACCGCGCATGCGCTGGCCCTGCAGGCCAGCCGGGAGATCGACGACCCGGCCCGGATCGCGCGGGCGGCCCGGGCGCTCAGCGCGGTGTGGCAGCAGACCGGGCAGCGTGAAGCGTCGATCCCGCTGGCCGAGGAGGCCGCGATGCTCTGCCGGTCGCTGGCCGACCGGAGCGGCGAGGCCCGGGCCCTCGACCAGCTCGGCCAGGCTTACCTGCACATGGCCCGCTGGCGTGAGTCGCTGGCCTACTTCGAGGAAGCGCAGATGCTCTACGGCGCGGCCGCGGACCAGGGGGGCGTGGCCGACACGCTGAGCCGCTCCGGCATCGTCTGCTGGAATCTGGGCCGCCATCCCGAGGCCGAGTCCCGGATGCGGCAGGCGCTGGCCCTCTACCGCGAGATCGGGGACCGGCGCGGGGAGGTAAAAGTGCAGACCAATCTGGGCCGGGTTCATTTCTTCAACGGCTATCACCGGGACGCGCTGGACGCCTATGAGAAAGCCCTGCTGAGCATCCGCGAGATCGGCGGGGCTCAGGTCGAGGCGATCATTCACCAGAACATCGGCAGCGTCCACCGGTACAAGGGCAGCCACGACGAGGCGCTGGCGGCCTACCGCAAGGCGCTGGCCATGTACCGGGACATCGGTGACCGGCCCAACGAGGCCGAGGCGCTGAACGACATCGGCGCCATCTACGAGAGCGCGGCCTGTCACGACGAGGCCCTGGCCCACCATCAGCGGGCGCGCGCGATCGCCGAGGAGGTCGGGAACCTGTCCCAGCAGCTGATCGCGCTGCGACTGATCGGCGATATCCATCGCGGCTCGGGCCGGTACGGCGAGGCTCTGGACAGTTACCAGGCCGCGCTGCGGATGGCGCGCGAAGGCGGCGAACCCTACGAGGAAGGCAAGATCCTCGAAGGGATGGCGGAAGCGTTGCTGAATTCGCACCGATTCGACGCTGGCCGTATCGCTCTGCGGCAAGCCCTGGACATCTACGAACGGCTGGACGTACCCGAGGCGGAATCGGTCCGTATCCGCATGGAAACCATCGTGCCGGATTACGCCGCCCGCATTTCCTAGGCCGTCTCCTCCTACGCCGTCTCCGAAGCCAGCATTTGCCCGGGTATTAAGCCCGGCATTGCGTCCGGCAAGGTAAGCGTCAAGGTGCGGGCAAGATGATCGCCGAGGCTGAAAGCACATATAGCTGCTACCCCGGAGGCCGTCATGGCTGGGTCGATTCTGCCGGACTACAGCCCATCCGCTCCCACGGGCTATGAATCGCCTGTCCCGGATCGGCTCATGGACAGCGCGGAGCAGTTCATCACGCTGTTTCACCAGGAGAACAACCTGGGATCGCCCGATCACCGGATCCGGCAGGTCCGCCGCGAGATCGAGTTCTCCGGCAGCTACTGGCACACCCCGGCCGAGCTGGCCTTCGGCGCCCGGGTGGCCTGGCGGAACAGCTCGCGCTGCATCGGGCGGCTGTACTGGCACAGCCTGCGGGTCCGGGACCGCCGCGAGATCAGCTCGGCCGCGGACGTCGCCGCCGAGTCGGTGACCCACCTGCGCACGGCGACCAACGACGGCCGGATCCGGCCGCTGATCACGGTGTTCGCGCCGGACGCGCCGGGCCAGCCCGGGCCGCGGATCGTCAGCTCGCAGCTGGTCCGCTACGCGGGCTACGATCTGGTCGGCGGGGGCGTCGTCGGTGACCCGGCCAACGTCGCCCTCACCCGCCTGGCCCGCGAACTCGGCTGGACCGGAGGCCGCCCGCCTGGCCGGTTCGACATCCTGCCGCTGCTCGTGCAGGAGGCCGGCGCGCCGGTCACCATGCACGAGGTGCCCCGGGACGCGGTGCTCGAGGTCGGCATCGAGCACCCGGAGTACCGCTGGTTCGCCAACCTCGGGCTGCGTTGGTACGCCGTCCCCGTCATCAGCAGCATGTACCTGGACATCGGCGGCGTCCGCTACCCGGCCGCCCCGTTCAACGGCTGGTACATGGGTACCGAGATCGGGTCGCGTGACTTCGGCGACGCCGGGCGCTACGACGAACTGCGGGAGATCGCCACGCACCTGGGCCTGTCCACGGCCACCGACCGGAACCTGTGGAAGGACAAGGCGCTGACCGAGCTCAACCTCGCGGTCCTGCATTCCTTCGACGCGGCCGGCGTCTCGATCACCGATCATCACACCGAGTCGGCCCGCTTCCTCCAGCACCTGCAGCGGGAGGAGCGGCACGGCCGGGGCTGCCCGGTGGACTGGTCCTGGATCGTGCCGCCCGCCGCGTCCTCGGCCACGCCGGTCTTCCACCGCACCTATACCGACTTCGACCAGACGCCGAACTTCTACCACCACCCGGCCCCGGTGCCGTCCCCGCTCCCGCAGACCCAGTTCCCGCCGACTCAGCTCACGCCGTCCCCACTCGAGCAGACGACGCTCACGCCAGCCACGCTCACGCCAGCCACGCTCACGCCAGCCACGCTCACGCCAGCCACGCTCACGCCAGCCTCGCTCGCACCGGCCTCGCCCAGCCTGCGCGAGCTTCCGCAGCAAATGGACAAGTCGGCTGCGCTGTGCCCCCATCAGTCCGGGGAACATGTCCCGCACCTCCGGATGATTGAGGAACAGGGTGGCGTGGAGAAGCAGCTGACGTGACTTGCCGTGCAAGTCTCATGCAATTTGCGCGATGAAACATCCGTCAGTTGACGTATCTCGGAAGCACTGCCGGGTGAGCCAGCGCTCTGACCAGCAACGCGTCGCCGCGGCCAGATCCCCGAACGCGGCCGACCCTCAGACACGCCTGCAGCAGGCAATCCTGCAAACCCAGCCGGTCCTGAAGATCCCGCCGCCGTGCGGACAGCCGGGTTGCTGGCCCGCGCCACCCGCGCGGTAAGCTCCGGGACCTCGACCCCCAGGCGGGGACGGATCGACATCTTGCACTCCTCAGCGATCTCGCGGCACTCATGTCCCCGCAAGACTGGCCCCGGCGTCACTGCAGTGCCAAATACCAAGGTTCCCGACAGAGTCAAGCTAAGTCCCCGTGACGAGATCGGTCACGGTGGAGCAGTCGCTGGGCGTTGCGAGTCGTGAGTTCGCGCCAGCTGTCATGGTCGGGCTGGCCGGCGGCGGCGAGGGAAGCGATCTGCTGGTCGACGCCGGCGGCGGGGGTCCAGCAGTAGTCGCTCCCGTAAAGCAGCCGGCCGGTCCCGAAGACTGCCGTCAACGCCGGCACCTGGTGGGGGAAGGGTGTGCCCGCCATGTCGAACCAGAACCGGGCGATTTGCTCCCGCACGCCCGGCTCGTCGCGGCTGCCGCCGAAAATCGCGGTACGGAACAGCTCCATCCGGTCGACCAGCAGCGGCAGGGCGCCGCCGCCGTGGGTGAAGACCCATTCGATGTCGGGGTAGCGGTCCAGTGTTCCGGTGAAGACGAGGTCGCTGACGGTCCGGGCGGAGTCGAAGATGAATTCCAGCATCGGGCGGGGCCGGCCAAGCGCAATCTGCTCCGCGAAGCACGGCGATGTCGGGTGGACGAATACGACAGCGTGCCGCCGGTTCAGCTCTTCGTACAGCGGGCCGAAGCGGGCGTCGCCGAGGTACGCGCCGCCGCTGTTCGTCTCCACGGTGACGCCCTCGCTGCCCAGTTCGTCGAATGCATAGGTCAGCTGTTGAAGTGCGCCCTCGACGTCAGGCAGCGGCAGCGACGCGAAGTGCCCGAACCGGTCCGGGTGATCGCGTACGACCTGCGCGCCGATGTCGTTGACCTGCCTGGTCAGAGTTCGGGCGGCTTGGTCGTCGCCGAAGTGGGTGCCGGGTGAGGAGATGGACAGGATCGACCGGCCCACGCCCCATTTGTCCATCAGCCGCAGGTGTTCGTCAGCCGACCATGAGGGCCAGCTGGGCATCCCGTCCGGATGTTCGTGGCCCGCGGCGCAGGCTGCGGCGACGTAGCCCTCGGTGAGGAAGTGGGCGTGGACGTCGACGAGAGACGTGCTGTCATCGAACGCACCGGTGGCTGTCATGTACAGCTCCTTGTTCCTTCGCGTCGGCGTCCACCGACCGACCCGAGCGGCCAGGCGGTGGTGTGTTGCAGGAATTTCACGGGGAAGGAGCCTCGGCGGCGATCTGGACCGCACCGACCGGCACGATGGCGCCGTTCTCTGCGGACTCGATGACCGTCCAGATGTGTTCGGCGGTCGTTTCCGCCGTGGCGAAGCCGTCGTCGGCTTCGACCTGACGGAAGTAGTTCACGATGGGAACCTGGTCAGGATCTTGCTTCATGACGTCACGAACCATGTTGGTCAGCACGGCATACGGGACCACTGTGATCACCCGGCTGCCTGACTGCGTGCTCTGCTCAGCGGCAGCGCATTTCCCCCAGTGCTCCAGAGCGGCTTTACCGGCGCTGTAATGCGAGGTTGCTGGCAGCACCTTGTGCGCCGCGGGAGAGCCAGCGAGTATCAGCGTCGCCTGGATATCGCGAGCCGTGCATGCTCGCAGGAAAGCCTGGCCTAGCACGGGTCCCGAAGCGGGGTCTGCCAACTTAACGGTGGTACGCCCACAAGGGGGGCCGCCTCAACCACGCTGGCTAATCCGGGCCTGCGTGCCGTGACCGTACTCTGAAGGTTCATGGACGGGCTCTACACCACCCGAGACCTTATCCCGTAACGATTCCGGCCGTGGGCGCAGGCGGGCAACGGTGACCGGCTTGAAGGCGCGGGTGGACAGCCCGGGCTGACCTGCCCATTTGGGAGCCGGGCGTCAGTCGGTGAGGCCGAACTCCGGATCCGCTTCCGCAAATCAGCCTAATAAGAGCTCGGGAGGCTGCGGGCGGCGATCCGGGCCGTGGCCAAACAGGCTTTGGTCCATTAGCCTGGCAGTATGCGATGTTGACCGCACCTTCGATACCACGCTCGTGGACCTCCACACGGCCCGGACAGCTACGCCAACTGGGAACGCGCAACTGGGAGGATCCATGGTGCATCTTGTTTGTCTCGCGGGCCGTGACGATGCCGGCCCGATCGGGCGGTTGCTCTACAATTTCAACCGGGAATTCGATGAGCCGACGCCTGCGCCGTCTGCGTTGGCAGAACGGCTGCGTCAGCTCATCGAGGATGGCCACACGCTGGTCTTGCTTGCCGGTGACGGACCAGATGGGCTGGCCGTGCTCCGCTTCCGCGCCGCCATCTGGAGCACCGGCTCGGAGTGTTACCTGGCCGAGCTGTACGTCACTCCAGCCAAGCGAGGGCAAGGCTTGGGGCGAGCGCTCATGGAGGCGGCTCTCCGCGAAGCCCGTATGCGGGGTGCCGACACGATGGACATCGGCGTAGACGAGCCGGACCTTGCCGCTCGTCACCTTTACGAGAGCCTCGGCTTCACCAACCGGGCGGGAGGAGCAGGCGGTCCCTTGATGTATGTCTACGAGCGCGAACTGTGACGCTAGCTGCGCTTCGATGCGGTTTAACCAGGACGAATTCGCCGGCGTATAGGCGATCTCGACGTTGTTCGCCTTCCCCCAGGTCCCGACCCGGTTGTCTTTGCCGGTGGTCAGGTGCGGGCTGAAGTTGTCGCAGATGATCGTGATCCTGGTGGCGGGCGGGTAAAGCGGGCGCAGGTAGCGGCAGAACTCCAGGAACCGGGTCCGGACATGTCACCCGACAGGTGGCCGGTGAAACATCCGTCAGTTGACGTATATCGGTCCAACGCCCCCGATCGGGAGGGCGACTTCTGCCACTATGGCGACCAGTAACCGGTTAGACCGTTTGCGTAACCTTCGCGCGGCACCGGCGGGAAAGGGTCGCCGTGAGCAGTACCCCGGCCCGACAGGCCACCTTTCGTGACGTGTTCGCCGTCCGCGAGTTCCGGGCCCTCTGGGCCTCTCAGCTCCTGTCCGAGGTCGGAGACCGGCTCACGCTCGTCGCGCTGACCCTGCTGATCTACACCCGGACCGGCTCACCGTTGCTGGCCGCCCTGACCTACGCCGCGGGCTCGCTGCCCTGGGTGATCGGCAGCCTGGTCTTCTCCGGTCTGGGCGACCGGCTGCCCCGCCGGGAGGTCATGGTCGCCTGCGACCTGATCCGGGCGGCGATGGTCGCGGTGATGCTCCTGCCGGGGCTCCCGGTGGCCGCCCTGGTCGGCCTGCTCTACCTGACCACGATGGCGCAGGCGCCGTTCGAAGCGGCCCGGTCCGCCGTGCTGCCCGACGTCCTCCAGGGCGAGCGCTACGCGCTGGCCGCGACGGTCATGCAGACCAGCTTCCGGGTCGCGCTGGTGGCCGGGGCGGCGGTCGGGGGCGTCGCGATCGCCGTCGTCGGGGCCCGGCCCGCGCTGGCCCTGGACGCGGCCACGTTCGCCACCTCGGCCGGGCTGATCCGCTGGGGGACCCGGGCCCGGGCGGCCCCGGCCCGGTCCGAGCGGCACGCGCTGAGGCAGCTGGGTGACGGCTTCCGCCTGCTGCTGGGGGACAAGACCATCCGCACGGTGATGATGCTGGGCTGGCTGATCGCGCTGTACTCGATCCCCGAGGGCATCGCCGCCCCGTACGTGGCCCGGCTGAGCGGAGGACCGGTGGCGGCCGGGCTGGTGGTCGCCTCCGGGCAGGCCGGTGCGGTCCTGGTCGCGCCGGTCTTCGCCCGCAAGGTCGGCCCGCGGGCCCGGTTGCGCTGGATGGGGCCGATGGCCGCGTGCACCTGCGGCGTCCTGCTGCTGACCGCCTTCCACCCCGGCCTCATCATCTCGATGGCGATCTTCGCGCTGTCGGGCACGTTCGCGATCTACCAGATCGCCGCGAACACCGCCTTCGTCGACTGCGTGCCGGACGAGCGCCGATCTCAGGCGTTCGGCCTGGCCAGCATGGGCACGGTGGCTAGCCAGGGCGGCGCCCTGCTGATGGCCGGGGCCGCGGCCGAGGTGATGTCGCCCGCGATGGTCATCGCCGTGGGCGGCGGCGTGGGAGTACTGGCCGCCTGGGTCCTGGCCCTGCGCTGGCGTCACCTGTCGCCCGTCATCACCAGCCACTCGGCTCGATCCGCCCGCGGCCCGGCTACGCTGGCCGCCTCCAGCCGCCGGGAAGCTCATCTGGCCCGCCCGGCCCACTCCGTGCCGGCCAGCCGCTGCCGTCCTCAGGTCAGCCACCGTCCCCCGCACCAGCGGCAGCTGCCGGCCGCCCACACCTCCCATCACCGCGCCGCCGCACCGCTTCCGGGCCGCCGCGACCACCCGCTCCGCCTCTTAGCGGCTTCCGCCTCCGGGTAGACGGTGGCGCAGGCCCGGCGGAATACTTCGATCACTGGGAGCAGGCCAGCCCGGCGTTGCCCGACTGGCAGACGGGCTGGCGCCACCTCACCACCGACGGCAAGGCCGCGACGCTCACCGGGCCCTCGCCCGACAACCAGACCCGCAACTTCCCCCGCCCGGTCGAGCCACCAGCCAGGTAAGAGCCAATCCGGCCCGACCGGCAACCGCCCGGCCTGCGGCGGCGAAGTACTCGTATGGGCCGACCGTTTCACGCCGATGAGCTGCAAGCCGCGGCCACCCGGCGGACCGGGCTGTCGGACTTCGGCGACCTGGCGTTCCAGGCCGATCTCGACGCCCTGCTCGACGCGCTGAATCACGACGCGCAGCTGCACGCGGCCGGCCGTCTGGCCCTACGCCGGATCGTGACCGATCACCTGGTCAACCGCTTGCTGCTGACCCGCCAGCGTCAGCGCGTCCCGGGCATCTTCACCCAGCCGCTGGCCGCCCCGCTGATCGTGACCGGGCTGCCCCGCAGCGGCACCACCTTGCTGCACCGCATGCTGGCCGCTGACCCGGCCCACCACGGGCCGCCCTACTGGGAGCTGGCCCAACCGGTGGCCCACTCGATGGCCCAACCGGGCTGGCCCGATCATCGCCGCTGGTACGCGGCTTTGACCTTGGGGCTGCGCGGTCTGCTGGAACACGACCTGGACCGTAAGCACTTCGTCGCGGTGGACAGCCCGGAAGAGGATCTGCACACGCTCGGGGCCACCTTCCAGTCCTGGTACTACTGGATGGCGGCCCCGGTGTACGGCTACCTGGACTGGTACCTCGGCCAGGACCAGCAGCGAAAATATCGTGAGTACCGGGCCTGGCTCCAGGTCTTGCAGGCCGCCCACCCCGGACGCCGGCTGGTGCAGCGAACTGCGCCGCAACCTGGCCGCCCGCGACCAGCAGCCCGCGGCCGTCCTCGACCTCCGCTACGACGACCTGGTCGCCGACCCGGGCGCCACCGCCCAGCGCATCTACCAGCGGTTCGGTCTCGACTGGACCGACGCCGCCGCCCGCGCCCTGCGGCGCTATGTGCGCCAGAACCCGCCCGGCCGCCACGGCGCCCACCACTATCCGCCCGACGCCGGCCTGCCCGCCGCCGAAGTATCCGCCGCCCTCCACCCCTACCAGCAAAGCTGGCCGCCAGGCCCGGCGCTCTTCACTCAGCCGTCGTAGTGGTACCGGGCCTGAATGAGGATCAGCTCATCCTCGGTCGCGCCGTACACGAGGCGGTGCTCGTCGTCGATTCGCCGAGACCAGAAGCCAGACAGGTTGCGGCGCAACGGCTCAGGCTTGCCGATGCCCTCGAAAGGGGTACGTCGTGCTTCCTCGGTCAGCCGGAGCAGGCGACGCAGCATCTTTTTGTCTGCGGTGGCCCAGTAAGTGAGGTCTTCCCAACCCTGTGGGTGAAAGACGATGTTCCTCACTGCGGATCGTCCTCGTCGGCGAGGGTCTCGAGCTCTGCCATGGTCTTGGTGAGCAGTTGACGGCCGCGCCGCACTTCGTCAGCGGCAGCCATGAGCCGGGTCGCGTTGGCGGGCGAGCGCAGCAGATAGTCGGTTTCTTCCATGGACTCGTAGTCGTCAGCTGCGATGAGATAAGCCCGGCCATGATTGGAGATGATCTCGACGGGAGCCCGATCATCGTTGACCTGCTTGATCAGAGGGAACAGCCGCTTGCGTGCTTCGCTCGCCGTGATGGCCACTGTGATCTCCCCTAGTCGGTACGGCATTATGGTACCACCGCAGTGGTACCAGAATATGGTCCCACTAGGCAGGGCCGCCGTTGGAGCTGACGGTGCGCCGCCGGAGCCCGGTTATCGCCAGGGCCAGGCCGATGACCGCGGCGATCGGCCCGATCACGGCCCACAGGGTCACGCCCGTCATCGGGCTGCCCCCGATGGCACCGAAGCCTTGCAGGGTGAAGATGACTCCGGCCACCGTGAGCAGCGCGCCCAGCCCGGTCAGCCATTTTCTGCTCATCGTGCCGACCCCTCTCGCGCGGAGACGCACGAACGCGGCGCCGCTTCCTCCTGATTACGCAGGCCCACGTCAACGGGATTGGAGCGGCCGGGTCAAGGCTGGTCAGCCGGGCCCCCGGGATCCGGTACCGGCGCGACCGTCTCCGCGGCCAGGGCCTGGTCCTGGCCCAGCAGCCGGCGGGGTCCCGGCGGATCGGGAGCCAGGGTGCCGTCGGGGGCGATGTGGGCGAAGATCTGGTCGATCAGGGTGAGAACATGCGGATCGTCGACGGCGTAGATGTGGCGGCGCCCGTCCCGGCGAGCGGTCACCAGCCCGGCCAGGCGGAGTTTGGCCAGGTGCTGGCTGACCAGGGCGACCGTAGCTCCGGTCCGCGCGGCCAGGGTGCCGACGTCGTAGTCACTGCGGGCCAGCAGCCACATCAGGTGCAGCCGGGTCGGCGCGGACAACAGGTCGAAGGTGGCCGCGGCCGCCTGTAGCTGCGGGCGCGCCGGCTCCCCGGCCGGCGGCGAAGGCTCCCTGGTCATGACCTGCTCATCCTGACTGGCGCGGTGAGGACGCTACGACTCATTCTGCGACTTTCAAATGGTTACGCAACCATTTGACAGTGTCCGGCTGAGTTGGCAAGCTTGACGCCAGAAGGGGAGTAGCCCTCGAGCCGGCAGGTCGACATACTGGCGCGCTTCGCGTGCCCGGCCACCGGGTCCCTGCTGGGATGGGCGAGACCTTCGGTCATGGACATTGTCCGGCTGGGGCGCCCTTCGTGCTGGACTCCCTGGTCGGCCGGACCAAGGGGACCCTTCTCGTGCTGAATCTCGCGGCAGTCGCGACCGTGTTCGGGCTGACGTTCCTGGCCGAGCTGCCCGACAAGAGCCTGTTTGCCTCGCTGCTGCTGGGCACCAGGTACCGCCCGCTTTACGTGTGGGCCGGGGTCGCGGCGGCGTTCCTGGTGCAGATGGCGGTGGCGGTCACCGCCGGCCAGGTTCTGGTGACCCTGCTGCCGCACCGGGTGGTGGAGGCGGTGGTAGCCGCCCTGTTCGCCGCCGGAGCGGTGTGGCTGCTGGCGTCCAGCTTCCGCAAGCCGGACCGGGACGGGGCCGACGCCGCCCGCCAGGGTGGGCCGACCCCGTCGTTCTGGCGGGTGGCGGGAGCCAGCTTCGCGGTGGTGTTCGCGGCCGAGTGGGGCGACATCACCCAGATCACGACGGCGAACCTGGCCGCCCACTACGGCAACCCGGTGTCGGTCGGGATCGGGGCGGTGCTGGCGCTGTGGCTGCTGGCGGCCCTGGCCATCGCGGTCGGAGCCAAGAGCCTGAACGTGATCCCGATGGTGTGGGTGCAGCGGTTCACAGCCACGATCATGCTGGGCCTGGCCGTGTGGAGCGCGCTGAACGCGGCCTGACCGACGGCAATCCGAGGAGGCGACGCGTTGGATAGCCAGGACCCGGTGGCGCTGGCCACCGTTCAAGCGATCCGCGTGGCACCGGCCGAACTAGCCGCCACGGGCAGCAAAGCTGGCCGTGGCCAGGACGGTCCCGCCGGTGGTGATCAGCCGTGCGCTGATGATGGCGGAGGGCTGGTCGGGTTCGGGACTGCCCCAGTAGCCATCGCCCGCGGTGACCCGGAAGGACCCGACCGTGATGACCAGGCCCGCCCGGTCCGTCAGCTGGCAGACGACCGTCTGGTCACCGCCGGGCAGGTCGACGGTGGTGAACATCCACGGGTGGCTGCCGGAGTGCAGGTAGACCTGCCCGATCCCCCGATGGGCTTGTGTGACCAGCGCGGCCGTGCTCAGGGCGGCGGGCCCGGACGGCTCCGGCCCGGTCCGCAGTCCCCAGCCGGCCAGGCCGGCCGCTCCCAGGAGCACCACGGCCGCCGCGGCCAGCGCCCTGGACCTCCGGGATCGCCCGGGTTGCTTCCTGGCCTGGCGGAGCCGCTCGGTGACCTGGGCGGGAAAGGCCGCCGGTGGCTGTTGCCCGGGCACCAGCCGCAGCAGCTCGTCGCTGGTGAACGCCATCTGGTGCACCCGGGCCCGGCACCGGCCGCACTGCTGCAAATGCTCAACCGCCCGGGCTCGTTCGCGCCCGGTCAGCACACCCAGACCCAGCTCCGTGCCGTCATCGGTCAGATGATGACCGTCGTCAGGCCCAAGCCCGCTCACGGTTCGGCCGGCAACGGCTGACTAACCAGCCGTCCCGCCGCGATTCGCCCACTCTCCACGCTCTTATGTACGGCTGGCGCAGACGCGGGGATTGCCCTGAACAGGCATTAGGTAAGAGTCGGGCGCCCGAGAGAGGCCAGCGCGGCGTTCACGACGGTGCGGCTGTCATCGTCGGTGACTTCGATCCAGACCCGGTCATCGGCTGTGATGCCTATGACCATTCCGCCCCTCTGGGCCCGGGCGGCGGAGATCGCGCTCCGAAGTGCATTGTCGAAATCCTGATCCGCGGGCAGGATGACCGCGGCCTCGGGCACCGCGGGCGTTTCGTCTCTGGCCTCCAGTACGGCCGTCTCGGCCGCGGCGAGGTCGGCGTCGTTCGCCGCCAGCACCTGGGCCAAGGCGCGCGCGGGGACGGTATCGCGCTGGCCGATCATCGCGAGAAACGCGTGCAGATCCGAGCTGGCCGATTCGCCCATCCTCGCCGCTGTCTTCCCGGCCATCAGAACGACGTTGTCTCTGGCCGTGGGCGGCGCGGGCGCGGGGGCAAGGAGCGCCGGCGGTGAATAGCCGGGCGCACTGATGATGGACATCACGGCCGCCTCGGCCTCGCCCGGGTCCAGAATTCCACGCTCGGCCAGAATGTAGATCGGCCAGGAGTCGGCGTGCAGCATCCCGAGGAAGAAATGCTCAGGACCGGCGACCGGGCTGCCCATGACCCGCGCGATTTCCTCGGCCCGGCCAGTCACCTCGCAGAAACTTCCCGTCGGCTCGATGCCGGTCGTAGTAAACCGTCCCATACCCGGAAATTTTACTTCTCCGGGTCATCGAGCCAGAAGATTTTATTTCTCCCAGGTCATCGAGGCCGGCGGACGGACGCGGACCCCGGGTGTAGCCGTGCGCTCTCGCGGCCAGGAAAAGACCGACGATCAGGAACCACCCGGAAGTGAACAGGACACGGGTTCGTTCCGTCGTTCCGATGCTGCTGCTCAGCAGGAGCAGGACGATGTCGGCCAGGCCACAGCTGGCCATGGCGATGCCGAGCGCGATCTGCAGGCGGCCCCAGAGCGGCCATCGGCCGGCGACGGCGACGCCCACGACGGCCGCGCCGGCGGCACTGCCAACGAATCCCAGCAGGCCAGAATCAGTATGCAGAGCGAGCAACTGACTGACGAGACCGAGAGTTGTGTGCTCATTCTGCGCGCACTGGGCGCTGGTACTCGGATCACACTGCATGCTGGTGACGGCGTCCAGTACGGAGCTGGCCCCGGTAAGGGCGAACAAGGCGACTCCGGTAGCCGCCCAGCGACGGCCCGCCACCAGACGCCACAGCACGTACGCCGCGACCACAATGCCCAGGCCAGCCAGGACGTCGGAGGTGCGGTACAGCCACGCGAAAGGCTGACCGGGGTCCTCCAGCTCGCTGACGAAACCGCCCGAGGCCGGTGATGCCGCATCCGTCCAGGGGCTGAGCAGGAACGAGCTGTAGCACAAAGCCGCGATGATCGCCGCGATGCTGCCGATCCACAGGGTGGTACGACCCCGGTCATCTTTCAGCGGTTCAGCTCCAGGTACAGGGGCCCGGCCGGGGCGAGGGTCATGCCGGCCCGAGGGCGCATATCTCCGGCGGTGAAGCGCAGATCTGTGCCGGCCAGGGCGCCCAGCACCGTGCTCAGCACCAGCTGCGCGAACGACCGTCCCAGGCAGGTCCGCTCGCCAGCGGCGAACGGGATGAAGCTCCAGGCCGCCGCACCGCCGGCGAAACGGTCGGGCCGGAAGCTCAGCGGGTCGGTCCAGAGCCGCGGATCGCGGTGGGTGAGATAGGGGCTGTACAGCACGAGGGTTCCGCGGCGGATGCGGTAGCCGCCGAATTCGGTATCGGCCGTGCAGCGTCGGCTGCCCACCCATCCGGCCGGGTACAGCCGCAGGACTTCGTTGATCACGGACGAACGACGCTCCGCGGCCAGCAACTCCGGCTGCTGAGCGACGTGGCTGAGCAAGAAGGCCAGCGTGTGCGCGGTGGTGTCGTATCCGGCGCTCACGGCGACCCGCAGCTCCTCCGGCCCATTGGGCAGGTCACGGAAGGCCGCGGCCAGCGTTCCGGCCGGTGCCTGTGCGACACAGTCCCGCATGACCTCGTTCATCCGGTGAAACAGCACCGGCCGGCGCAGGAACGGGGATGGCAGCGCCCGGTCAAGCGGGCGGAGGAAGTCAGCCAGCAGCGCCGGCCGGACCCGGCCGCCGAGGAACGTGACGGCGAGGATTTCGCGCATCAGGGCGGCCGACCACGCGACCGCGTCGAAAGGGCCCGAGGGCAGGTGCCGTGCGATCACCTCGCTGATCTGGTCAGTCATGGTACGGACGGAGCTGTGGGCAAAGGCCGGGTTGAGCTTCTGGCGGCGCCGCCGGTGTTCCGGCGCGTCGAGCTGGACGACTCCGGCGTTCAGGTAGGGAGACAGGTCACTCATGCTGCCTTTGCTGCGGAACGTGATGATGTCGCTGAGCACGAAGCGATTCCAGTCGGCCGAGTACCCGAGCACCGCCGGCCGCCACAGCCGCAGCGCGAACACCGGTCCCAGCCGGGCGCCTTCCTCGATGAGGGCCAGCGGGTCCTGGCCCCAGCGGCTGATATGGCCGACCCCGTACGCGGTCCGAGGTCTCGGCAGGGTCATGAGTAAACCCGTCCCTTCCAGCGCTGGTTGCGCCGCAACGCCCGCGCGACGATGGGGGCAGCGGCCAGCGGGGACAGTGGCATCAGCGCCGCCTGCCATACCGTCCGCCGTCCGGTCTTGACCTCGACCAGGGCCCGTTCTGTGACCCCCAGGACCAGCGGAAGGCCCCACCCACGCCGGCGGCGCACCAGGCCCCAGGGGAGCGTGTAGGCCAGCAGATGCCAGCCGGCCCCGAGCACGAGGCGGCTACGTGAGCCTCCGGTCACCGGCAGCAGGCCGCGCGACATCCCGCCCAGGACCTCGCGGTAGCCGCGGTACATGCGCGTCGCCACCAGCCGGCCGCCGAGCGCCAGGCCCAGCTTCAGGCCCACCTTTCGCGCCCGGCGCGCGATCGCTACGTCCTCGATGAGCTCGCTGCGGACGGCGGCGAAACCGCCGCAATGGTCGAAAGCCGGCCGGGTGAACGCCAGCAGTGAGCCGTTCGCCGTCGCTGCCCGGGGCACGTCGGCCGACAGCAGCCAGAACGGGAGGAAGCACAGCAGCACGTCGTCGATCAGCGGCGTGATGAGCTGCTCGCCCAGGGTGGCCGTGATCTGCCGGGGAAACACCGAGAAGACGTCAGCGCGCTGGCCCTGCATCTCCGTGATCACGGCATCGATGGCGCCCTCGGCCAGCAGCACGTCAGCGTCACAGTAAACGAGCAGCGACCCGGACGCCGCAGCGGCCAATTGGTGGCAGGCCCAGTTCTTGCCGACCCACCCGCGGGGCGCCGGGACACCGTCCTCTACCCGGGCCCCCGGATGCCCGGCCACCAGTGCTCTAGCCAGCGCTCCCGTGCCGTCGGCCGATTCGTCGTCAAGCATGATGATCTCGTCTGCGCCCTGAGCCAGGATCGGCGGGATCGACGCCGCCAGCCGGGCTGCTTCGTTGCGCATCGGGACGAGCAGTGAGACCCGCGGCTGCGGTCGGACCGGGGGTGCAGCGATATGGGGGCTGACCTTCGGGCCGCGGCGCAAGACGGGAAACTGCCACAGGTTGAGGATCAGGACGCTCAGCTTCAGGAGCAGGAAAGCCGTTACCGCGCGGCGCAGCGTGTTCATCGCTTGATCAGCCCGGCCCAGCGGGTGATCCGTTCATCCCAGCTCAGGCGCCCTTTCACCGCGCACCGGAAGCCTGGCACCGGCCGGCGGGGATCTCCGCTGAGCAGGTCCGCGTCGAGCTGGCCCAGTTGCGACGTCAACGCCGCCGGGAGGTCAGCGGGTGACACCTCGGGCGCAATGTCCACGAATGCCTCGGGGTACTGATGCCCGCGGCTGACGACCCGGACCGCGACGGGAACCACGGCCGCTGGAGCGTGGCGGCCAAGCCATCCAGCTCCGCGCGCCACCGCGCGCAACGGTCCGGGGGAGTAGAGCTCACCCTCCGGAAAGATCACCAGGATTCGGCCCTCGCGCAGCACCTGGAGGGCCCGCCGCGGCCGCTGGGCCGAGATGACTCCGGCCGATCGCACAAACCGGAAGGTGTCAAGGTTGTCTCCATCCATCAGCAACGCGGCCGGGCGCTGCTGCTCCCGCAGGACCGCGGCGGCAACGAATGCGTCCCACCAGCTGTGATGGTTGGCGGCCCAGATCGCGGCCGAAGCGGGCAGCTCGCCCCGGACCCACACCCCCCGCAAGCCGCGCCGGACCAGCTGGGTGAGGCCGATATCCAGGAGCCGACCCGCAACAGCAACCACTCTCTAACCAGCCGAGGCCGAATATTCGTGATCACTGCGCAGACCTGGCCCGGGCACTTCTCTGGCCGGCTGCACCAAGCGAGGGGTCGCCTCGGCCACGCTCCCGTACACCGCGATCAACTGGTCAGTCTGGCACAATTCGAGCACCCGCGCCACGACTGGCTGGGGTGCCACCAGCGCCAGCGTGCCGCCAGCGTCTTCCGCCGCTCGGCACGCTCCCACCAGCACCCGCACACACGCGGTATCAATGAAATGCAGCCCCGACACGTCAACGACCAGCTGCCGCATTCCTGCCAGCACCGCGGCCAGCAGCTCACGCACCTGGCCGCTCACTGTCATATCTGCCTCGCCAGCCATTCCCACCAGTACATAGGACTCTGTGGCCGACATCGACACCGTCAGCGGCCCCATGCCGCCGCCCTTTCCTGGCGCCAGCCCAGTACGGCAAGTGGCTGATGCCCGCCGCATCGGTTGGCGACCGGCCTCGTAATCGTGGTGTCTCCGCCTGCGGCGGCGATGGCCTCGGGTACCGACGTGTGTACCGGCATCACATCGTCCAGTGCCACCAGGCGCACCAGCTTGCGTGCATCAGCGTCGGGGATGACCAGCCGCAGCCATGAGCCCCAGTCCCGTGCCCGCCGGGCCGCCCGCATCAAGGCCTCCAGCCGGGTTGAATCACATAGGCCGCTGCTGGACAAGTCGACGATCAGCCCGGTTGCATCACCTGCGTCCAGGGCCGCACACAGCTCACCGGCCAGAGCTGGGGCCGTGAGGAAATTCCGCCCGGGCGGCAGCTCCACCACGGCGAATCCGCCGAACCGGCGGACCAAAGACCCGGAACCGCCCGGGGTGACATTACGCGCGATCATCACGCTCCGTTCCCTTGTCTACACCCGATACGAACCGGGTGCACCGTCAAGGTCTGGAGCGGCACCCACGTATTCATTAATGGTCGTCCTTGGTATTAGTCGCTGTCAACATCGCACCAGCCAGGCCGAGATTGACGCCCGGATTGGCAGCCGAGCCGGTATCTTCAGCCACGCTGCCGCCCTGGCCGGCCTGCTTGGACGGATCGCCGGTGAGGACTGCGTCACCCATGATGTCGATGGCCTTACCGGCCGGGATCGTAAGAACAGTGACGCCGAGGCAGGTCCAGAACAGCGGCCATATCCCGAATACGATGGCGAAACCGCCAGCGACAAAGGCCGCGATGGCCACGCCAACGAGGATCCACGATGATGGCTTGCCGTAGGTATGGGAATGGTCGCCGATAGGTTCCTCGTCCGGCAGCTGGTTACCCGGCGCAGTACCTTGCTCGGTCGGTTCCTCAGAATGAAAGCGCATAGGGGCCAGTTGTCCTTTCATGTACGGTGACAATCCGCATTTCTGGCGTGATGGCCCTGCGGTGACTGGTCCGATTCCGGAAAGGGAGGAAGGGGCAGCATGGCTCGCGTGCCTCCGGATCGGCGGTCCTCACAGGATCCGCTGCCGGGTCCGGAGCAGCTGCTGCAGCTGGGATTCAACTCCGGCGATGCCGGAGCGCCAGCGTGGTCAGGATAAGCATACATCATCATGACGATTAAAAATGTTCATCATCATGATGAGCTGGGGGATCGACGCGGTCATCACCCCCGCACACTTGCGCCTTGGCCAGGCAGGAATCGTGGGTTCGCTCATCCGGCCTGCAGCTGTTGGCGCAGGAATGTCAGAGCACGGGCCTGTAGCCGGGACACGTGCATCTGGGAACAGTTCAGCCGGTCTGCGACCTGAGCCTGAGTCATGTTGCCGTAAAAGCGCAGGAGCAGGACTTCGCGCTGCGTGGTCGGCAACTCTTTCCAGTACTGCTGGACCGCATCCATGGTGTCGGACAGAGTCAACCGCGGATCCTCCGCGCCGATGACCTCGCCGATTCCCCGTTCATCATCACCTGAGACCGGTGCGTCGATTGAGCCCGGTGCGAACGCCTGGTGGGCCTGGTAAGCGTGCCGCAGCTCCTCGGTGGTGACCTTGAGGCGGTCGGCAACGTCATCGTCGGTGGGGGTCCCCCCGATCTCGGCGCCCAGATCGGCCTGGGCTTTCTTGGCCGCCAGCAACAGTTCCTGGTCTGAGCGGCTGACCCGGATCAGCCACCGCTTGTCCCGGAAGTACCGCTTGATCTCCCCGGCCACACACGCCCGCGCGTACGGCTTCAGATCAGGCCGGATCGCGGGGTCAAAGCTGTTGATCGCCTTCATCAAGCCCACATACCCGGCCTGAGTGAGGTCCTCATAATGCTGGGCTGGCAGCTGGTACTGGTGAGCCAACGACCGCACCATGGCCTGATAGCGGTACACCAGGATTTCCAGCGCCGAGTCATGGCGCTCGGGATCGTGCAGGTGCCGAGCCAATTCGCTGTCGCTGAGCTCAGCGTGGCCCGGTTGCGGAATCAAATAAGTGTGGCTCACGGTGTCTCCGGCTCGGCGGTCCTCAAGGATTCGCTGCCGGGGTCCGGAGCAGCTGCTGCCGCTGGATCTGACTCCGGTGGTGCCGGAGGGCCAGCGTGGCTAGGGCGAGCCTAGCTCATCATCTTGATTAACAGTAGCTATCTTCATGATGAGCTAAGACGGCGTTGGGCAAGCAGGCCGAGGGGGCGGGTACCGCGAACGCCAGGGCGGGTGGCGTAGCTCACGCTCTGCTGCATTGTCCATAATTCAACGGTGGCGTAGCCTTTACTAGGTCGTTCGGCCGCTCCGGTCCCCGGTGGTCTTTTCCACTATCGGGAGTTGCCATGGCCGAGCCTGACCTTGACGACCAGTTCGCCTGGCCCAGTTCGCGGACGGCCGCAGCTCCTGACCCGCTGTGCCGCAGACAGCCCAGGCTTGCCGCACCGCCCGTGGATCGGACTGCCTGGATGCTGCGCGGAGCCTGCCTGCGTGAGGATCCGGAGCTTTTCTTTCCTATCTCCGCGCTGGGTCCCGCGCAGGTTCAGACCGACGCCGCGAAGGCCGTTTGTGCCCGGTGCTCGGTGCGGGCGAACTGCCTGTCCTACGCCCTGATCACCCAGCCGGACGGTATCTGGGGCGGTACTACCAGGGAAGAACGCTGGCGTAATGCCCCGTCGGTCCCGGGCCAGCACGTCAGCGGGACCGGCTGACGGCCGCCCATTCGTTGAGGTTCCCTGTGCCGTTGGCGACTGCGGCGGCCAGCTCGGCCAGCCGCCGGTTCTGTGCCCGTGCCTGAGTGCGCAGCAGGTCGAACGCCCGCTCCATGGGCAGGCCAAGGCGCTCGGCCAGCATTCCCTTAGCCTGCTCGATCGCGACTCGCGAGTTCAGCGCGCCCTGCAGCTGCTCGGCCAGTACTTCCTGATGCCGGAGGTTGCGTTCCTGCAGCAACCCGATCGTGGCCACGTCGGCCAGCGCCTGCCCGATCCGCAGCCCGCTTGCGCCGAGGCGGCGCGGGGTGCTCATGAACAGGCCCGGTCCGCCAGCCCGTGCAGGAAATCCACCACATCAAACTCAGCGACCAGCGTGTCCGCCAGCTCGACGAACGTCACCGCCAGTAGCTGCTCGCGATCTTGGCCCACGCTCATGGCGCCCGCTTCCGCATCGTTCTGCATCGACCGTAGGGCTGCCCCACATCGTCACGAGAACACCGATCGGTCTCAGTTGCCTGGGTCGCCGGTTCCATCGAGATCCAGCAGCAGGAACAGGCGCAAACGCCCAGCTAGACCAGCTGAGTGACGATCGGCCCGGCCAGCGGCGAGCCCTTCCGGCTATACAGAAAGAGGCGCCCCCAGCAGGACTCGAACCTGCGCACACGGCTCCGGAGGCCGATGCTCTATCCGCTGAGCTATGGGGGCTCAGCCGCGGCGCGCACAGGCCCGCGGGCGAACGGAACGGAGCAACCTTACCAGCCCGCATCCCCACCCAGGACCACGCCAGCGCAAGCCCCACTCCGCCTGGTAACCACCTTGTCTCCGGGCCAAACCCGCCGCAACCGCGACAACCGGCAAGACACGCCGGGGAACTGTGCACACGAGCGGCCGAACAGCGGATAGCCTCGCGCCCGTGACGCAGGCACTGGGACGGGTTCTGGTTGTGGACGACGACGAGGTGATCCGGCAGCTAATTGCCGTGAACCTCACGCTTGAGGGGTTTGACGTGTCGACGGCCGTGGACGGCCAGGACTGCCTGGACAAGGTGGGGTCGATCTCGCCCCAGGTGATCACGCTGGACGTGATGATGCCGCGGCTGGATGGCTGGGTCACCGCCGGTGAGCTGCGCAAGAACCCCGACACCTCGCACATCAAGGTGGTGCTGATCACGGCGCGGGCGCAGGAGGACGACAAGCAGCGCGGGCACCAGATCGGCGTGGACGCCTACCTGACCAAGCCGTTCGACCCGGGCGAGATGATCCGCGTGGTCCGCGAACTGGCGGGCGCGCCGCCCACCGCGCTCGGCTGAACGTCGGCCACCCCATGCTGACGGCCGACCTGCGCCAGGCGCTGCTGTCGGCCGCCAGCGACGCTGGTTACCCCGCGCCCGGCCACGACCCGGTGCTGCGCCCCGGCGGCGCGCCCGGCCGCTACACCGCCGGCCTGCCGCTCCGCATCACCGGCCAGCCCGCCCCGACCGTCGCCGAAGCCCTCGCCGCGCCGCTCCGTGGTACCCCCTGGATCTCAACCGTCACATC
>CAXUJF010000036.1:0-13051 GCA_964250865.1 uncultured Streptosporangiaceae bacterium
CGTTGATCGCCACCAGGGTGTGGCCGACGACGTCATGCAGCTCATGAGCCAGCGCCAGCCGCTCGATGTCGAAGCGGTGCTGCACCGCTGCCTCGCTGGCGCGGGCCGCCTCGTCGAAGAGCGCCCGCTGCAGCGCCTGGCGGGCGCGCAGTGCCTCCCCGGCGATCAGCGCACCGAGCACCAGCGAGGTGTAGGCGATGATCTCGGACGGCTCGACCCGCTGGCTGGTGAACAAGACCGCGATTATCACGATCAGCGCCATCACGGCGCCCACGATCAGCGACCGGGCCCGGCGGCCCTCCAGGCCCACCGTGAACACCAGCAGCATGACGATCCCGGTCGCGGCCCGGTTCGGGTGGTACACGGCCAGGCAGCCGAGCAGGAACGGTACCTCGGCGGCGAGGACAGCGAGCGGAAAGCGCGTGCGAACCAACAGCGGCAGGACCGCGGCCAGCGCCAGCGCGACCATGGACGGCGTCAGCCCGCTGACCTTGTGCAGCAGCAGCGGGTCGACGAGCAGCGCCGCGAAGGCGGCAACCGCGAGAAACACGTCCAGGGGCCGGACGCGCGCCAGGCCAAGCGCTCCGGCCCCAAACCGTCTGAGCTGGTCAAACAAGGATCTCACAGGAGCGAGCCTAGGCGCGGCGCCCGGCCCGCGCATCCGTCGCCCGCACTACGTCGCCAGCACCAGCCCCGTTCAGGGAAAGGGCTCTGCCGGCCGACGCTACGGGACTGCCCGCCCCGAGAAGCTGGCTAGGACTCCCCGGCTGGCGGGGATCAGCGGAAGGGAGATCCGATGCAAGCTGTCGCCCGGTGGTGCGTGGGGCACCGCCTGGTGGTGGTCGGGATATGGCTGCTGGTGCTCGTAGGCACCTTCCTCGGCAGCTCGGCCACCGGAAGCAACTACGTCCAGAGCACCAGCCTGTCCGGCACGCCCAGCGCCACCGCCGCGAACCTCCTCCAGCGGGCCGCGCCGGCCCAGTCCGGCGACACCGAGCAGATCGTGTTTCAGACCAAGGCGGGGACGGTGGCGGCCCCGGCCGTCCGGACGCAGATCACAGCCATGCTGGGCAAGGTGTCGAAGCTGCCCTACGTCGCGAGCGTGACCTCGCCCTACACTCCGGCGGGTGCCGGGCAGGTGAGTAAGGGCAAGACCATCGCCTTCGCCACCGTGAACTTCAGCAAAGACGCCAGCAGCATCCCGGCCAGCGAGGCGACCACCTTCGTCAACACGGCCAGGGCCCCGAACTCGGCCAGCGTGCAAGTCGATGTTGTAGGCGACGTCGCCTCGTCGACCAATCCGAGCTCCTCCCCCGGCACCTTCATCGGCGTGGCCGCGGCACTCGTCGTGCTGCTGCTGTTCTTCGGCGCGATCCTCCCCGCGCTGCTGCCGCTGCTCGGCACGGGCGTCGCCCTGGTCTCCGGGCTGTCGGTGGTCGGCATGCTGTCCAACTCGATCAGCATGGCGTCGTTCACCTCCCAGCTCTGCATCCTCATCGGCCTCGGGGTCGGCATCGACTACTCGCTGTTCATCCTCACCCGGACGCGCAACGGCCTGCGCCGCGGCCTCAGCGTCCAGGAGGTGGTCACCGCCGCGGGCGGCACCGCCGGCCGGGCGGTGCTCTTCGCCGGGATCACCGTGTGCATCGCGCTGCTTGGCATCCTCACCGTCGGCGTCGCCACGCTGTCGGGCGCGGCTATCGCGGCGGCGATCGCCGTCGCGTTCCCCGTGCTCGGCGCGCTGACACTGCTGCCGGCGCTGCTCGGCCTGGTCGGCCACCGGGTCCTGACTCGACGGCAGCGCCGCGCCCTCGCCCGGGGCGAGACTGGTTTCAGCGAGGCGTCCCGTGGCTGGAGCCGGTGGTCCTCGCTCGTGCAGCGCAAACGGCTCGTCCTCGGCATCGCCGCCCTGGGGGTTATGGTGGCGCTCGGCGTTCCGTACCTGTCGATGCGGCAAGGAACCGCCGACTACAGCGTCGACCCCACCAGCACCACGACCACCACCTATCAGGGCTACGAGTTGCTTGTTCACGGGTTCGGACCTGGCTTCAGCGGCCCGCTCCAGCTGGTGGCACCGCTGTCCAGCCCGGCCGACAAGAGTGCCTTCGACACCGTGGTTGCCGCCGCGAGCCACACCAGCGGCGTGGTCACCACCACCGGGCCGGAGTTCTTCCCCGCCGGGCCAGGACACCCCGCCGTGGCGGTGGCCGAGGTCTACCCCTCCGGCAGCCCGCAGGACCAGTCCACCGTGAACCTGATCAGCAACCTGCGCGGCAACGTCATACCGGCCGCGCTGCACGGGCAGCACCTGCAGGTGCTCGTCGGCGGGGCAACCGCCATCGGCGTCGACGTGGCAGGCCAGCTGTCGTCCAAGCTGCCATTGTTCGTCGGCATGGTCGTCGTGCTTTCGTTCCTGCTGCTGATGATCGTGTTCCGCAGCCTGGCGATCCCGGCGACCGCCGCGATCATGAACCTGCTGTCGGCCGCGGCGGCGTTCGGGGTGATCACGGCCGTCTTCCAGTGGGGCTGGCTGAAGAGCCTCGTCGGGGTGACCAACACCGGCCCGGTCAGCCCGTTCATCCCGATCCTGATGTTCGCCGTGCTGTTCGGCCTGACCACCGACTACCAGGTGTTCCTGGTCAGCAGGATCCAGGAGGAATGGGTCAGGCGGCGCGACAACGGGGCCGCAGTGCTGGCCGGCCAGGCGGTGACCGGCCGCATCATCACCGCCGCGGCCGCCATCATGACCGTGGTCTTCTTCGCCTTCACCTTCACCACCGACCGCACGATCAAGATGATCGGGCTCGGCATGGCGGCCGCCGTCGTCGCCGACGCCCTGATCGTCCGTACCGTCCTGGTTCCCGCGGTCATGCACATGCTCGGCCAGGCCAACTGGCGCATCCCCGCCGTCCTCGACCGCTTCCTGCCCCGCCTGAACCTGGAAGGCGGCACCGAGACGGCCGGCGAAGCCGATCCCAGCGAAGCCGGCCCCCGCGAACTGGAGGCACCGGCGGACTCAGCCTGGCCGTAATCAGCCGACGCAGGCATGAGGAGGGCCGTACCAGGTCAAGGCCTGCACCGGTCCTGGGGGGGGGGGGGGGGGGCGGCCCCCCCCCCCCCCCCCGCCGCCCCGGGGGGGGGGGGGCGGGCCCCCCCCCCCCCCCCCCCCGCCTGGGTTTCGGGCAACGAGGAACAGGAGGACATCATGCGCGTGCTGATCGTCGAGGACGAGCCGGACGTGGCGCAGAGCCTGAGCTGGGGGCTCACCGCCGAGGGATATGTCGTGGACACCGCGGACAACGGCGTCGACGGGCTGTGGAGGGCGACCGAGAATCCCTACGACGCCATCGTCCTGGACGTGATGCTGCCCGGGATGGACGGCTACCGGGTGTGCCGGCGGCTGCGCGAGCGGGGCCAGTGGACGCCGGTCATGATGCTCACTGCCATGGACGACGACCTTGATCACGCCGAGGGCCTGGACAGCGGAGCCGATGCCTACCTGGCGAAGCCATTTTCTTACCCGGTACTGCTCGCGCACCTGCGGTCGCTGACCCGCCGCACGCTCGGCACCAGGCCAGCGGTGCTGGCCGCAGCCGGCCTGACGCTCGACCCGGCCAGCCGGTCCGTTGCGCGCGACGGCGTCCCCTTGGGCCTGACCAGTCGCGAGGTCGCCGTGCTCGAGTACCTGCTCCGGCGCAAAGGGCAGGTTGTCTCCAAGAGCGAGTTGCTCACCCACTGCTGGGACGTCAACTTTGACGGCGACCCAGCCGTCGCGGAGGTGCTGGTGCACCGGCTGCGGCGGAAGGTCGGATCACCGGAACGGCCCGGGCTGATCGAGACCCGCCGCGGCGAGGGCTACCTCATCCGAGACGACGCGACATGACCGGAGCACGAAGCCAGTCGCCGGGCCAGTGGCGCAGGATCATCCGTGGCGCGCGGCTGCGGACGGTACGCACCCGCGTCACGGCGGTCGCCGGGCTGGCGCTGACCGCAGCGGTGCTGCTGGGCCTGCTCGTGATGTACCAAATCCAGGCTGGCTCGGCGGACCGGGCCATTCAAAGCCAGCTGCGCACCTACGCCACCCAGATCGAGGAGTCCGCCGCGCGCGGCGTCTACCCTCAGCCACTGCCCGGCCTGGCCATCGACCCGGGCGCCCAGGCACAGGTCGTCGCCCCGGACGGCACCGTCCTGGCCGCGACCCGGGACCTGGCCGGACGGCCGGCACTTTACACGCTCACCCCGGGCTCGGCCGTGCCCGCCCGCCAGTCGGCCGCTAGCGGTGCCCTGCCCGGTGAGGTGTCGGTCTTCGGCGAGCACGTCACGGCAGGCGGCCGCCAGCTCGCCATCATCACCAGCACCGCGACCAGCCTGCGCCGCCAGGTGAGCGAGACGTTCGCCGAGTTGCTCGGCATCGGCGTGCCGGCCCTGCTGCTCCTGGCCTGCGCGACCATCTGGCTGGTGGTCGGCCGTTCGCTGCGCCCCGTGGAGCGGATCCGGGGCACGGTCGCCGCCATCACGGACACCGGCCTGTCGCAGCGTGTCCCGGTGCCGGGCACCGACGACGAGATCGGTCACCTCGCCCGCACCATGAACGACATGCTGGCCAGGCTCGATGACGGCGCCGTCCGGCAGCGCCGGTTCGTCGCCGACGCCTCGCACGAGCTCCGCACGCCGTTGACCGCGATCCGCGCCAGCCTGGAGGTGGGACTTGCCCATGCCGACACGGCACCCTGGCCGGACATCGCCCTGCGCGCTGTGCGGCAGGCGCAGCGCCTGGAACACCTCATCGCTCAGCTGCTGGTGCAGGCGAAGTCCGACGTGGCGCAGGAAGCTGACCGGCGGCAGACGGTGGACTTGCGCGCTCTGCTGACCGAGATCCGGGTCACTACCCTGGCCCCGGGCATCAGCATCAGTATCCGCGTTCCGCCCGGGACGGTCGCTTCCGGCAATCCCGACGAGCTGTCACGGATGTTCCGCAACCTCGTCGACAACGCTGCCCGCTACGCCAAGAGCAGCGTGGTCGTCTCCGCGGTGCCCGGGCCGGGCAGCATCGCCGTCGAGATCACCGACGACGGCCCGGGCATACCGGCGTCCCAGCGACAGCGGGTCTTCGACCGGTTCGTGCGGCTGGACCCCAGCCGCGGGCACGGCAGCGGCTCCGCCGGGCTGGGACTCGCGATCGCCAGGGAGATCGCGACCGCGCACAGAGCCACCATCGAGCTCACCGATGCCGAAATCGGCGGCGCGCGAGCAGTAGTCACCCTCCCTGCGTAGCACGTCAGTTCCGCCCGGGCGGAAGGAGCTGTGCGGTGACCTGAACCTCAACGCCGTCATCGGGCGGCTTCCTTACCTGAGCTGTAGTCGGCCGTCGCGAGTGCGGATTTCGGTGTTCAGAACGAATGCGGGCAACCCTGAAAGGGCCCGGTAAGGAACGTCCCCCCAGACTGCCGGGCAGGCAGAAAGTTCCTGGTAGGCCGTCCGCGCCCCGTGGAGCGCGGCCAGACGGAAGGCGGGTGTCCCCCATGCGCCGGATCGCGGCGTTCTCCATTCGGCACAGATGGCTGGTGCTAAGCGCGTGGCTCGTGCTGGCCCTGGCCGGCGGGCTGACCGCTAACGCGACGATCGGCCGGATGGACTACACGTATGCCACGCCCGGGCAGCCCGGCTACGAGGCGAACCTGCACATCACCCAGCGGTTCGGCGTAGATCCGGCGTTCGAGCCGACGCTCGCGGTACTTCACCTGCCGGCCGGCCTGACCATGCGGACCGCCGCCGGGCGGGCGGCCGCCCAGCGGGCCTTCGCCGCCGCGGCCCGCCCGGGTGTGGTGACCGCCGCCGACTATGCCGACACCGGTAACCCCAAGCTGATCGCGGACGGAGGCAGGACCACCTGGGCTGTGCTCGGCCTGGCGAATCCCGACACGGGACCGGGGGCCGGCGCCGGGGACAACCTGGGGGCGATCCTGCGGGCCGCCGCACCGCGGGGGGCGTCGGTGACCGTGACCGGGTTCGCGCAGATGCTTTCCGGCGGCGGCAATTCCGGCGGTCCAAGCCTGCTCGCGGAGACCGCGATCGGCGGCTTCCTCGCGCGGCTGCTGTTGCTTCTCGGCGACGGCTCGGCGAGCGCGGTCGTTCCGCTGCGGATGGCGGCAGCGGCGATCGGAGTGACCTTCCTGTGCGAGTCCGGCCTGACGCACATCACCCCGGTCAGCTATTTCCTGCAGTACCTCATCCCCTTGTTCGGGCTCGGGGTGGCGGTCGACTTCTCGCTGCTGGTCGTGATCCGGTGGCGCGAAGAGCGCGACCGGGGAGCGGACAACGACACCGCGATCGGGACCGCCGCGGCCCGCGCGGGCCGCGCGGTGCTGCTCAGCGGCGCGACGGTCGCGATCGGCCTGCTATCGCTCGTTCTGCTGCCGGTGCCCTTCCTGCGCAGCATCGGCGTCGGCACCATGCTCATCCCGCTCGTCGCGGTGGCGGCAGCGGCGACGCTGCTGCCGGTGACCCTGGCCGCGTGCGGACCAGCCCTGGACCGGCGCCGTCTTCTCCGCCGGCGCAGTGGGGGCACGCACAGCCGCGGCTGGGAGCGGTGGGGACGACTGGTGGTACGGCACCGCTGGCTCGCCGGCCTGGCCGGCCTGGTCGTCGTGCTCGCACTGGCGGCGCCCGCGCTGTCGATCAACACCGCCGAACCGCTCATCGGGTCACTGCCGCAGGCCAGCCCCGCCGCGCAGGCTTTCCGCCAGCTGGAGGCGGCCGGCGTGCCCAGCGCTGTGGACTTCCCCATTGAGGTCATCACCCACGGCGGTTCCCCTGCCGCCGTACGCCAGGCCACCGCGGTCGCGCTGGCGACCCCGGGCGTATATATGGTTCTGGCCCCTGACACGCCTGCCTTCCGCGCCGGGAACAGCGCCCTGCTGACCATCGTCCCGACGGCCGAAGGGGGCACCTCGGCCGGCAAGTCAATCGTCACCTCGCTGCGCTCACGGCTGGGAGCGGTGGCAGGCGACGCGGAGGTCGGGGGCGCCACGGCGTCGGAAATGGCGTTCACCAGCGCCGTCTACGGCAACTTCCCGCTCGCCCTGGCGGTGATCACGCTGCTGAGCCTGCTCATCCTCACCGTGGCCTTCCGCTCGATCGTGCTGGCCGTCAAGGCCGTCCTGCTCAACCTCGTCTCCCTCGGCGCAACCTTCGGGTTCATGGTCCTGTTCTGGCAGCAGGGACATGGCTCCGACCTCATCTACGGCGCGCCCGCGATCCTGGCGATCCACGCCTGGATTCCCGTCGTCGTATTCGCATGCCTGTTCGGCCTGTCCATGGACTACGAGGTCTTTTTGCTGTCGCGCATCCGGGAAGAGTACGACCGCACCGGCTCCACCGACGAGGCGGTCGTCGCGGGACTGAGCAGGACCGGCCGCCTCGTCACCTGCGCCGCCCTGATCGTGGCCGTGTCCTTCCTGACCCTGAGCAGCACGCCCGACCAGGTCGTCCAGGTCGCCGCCAGTGCACTGGCTTTCGGGATACTTCTCGACGCTGTCATCGTGCGCACCCTGCTCGTCCCGGCGCTTACTTCCCTGCTGGGACGCTGGAACTGGTGGCTGCCCGGCCCGCTCGCCCGCGTACTACGGAGCGAGCGAAAGGTGTCTGCTACCACCACGCCTCGGCCGGAGGAGTTATTGCCACGATTCAACAACTGGATCTCCGCTGCGCAGGCGTTCCGCCAGGCCTGCGGCCATTCCCGCTACCGTCCGCAGGTCGATTAGTTCCCCGGCAGTCCGGCGTGTAGTCAAGCGGGCCAGGTGTCACCCCGGTCCGTTCATGATCGTCATCTTGATTCTCCTGAACGGACCGGGGTGGACTGCCTCAGGTCGGGGGCTTCTCGTTACGCTGTCACATCGCTGCGGAGGAAGACCGTCATCGCTGCCGCGATCGCGACGACGACGTAGACGGTGCCGAGGATCAGCCCGTGACCGTAGCTCACGCCCTCGGCGCCGCCCGACGCAACCGCCATGATCGAGGCGCCTGGGAGCCATTGCTGTGTGCTTGGCACGATGCGGACGATGATGTTCTCCACGGCGATCAGCCACGCGAAGCCGACGATGACGGCGAACACCGCCGACCTGACGAACTGGCCGAGCGCCATGCCGAGCACGCTGTAGCCAATCACGCCGAGCGTGAGGTCGCCGAACTCGCGCGACAGGTCACCGAGCCCGGTCCCCGTGAACCACGCGCTCGTCGGGACGTGCCGGGCCTGCGCCGCGATGACCGCCACGATCAAGGCGATGACCGCGGCGAAGCAGAGCGCCAGCACGAGGAAGGTGATCGTGCCGAGCATCTTGCCCGCGAGCAGCACAGCACGGCGCGGCTGGCGGACGAGGAGCTGCCGCAGCGTGCCGAGGCTGTACTCACTCGCGACCTGTGAGGCCGCTATGCCGAAGGCCACGACGCCGAGCAGCATCGACGCTCTGGCGACGCCGATGACCAGGCCGTTCGGCTTGGCGAGCTGGTGCAGCGTGACGATGCCGCTGTCCGCCGAAGCCTGGGAGAACAGCAGGACCACGAAGAGCGAGGCCGCAGCGGCCAGCCCAAGAAAGGTAGAAAGGAACAGCGTTGGCCGCCGCAGCTTGGTCCACTCGCTGGTAAACGCGGCCCAGATCATCTGATCGCTCCCATTTCCTGGCCGGCTGGCACGTCGGCCGAGGCGGTGCCCGTCAGTGCGAAGAACGCCCGCTCGAGGCTGCGAGTGCGCTCGGAGAGCTGGCGGAGGGTGATCCCGCCGCCGGCTGCGAGCCGGTTCAGGTCAGCGGCACCCAGACCCGGCGTCTCGACGAGCACCGTTGCCTCGGCCAGACGCGGGGTCACCGTGCAACCGGCCGCCTGGAGCAGTTTGATCAGCACGTCGCGGTCCGCGTCGTGCTCGGCTGCGACCAGGAACTCCGGTTGCTGGGTGGCCCGCAACTCGCCGACGCTGCCCTGGTGAACGAGGCGTCCCGCCCTGATCATCATTACGTAGTCGCAGATCTGCTCGATCTCGGAAATCAGGTGACTAGAGACCAGGACCGTGATCCCGTCCTCGGCGAACGACCTGATGAGGCCGCGCATCTCGACGATGCCCGCGGGATCGAGTCCGTTCGTCGGCTCATCGAGGATCAGCAGTTGCGGTCCCGCCAGCATGGCCGCGGCGATGCCGAGCCGCTGCTTCATCCCGAGTGAGTACGAGCGGTACTTATCACCCGCCCTGGCCAGCAGGCCCGAGCGCTCAAGGACCGGGTCGACCGCGGTCAGCGGCAGCCTGCCGAGGCGGGCGAGCGCCTTGAGGTTGTCGCGCCCGCTCAGCTGCGGGTAGAACGCGGGCGACTCGATGAGCGCGCCGACCTTGTGCAGGTAACTGGCGGGCTCATCGAGGCTGCCGCCGAGAATGGTCCCGTGTCCCGATGTCGGGCGCACGAGGCCGAGCAGCATACGGATCGTGGTGGTCTTGCCCGCCCCGTTCGGGCCCACGAAACCGCAGACAGAACCCGAGGGGATGGCCAGCGCCACGTCGTCAACAACGGTGCGGTTGCCGAAGCTCTTGGTAAGCCCGGCTGTCGATACGGCGAGCGGCCCGCCCGGCTGCTCCTCCGTCTGGTAAATCGTTTGTCCCATAACCATGCGCAGACCGTACGGACTTAAACCTGTGAGGCTCCTGAGGCCAGGGAGAATCGGCTCGGGAATGATGCCTTGACCGCAGTACGTTGCAATCAGACGTGGGGCTGCTCTGAGAGCGAGCGGCGCACACCCTCGGAGCAGCGTGCCGTCAGCGGCGTCCGTGCCGTCGCCGTGTCGCCGTCGATGGTCACCGTCGCCCATCCTTGAAAGTGCTGCCAGCGCTTTAGTCCGCTCATCGATCCGCCGGGCCTGCGCATGAAATCGACGAGCTCCCGGAAGCCTATGCTTGCCAGCTCGGGAACCCCCGTGCTCGAGTAGTCCGCGACGCCGTCCGGCGTGAACACTTCGTCCCACTGGGCTCGGACGTCGTTGTCTCCGTCCTCATGCAGGTCCTGACCGAGCCCATAACGGGCGATGACGTCCTGGATCTCGATACGGTCTGCGAGGTACTGCACGCGAGCGTCAATGCTGCCGTGACCCGCAGCGCAATCCTGGAACACTGCGCGCTGTGCGATGTTCCGGCGGATGTGACGGGAGTAACCGGCGCACCAGCGGCTGCCGATCGCGCGCCATAGCAGGCGCCGCGAGGACGGCAACGTAATCATGAACCACGCTCCTTCGCGCGGCGTCGCGTCTTCCAGCACCATGCCGACCACCATCAGCGGCGCCCGGAAGCCTGATGCCCCATTGCTGATGGCCTGCCCGTGCAGCTCGGCCCATGCCCGCATGCTGTGGTGCCCGCGAACAAACGGAAGGACATCGCGCTCCTCCAGATCAAGGCTCCTCAACAGCACCCGCTCCAGCTTGGTCAGCCGCTCGACGATCCGGTCCCGCCGCCCGGGATCCCCGTGTGCGACCAGGACGTGAACTCAGGCTGACAGTCAACCAAGAGGTCAGCGATGACGCGATGCCGCTCTTCCAGGGTATCGACCAGGAGGTCGCTCAGCGGAATCCGGCTGCGCAGGCCCGGCCACACAGTGCCAGCCGCGAACGCATGAGTCATACGACCTGAAACCCGTCTTGGCGCTAGCCCAGGACAGCACCATCACGGCCAGCTCCCGCATCCCTGCGATCGGCAGTGCGCGCGAACTCTGCCCTGCCCGGCGGCGTGCCCCGGCCATCTGACGAGTGCGGTGCCCGGATCACGGTGACGGCGAGCAACAGCGCCAGGAGGGTAAGCCCGGCAGCGACGCCCATGCCAGCGTCGTATCCGGTCGTCAGCGCCTGGGCCCGCCCCGTTCCGGACAGGGCTCCGGTGACCGCAGCGGCGGCACCGGAGACAATCGCGAGCCCGACGGCGCCCCCCATCTGCTGGGAGGCACTGATCAGCCCGGATGTGATCCCGGCCAGCTGTGGCGCCACGCCCATGGTCGCCGCGGCGTACATGGGAGCAAAGCTCATGCCGTAGCCGACGGGCATGATCAGCAGGCCGGGCAGCACGTGGAGGGCGTAGTCGCCGTGGACGGGCAGGAAGCACATCCAGGCTAGGCCGGCGATGATAAGGGTGGGGCCGAGGATGAGGAACCGGCGGAACCCGTACCGGGCGACGAGCCCGGCCATCCGGGTGGAGGTGAAGCCGAGGATCACGGGGAACGGCAGGAACGCGAGCCCCGTCCTGATCGCGGAATATCCCTCGATGCCCTGCAGGTAGAGGGTGAGAAGGAAGAACATGGCCAGGTTCCCCGCGTAGACGGCGGCCATCATCGCGTTGGCGCCGGAAACGTTACGGACGCGGAAGAGCGACAGCGGCAGCAGTGGCCGGCCCGTCCGCTGCTCGTTGACGGCGAACCCGGCGATCAGCACCACCGCCGCGGCCAGCCCGACCAGAGTGCGGGCGTCGCCCCAGCCCCAGACTGGGGCCTGGGAGAAGGCCAGCACGGCGGCCATCAGCCCCGCCGTCACCAGCACGGCGCCGGGCAAGTCCAGGTGCCGATCGCGGCCGGCCGGCCCGTGACGCGGGACGAGCCGCGCGATCAGGATCCCGGTGACGATCCCGACGGGCACGTTGATGAAGAAGTTCCACCGCCATCCGGCGTACTGGGTCAGCACCCCGCCGAGCAGCAGGCCGACGGCGGCCCCTCCGGTGGCGGTCATCGACCAGAACCCCAGGGCCCGGCGCCGCTGGTGCTCATCGTCGGCGAACGTCACCAGCACGGTCGACAGCGCCGCCGGGGACATGAACGCGGCGGAGGCACCCTGCAGCCCGCGCAGCACGATCAGCATCACCGGCGAGCTGTTGAGCCCGATCAGCAGCGAGAACAGCGTGAACGCGGCCATGCCGGCCAGCAGCACGCGGCGGCGCCCGAACAGGTCCGCTACCCGGCCGCCGAACAGCAGGAACCCGCCGAAGGCCAGCACGTAGGCGGTCACCGCCCACTGGATCGAGGTGTCGGAGAAGCTGAGCCTGACCTTGATGACAGGCAGCGCGACGTTGATGATCGCGGTGTCCAGGACGACCATGAACTGCGCGGCGGCGACCAGAGTGAAGGTCACCCACCGGGAATCGTGGCGCACGGGAATCTCCTTCCTTCCGGGCATACGGGGTCTTCGTGGCATGGCGGCAACCGCCGGCCACGCGGGCAGCCGGCAAAAGGCGGCGGTTGCCTGGTTAGTCGAGGTGCTCGCTCAGCGCGTCACCCTCGACGGTGAGCCGGCCGGCCGTCGCCACGTCGTCGGCCAGGACCGCCTGCCAGTAGGCGATCCGGTTCTCGACGAACCGCTTGCGGGCCCGCAGGCTCCTGATTTGCTGATCGAGCCTGTTCCGGTGGGCGGCCAGCAGCGCGATCTTGATGTCCACGGTTTCCGGGCTGTGGCCGCGCGAGTGCATCAGCACCCGCATCTCCTCAATCCCGAGCCCGACGGCGCGCAGCCGGGCCACCGCCTCGATCCGGGCCAGCCCGTCCGCGTCGTAGCGCCGGTGCCCGCTAGAGTCATCGCGGTCCACCGGGTCGATGAGACCGACCTTCTCGTAGTACCGCAGCGTGTACTCCGACAGCCCGGTCAGCCTCGCGACCTGCTGGATCGTGAAGCCCTGCGCCTGCTCCGGGTCCTCTCCGCTGCTCACTCGGCAACAATACGAAACTTAGAGCGCTCTAAGTCAAGCAGGCTGTCCGGGACGTGCTGGCCGCCCCGGCCTGGCCGAGCCGCTCCAGCAGGGCGAGCTCATCGGTCTCGGCCGAGACGGGCAGGAGAATTAGTTCGTCGAAACCCGCTTCGTCTAGCTCCTGGTACGCCTCGGAAACTCGCTCAGGTGAGATGAGAACGTGGCTGGCGAGTTCATCTGCCTGAGCCTCACCGAGGAACCCGTAATACTGACGCATATAGGTACGGGCGTGATCAGCTGCGCGTGAGCCGCCGGCCGAGTACACCGGCAACATCCTGTTCGACGAGGACGTCTGCGCCG
>CAXUJF010000036.1:13061-20705 GCA_964250865.1 uncultured Streptosporangiaceae bacterium
CCCCAGGCTTCCCGCACACGCTCGGCGAAGGCGATCGCGCCGCCCCAGCCACCGAGCCCGGCGGCCGCTATCCAGCGCGATCATCGGGTCCCAGCTCGGGTAGCTAAGCCGGTCGACACAAGCGATTGAACTGGCACCGAGTTGTTCAGCACGCACGGCCCAGTCGAGTATCTGCGTGCGGCTTACCCCCGGAACGGTGCTCGGCAGGCCGATGCCCACCTCTAGCTGAGTCATGTCCGGACCCCCTTCGATCACTCAGTCCCGTGTGGAGCGGTTTCATCGTCTGACTAACAAGACTCCAACCGGGTGCGCCGCAGCGCATGAGTCATAAGACTCGACCGGTATCCAGCCACGGCTGGCACCCGGACGCCAACCCGGAGGGGACCGGCGCGGCACGAGTCGGATTACTCATGCCCGATGAGCGACGACGCTGGAACCGTGGTTGACATGGCAAACATTCCGGAAACCGATGTCGATCTGTTCACCGACGAGGCGCTGAGCGACCCGTACCCGCTCTACCAGGAGCTGCGCGCGCTCGGGCCCGTTGCCCGGCTCGCCGCCAATGAGATGTCCGCCTTCCCGCAGTACCAGGAGGTACGGGAAGCCTCCGTGAACTGGGACGTCTTCTCCTCGGCCAAGGGCGTCATGATGAACGCGGAGATCAACGCCCAACTCGAGGGGATCACGCTGTGCAGTGACCCGCCTGCGCACACTCAGATGCGCAACGTGCTCGGCCGCCCGCTGCGGCCGGGCCGGCTCCGCGAGCACACCCAGAAAATCGAGGCTGCGGCGGAGAGCATCGTTGAGCGGCTCGTCAGCCGGGGCACCTTTGATGCGGCCACCGAACTCGCTGAGCACCTGCCGATGAACATCGTGTCGGACCTGGTCGGGCTGGGTGACGCAGGGCGTGACCGCATGCTCGGCTGGGCGGCGGCGACGTTCGATGCCCAGAGTCCGATGAACCAGCGTACGAAGGACTCGTTTCCCAAGCTGGAGGAGATGGCCGAATTCGCGATGAACGAGGCCGTACCGGGCGAGCTCGATCCGGACGGCTGGGCGTCCGAACTGTACTCGGCGGCTGAGAAGGGCGACCTGCCCGCCGAGAAGTGCCCGTTCATGATGATCGACTACATCGCCCCCAGCCTTGACACGACGATCTACGCAATCTCCAGCGCGGTCTACCTGTTCGCCCAGAACCCCGAGCAGTGGGCGATGCTGCGGAAGGATCCGACGCTGATCCCGCACGCCATCAACGAGGCGCTGCGCCTGGAATCCCCCGTCCAGCGCTTCACCAGGCTGGTCACACGGGATCACGAGATCAACGGCACCTTGCTGCCGGCCGGGTCCCGCGTGGTGCTCCTCTACGGCTCGGCCAACCGGGACGAGCGGAAGTACCCTGACCCGGACCGCTTCGACATCCACCGCAAGCCGTCGGACCACCTGGCCTTCGGCCACGGCGAGCATGTCTGCGTCGGCATGAATCTGGCCCGGCTCCAGATGCGGGCACTGTTCGGGGCGCTGATCCCGCGCGTCGAGCGGTTCGAGCTCCTCAAAGCCGAACTCGCGTTGAACAACACCCTCCGCGGCTTCGGTACTCTCAAGGTCCGCGTCAGCTGACTGAGTCAGTCTCGGACACTCTCGAATACCAATGCTGGGGAGCCTGGGTCTGGGCTACCACGAGCTACACCCGCCACAAATGCGCCCTTGTCACACGCCGGCCATCGCTCAGAGAACGATCGGTGTCGTGTCGCGACCGTGCGACTACCTTCGGCGCCCGCGCCGCCTTCCATGGGCCGGACAGATGCAGATGCCCTTGACACGCCTGCCGCCGCGGTGCAGACTTCGGACCTAATGGTTCGGTCTGTTTCGTGCGAGCGAACGATTAGTTCTGGCGAAACGGCATGGAGACGTCGATGGCGACTGCGGTAAGCGACTCGTCCGAGCGGCTGCAGCGCGTTGAAGGAGATATCACTGCATGCCCGAGAACAAAAAGTCCGTCTTCGAGGCCCAGGAAGACAGTAGGAAATCGGAACAGGAGTCTGAAACCGGCTCTTTCAAAGGCGGGCGCACTACTGGACTTCTGCTGCTCCTAGGAGCTATCGGAACGGTAGCGTGTTCGGTATTGGGGCGGTTCGCGCTCGGCCTTTCCGAAGATTCCGCCGCGGAATCCTTCGCGGCCTACCGGCGACATGCCCTACCCATCTTTCTGACCTACGGTGGCGGCATGATCGCCGGGCTGCTGTTCATTTTCGCGGCGCCATTGCTCTATCTGAACTTCGCTAGCAGTAGATCTCCGCGACTGCGGGTAGCAGCCATCTGTCAAGCGCTAGCGGGTTTGATGCTGGCACTGTCGGCCTCGCGTTGGCTCATCGTCCTTCCCTTTCTCCAAAAACAGTACGACAATCGCGATGCGAGTGCGACAACGCGTGCCGCCATTGATGTCGACTACCACACCATCAGCTATTTTATTGGGATAACTCTAGGCGAACACCTCTTTGCGATCCTAACCGGTTTCTGGACCCTCATTGTGGCAACTCATCTCCTGCGCCTTCGAGGCGAGAAGCGCTGGCTGAGTTGGCTCGGAGTCATAGCTGGATTCGGATGGCTGCTAGGAAGCCTTGAGCAGCTCGATTTCAGCCTGGCAAAGTATTTCGTGATATTTTTGGCAGGTGGACCGGTTATTTGGCTGATCTGGACAGCTTTCCTCGCGCGCGAACTGACGCGGCGAACGCAAGATGTCATCAATTCGGCGACGCAACTACCGTAGGACAGCGAGCCGGTGGCGTGTTGAGGGCGACACGCCCCTAGGTGTCTCATCAACGATCGTATTCGGGACCCAGCGGAGCCTTCAGCGACACGCCCAGTGAGAGTGCCTCACAACTGGTGTCCGAAACAGTTGCCTCACGAATCGACTTGTCGGTGAGTTGTGAGACAGTCCTGGCTTGTGAGCACACTTCTGGGCTACGCGAGGGTCTCGACTGCCGAACAGGACGCTGCGCTACAGCACGACGCTCTGAGCGCCGCCGGGTGTTGGAAGGTGTGGACCGACGTCGCCAGCGGTGCCAAGACGGATCGTCCGCAGCTGGCGCTTTTAGCGTCAGCCGGAACCCGCGGGCGCCGAGGTAACACGCCGCCTGCAGAGGTACGTCTCAGGTACATTTGCGCGCTCACCAGCAGGTACGCGGGCTGGCCTAATCAGCCCGAGCAGGGCGCGGGACGGCGCCAAGACGGCCGGATGGCGAAGGACACCGGGCTCGACGTTCCCAGCGGGCACACGGCGCCCGGCGCGGGTAACCGAGGGTCAGCACGCCGTCAACGCTATCGCCGAAGCGCCCGCGAATCCGGCCTAACGGCGCACGTAAAGCCGGAGCACACCGCTGGCGACAGGCCCGTCCGTGGCCGTCCGTGGAAACGCCGACGGTGCGCACCGACCGCCCTAACCGACCGCCACAACGGTGCGCACCGACCGTCGTAACTGCGCACACCGACCGTCCTAATAGCACGGACGCCCGTCCGCTATGCGTCCGTGGACACCGCAATATGACGGTCTACAGCGCTACAAGGTGACACATGACGGGACAGAGACGAAACGCCCCGCTAGCACGAGAATTCGCAGCTAGCGGGGCGTTTTCGCAGCGTGTGGCAGGTGTTGGGTTCGAACCAACGTAGGCTGAGCCGACGGTTTTACAGCCCGTCCCTCCTGCCCGAGTCACCCAGTGCTGACCAGGGCATTTTCCGACGCCAGGGTATTCCGCTGTCGGCGGGTATATGCGTATTAGCTGACAGCATGGAATAGCGGCAGGTTCGGTAACCCTACGTCGCCATAACTTCCCGGTGCCCGGTTGCATCCTGGGAAGACCGGATCGTGTACTGCAGGACGGCAAGCTACGCGGCTTTCACGAGCACACGGAGTTCGCCTTCTTCGGGTTCGCGTTCCGGGCGCGAAGCGTGCGGGCCGGGCTCGGAGCGAGGCGGTGGGGCTCGCGCACGGTGGGTTACTCGCGATGGAGCGAGAGTGCCAGGCTGGGGACGACGAAGGACAGGAGAAAGATCGGCAAGATGCTCTTTCCGCCGCATCGGAAGCTGGCGATTTCTCCCTCGCTGACGTTGAACGTCTTGGTTCGGCTGGAGTTTCGGCCGTTGCGGACTTGCAGGGTGTGCCGTCCGGGTTCGACCGGTATGTCGATGGTCTCGTTCAGTTCCACGGACCCGGCACGCTTGCCGTCGACCATGGCGTCGTACGTGCCGCGGCGGACTTCCACTCCCATGGTTTTGTGCGTCAGCTTCAGCGTTGCGGACATGCTGATCTCCTCTGTTTTCGGATGGTGTTTTGCTGAGTGCTCAGCGACGGACGCCACGTGCCGGCGACGGTCATCTGGGTCTGCCGGTCACGAGGCGTTCACGGTCGAACATCGCGGCCACGACACGCCAGGCGAGCAGGTCGATGGCTAGCAGGGCTGCGGCGAGACCGATCGCGAGAGCGGTCGACGCGGTGATCACGTTCAGGGACACCAGGGCCACGATGACCAGCGGCGGCACGCTCCCCAGCACGCTCAGCTGCTGCGCGACGCGCACATCCGTGGACCGGGCGGAGACACCGATCCCAACCCAGATCGCCCAGCCCGCAAGCAGCGGCGTGAACAGCAACTGGACCAGCACGTGCGTTCCCGCGTAGATCGCCGAGGCGATCACAGGATGGGCGAACAGTCTCGCGACGCCGAGAAAGATCCCGAAGACCGCATACGCAATCACGACTGTCGGTACGAACGCGGCCAGCGCCTTCCCGATGAGGAACTCCTCGCGACGGATCGGGGTGGTCAAAACCGGCTCAAGCGTGCCCTGCTCGCGCTCACCGACTACCGAGTAGGCGGACACGGCAGACGGCATCATCACCGGGATCACCAGCATGTAGAGAAGCGAAAGCCCAACGCGAACGCTGAGCTCCTTCCCCGTCACGTTGGCTGCGATCAGCTGGATCGTCGGCAGGATGATGAAGAGCACCGGCGTCGCCGCCATCGTGCCGATCACGAAGCGGTTGCGCCGGTAGTCCCGCAGCTCCTTGTGAAGGATCGCGCCGACCCGGGTCCAGCTGAAGCTCATCGGCTCTCAGCCTCCACGTCCTGGTCGATCAGCTCGAGGTAGACGTCCTCCAGCGAATGGTGAGACTCGGCGATCGACAGGATGTCGCCGTCGGCTGCGACGAGTGCTCGCGCGAGAGCCGGGGCTGCGAAGTCCGGGTCGGAAACGGTCAGCGCGTAGCCGGATGGCGTTTGCTCCCATCCCTGGACGCCGGACAGCGGCCCCAGCACGGCCTTTGGATCGTCGAGCGGCGCGCGCAGCCGCACGTCCAGGGAGCGCCTGAACAGCTGCTCACGCAACGCGTCGGGACGGCCGACCAGCCGCAACGTCGTGCTCAGGATCGCCACCCGATCGCACAGCCGTTCGGCCTCCTCCAGCCGGTGCGTGGTGAGGAAGATCGTCACCCCGCGCTTGCGCAACGAGCCGATCAGTTCGTGGACCTCGCGAGTTGCCACGGGATCAAGACCAGACGTCGGCTCGTCAAGGAACAACACGGCAGGGTCGTTGAGCAGCGCCCGCGCCAGCGCGACCCGCTGACGCAGCCCTTTTGACAGCGACCCGCACAGGTCACCAGCACGATCGTCAAGGTTAACCGCCCTCAACGCCCGGGCGATGCGTCCACGAACGTCGTCCAGTTCGTAGAGTCCGGCGAAGCACTGAAGGTTCTCCACCACGGTGAGGCGCAGATACAGCCCCGGAGACTCCGGCATGACGGAGATCCGCGACCGGATCACCGGACCGTTCTTCGCGCTCAACGGAATCCCGGCGACGATCGCAGTTCCCGAGCTTGGTGCGATCAGCGTGCCCAACGTCCGCACGGTCGTGGTCTTGCCCGCCCCGTTCGGACCCAGGGACCCGAAAATCTCACCGCTCGCGACGCTGAACGACACATCGGACACAGCGGTCCGCCCGCCGAAAAGCTTGGTCAGGTGGCTGACCTCGATGGCCGCGGACACCGCCCGGGGAGCCTGCCCGGCGCGGGCCGTTCCCGCCTCATCCAGGCCTTCGTACACCACAGAGTCACCGCTCACTTACGCCTGCCTCCGGTGTGGCAATTGCTACCTTCATTATTAGTTATATAACATGTAGAACATACGAGTGGAAGTCAAACCTGCGGACTTGCCCCGGCGAGCGGACGCCAGCCGGTCGGCATGAGCGCCTGGCGGGACGGCTGAGCGTTTGACAGCAGCGCGTAATTTGTTCTATAACTGCTACCACACGACCATCGGGCGGGACGTCGCCTGCCGGGAGGAGATCCCGCGATGAGCGCGGCGGCGGTCCCTAAGACCCTGGAGGCGTGGTGCTGCTCAGCATTGAACCGGATGGTCCCGTGCCCATCTACCAGCAGATCAGGGACCGGATCGTGGAGGCGATCGCCCGCGGACGGCAGCCGGCCGGCTCCGCGCTGCCGCCCATCCGGCAGCTGGCGGTCGACCTGGGCGTCAACTTCCACACCGTGAATAAGGGGTACGACCTGCTGCGGCAGGAGGGCCTGCTGCGGCTCGGCCGGAAGTCCGGCGCGGTGGTGCGCCGCGACGCGGGCAGCGGGCCGCCGGATACAGCCTGGGCCCGGGACTGGACGGTACGGCTGCAGACGCTGCTCGCCGAGGCCGCCGCCCAGGGGATGCCGGCCACCGGCATCGTCCGGGAATGTGAGGCCGCCCTGGCGGATTTCGCCTTTCCCGCCGCGGCGGGAAAGGCGAGGGCGGGAAGCGGCAGCCCGTCATGAGCGCCGGGGGCCTGGCCGGGGTTTTCCCCGTCCTGGTTGTCGGGGCGCTGCTGTGCTCGATGCCAGCGGTAACGCGGCCGACCGTGCAGTTCGGGGTCCGCGTTCCCCGTGAGCGGGCGGGGACTCCGGTTATCCGGCGGGAACGGCGGGCCTACTACTGGCGGACCGCGGCCATCGGCGTCTGCTGCACCCTCGTCGCGGTGGCGACGATGAGCTATGGGTCATGGTGGCTGTCCAAGATCATCCTGCTGCTGGAACTGGCCGCTGGCCTCAGCTGCTTCTGGGTTGCGCGACGGAAGATCGCCGCGGTCAAGAACGCGGGCGGCTGGTTCGCGGGCCTGCGGCAGACCGTCGTCGCCGATACCAGCTGGCGCACCGATCCGCCCCGCTTCCCGGTGCGCTGGCTGGTGCCCGCGCTGGCCGTCATGGCGGCGACCGCCGCCATCGGCGCGCTGCGCTACCCCGGCCTGCCTGCCCACGTCGTCAACGCGTCCGGTCACCGGGTGTCCAAGGCTGCCGTCAGCGTCCTGATAGTGGCCGGCCAGCTGTACTTCACCGCCGTGTACAGCGGACTCATGCTGATCGTCTACCGCTCCCGGCCGGACGTCGATGCAGCCGATCCCGCGGCGTCGATGCTGCGCTACCGCCGCTTCCTCGCCGCCTTTACCCGGGCCCTGCTGACCCTGGTCACGCTGATAGACACCACCCTGCTGCTGGTCGCCCTGCCCGACTGGCAGGTCTACCGGCTCTCCGGCATTGGACGGGCCCTGCCCGTGCTGCCGTTCGCGGCCGGCGTGCTGCTGCTGGGCGCCGTCGCCGCGCGGGCGGGCCAGGGC
>CAXUJF010000036.1:20715-21061 GCA_964250865.1 uncultured Streptosporangiaceae bacterium
CCTGCCACGACCACATGGCAGCCTTGCATGCCGTCTTCGAGGCGGGCGGGCGGCTGCTGGGCGCCGTCGCCGCGGGGGGGGGCCAGGGCGGGGGGGGGCTTAATGGCAACGTGCGCGGCCTCGCCCGCGCGGCCGGGACCGACCGGGACGACGACCGGTTCTGGAAGGCCGGGCTGCTGTTTGTCAACCGCGACGATCCCGCCCTGGTGGTCGGCGCCCGCTTCGGCTTCGGCTGGATACTCAACTTCGGGAACCCGGTCGCGTGGCTGCTCATCGCCGGGACCTTAGCCGCGTGGGGCCCCCCTGGGGGGGGAGGGGGGGGGGGGGGGGTGTGGACCCCCCCCCC
>CAXUJF010000037.1:0-1740 GCA_964250865.1 uncultured Streptosporangiaceae bacterium
GTCCGGGACGGCGAACATCCAGTTCACCTCGGGCACCACCGGCCGGCCCAAGGGCTGCGTACTGCCGCACTCGTACTGGACCCGGCTGGGCGGGAGCCTGGTCAGCGAGTTTCCCTACCTCAGCACGGACGACGTGATGCTGACCGCGCAGCCGTTCAGCTACATCGACCCGCAGTGGAACGTCGCCGCCGCGCTGCTGGCCGGCGCGGAGCTGGTGATCCTGGACGGCTTCCATCCGTCGACGTTCTGGGCCAAGGTGCGCGAGCACCAGGTGACGTACTTCTACTGCCTCGGCGCGATGCCGGGGCTGCTGCTGCGCATGCCGCCCAGCTCGGATGACCGCCGCCACCGGGTCCGGGTGGTGCAGTGCTCGGCGATCCCGCCCACCCTGCACGCCACGCTGGAGGAGCGCTGGGGCGTGCCCTGGTACGAGGCGTTCGGGATGACCGAGACCGGCGCCGACCTGCGCGTCACCGACTCCGACCACGACGAGCTGGTCGGCACCGGATGCCTGGGCGGCCCGGTCAGTTACCGGAAGGTGCAGATCAACGGGGACGACGGCCAGCCGGTCCCGGCCGGGCAGACCGGGGAAATCACGCTGGCCGGCTTGGGCATGATGGACGGCTACGACGGCGACCCGGAGGCGACCGCACGGGTGCTGCGCGGGGGCTGGTTCCACACCGGCGACCTCGGCCGGATGGACGCCCAGGGCCGGGTCTACCACGCGGGCCGGATCAAGGACATGATCCGGCGCGGTGGGGAGAACGTGGCCGCGCGCGAGGTCGAGGAAGTCTTGCTGGCCCACCCGGGGATCAGGCTGGCCGCGGTCACCGCGGTCCCGGACGAGATCCGCGGCGAGGAGGTCAAGGCCTACTACGTGACCGGTGACAGTGCCGAGATCGGCCCGGCCGAGCTGGCCGCGTATTGCCGCGAGCGGCTGGCCAATTTCAAGGTGCCGCGGTTCTGGCAGCCGGCTGGTGACCTGCCCCGGACGGACTCCGAGCGCGTGGTCAAGAAGCAGCTCAACGAGCTGCCGGGACCGGTCTTCGACACCGCCGACGGCACCTGGGCGGGCCGCGTATGAGCGCGCCGTTCTCCTGGCTCAGCCCGGTGTACTTCGACGAGCTCGACCTCAACGGCGTGCTGCACAACACAAGGTTCGCGGTGCACGTGGAGCGGGCCCAGTCCGCGCTGTTCGAACAGCTCGGCCTGGCCTGGACCAGCTACGCCGAGCGCGCCCCGGACCTGCGCTACGTGGTCCGTGCGTTCCACATCGAGTTCCTGGCCCCGCTGGAGTCACCGGGCGCGCTGCTGGTCGAGCTGTCGGCCGGGAAGCTCGGCCGGACCAGCGCGATCTATGAGTTCCGCTGCGCCAACCCCGCCGACGGCCAGACGCTCGCGCACGGGCACCGGGTGATCGTGAAGATCGACGAGGCGGGGCGCCCGGCGCCGTGGAGTCCCTGGTACCGCGAGATGTTCCAGACGCTGGCCGACGGCCGGCCGCCCGCTGATAACCACAGGGTCGCCGATGACCACCGGGCCGCCGATGGCCCCGGAGGTGCCGGTGCCTGACTCAGCGGCCCAGGCCGACCTGCTGCTGGTCAACGCGAACGTGCTGACCATGGATCCGGCCCGGCCGCGGGCCCGGTCGGTGGCGATCGCGGGCGGCCGGATCATCGCCCTCGACCCCGGCCCGGCCGACCGGCGGGCGCGGGCGGTCGCGGGCCGGGCCCGCGCGCC
>CAXUJF010000037.1:1750-8298 GCA_964250865.1 uncultured Streptosporangiaceae bacterium
ACCGTACTGCCCGGGTTCCATGACGCCCACAACCACATGGCCTGGTTCGGGCTGACGCTGAGCGAGGCCGACCTGCGTCCCACCGTGACTCCGACGCTGGCCGACCTGTACGCGGCGGTCACCCGGCAGGCCGGGGCCACCGCCGAGGGCGACTGGGTCATCGGCGCCGGCTACGACCAGAACAAGCTGGGCGCGCACCCGGACCGGGACGGCCTGGACCAGGCCGCGCCCGGGCGGCGGGTCTGGCTCCGGCACACTTCCGGGCACATGTGCGTGGTCAGCAGCGCGGTGCTGGCCGACCTCGGCCTGGCCGACCGGGCCGTCGACGTGCCCGGCGGCAAGGTGCTGACCGACGCCGCGGGCCGCCCGACCGGGCTGCTGCAGGAAACGGCGCAGGAGCTCGTGGCCGACCTGGTCCGGCCCTACCCGGTGCCGGTCCTGGCCGAGGCCATCGACCGGGCCGGTGCGCAGTACCTGAGCGAGGGCATCACCAGCGTCACCGAGGCCGGCATCGGCGGCGGCTGGATCGGGCACACGCCAGTGGAGCTGGCGGCCTACCAGGCCGCGCGCGACCGCGGCCAGCTGCGGGTCCGGGTCGAGCTGATGGTGGTCAGCGACGTGCTGCACCCGCTAGCGGCGGACCCCGGTGACGGCATCGAGCTGGGGCTGGACCTCGGCATCCGCAGCGGTTTCGGTGACGACTGGCTGCGGATCGGCGCGATGAAGATCTTCACCGACGGGTCGCTGGTGGGGCGGACCGCCGCCATGCACGACGACTACGCCGGCCCGCCGGGCAACCGCGGTTACCTGCAGGCCGACGCGGCCGAGCTGACCGGCACGATCATCGCCGCGCACCGGTCGGGCTGGCAGGTAGCCGCGCACGCGATCGGTGACCGCGCCATCGACCTCGCCCTCGACGCCTACGCGGAGGCCCAGCGGCGGTACCCGCGCGCGGACACCCGGCACCGGATCGAGCACTTCGCCCTGTCCCGCCCGGACCAGGTCCAGCGGGCGGCTGCGCTCGGCGTGATCGCGGTCCCGCAGGGCCGGTTCGCCAGCGAGCTGGGCGACGGCATGCTCGCCGCGATCGCGCCCGTACGGCACGACTGGCTGTACCGGCAGCAGTCGCTGCTGGCGGCCGGGCTGACCCTGCCGGGCAGCTCGGACCGGCCGGTCGTGACCGGGGCGCCGCTGCTCGGCGTGCACGACATGGTGAACCGGCGCACCGCCACCGGTGAGCCGTTCAATCCGGGCGAGGCGATCACCGCCGAGCAGGCCCTGCGCGCCTACACCAGCGGCTCGGCCTACGCCAGCCACGCCGAGCACGGCCGGGGCACGATCGCCCCGGGCCAGCTGGCTGACCTCGTGGTGCTGTCGGAGGACCCGACCGCCGTCAGCCCGGGCCGCATCGCCGGCCTCAGCGTGCTGGCCACGCTGGTGGACGGCGAAGCCCGATTCGACGCCACCGGCCAGTTCAGCTAAACCTCGGGTTTGCCGGGATTCGCGCCCTGCTGCACGGTCATGACCTGGTTGAGGTCCGGCGACTTATGCAGGGCATTGGCCAGCAGCACGATTCCCGTGGTGGTGACAGAAAGAATAGCCGCGTTCCATTTGAGGTCGTAGTGGGCAATCGAGCTGAGCGGGGTGTCGGGGAGGGCGAAAGCCCAGGCCGCGAACGCGACCGGCGCGATCAGCATCTCGAACAGCGGGAACGAAAATCGGTCGCCCGGCTGGCTCTTAGCCATCGCCAGCAGCAAGACGACCACCGGATTCGCCGCGGCGACGATACCCAGCAGGACCCAGCGGCTCTCATACGAGGGAGCATGTTTCGCCAGCGGCGCCAGCAGCGCGAGCAGCGCGACGTAGGCCGTAATGGTCTCGGTCGGTATCCAGCGCGTGATCTGGTCGACGATGCCGGTCGAGACGCCTATCGGCTTGGCTGGACTGTGCTCGTCCTCGGCCACGCCTCGCTGCAAGGCCATCCTGGTGTCGACCATGGCCGCAATGCTCATGACAAATCCTTCTGATCCGTAAGGTCTGCCAGCAGGCTAGAGCACTGCAATGCAATGACGCTGGCCGACGGTTGATCTTCAGGACAGTCCTGGCATCGCGATGTCCATCGTGATGAACGGGAAGCCGTTGCGGGCAGGCTAGCGGTTGCCCCCGCTGAGACCGGCGAACGGCGTGGTGGTGGCGAGCTCGGTGAAGCCCAGGCGCTGCAGGATGGGCCGGCTGTCGGGGGACGCGTCGACCTGCAGGTAGCGGTAGCCCCGGTCCCGGGCCAGCCGGGCCCGGTAGGCGACCAGCGACCGGAATACGCCGCGGCCGCGCCAGGCCGGCAGGGTCCCGCCGCCCCACAAGCTGGCGAAGTCGCTGCCGTCCGGGAAGTCCACCCGTCCGGCCGAGACCGCGACGTCCCCCGCCGCCGCGATCACGGCCTGGACCGGATGCGGCTGCGATTGCAGGGCCGCGGTGATGGCCGCGCCGGCCGCCGCGTGGTCACCGCCGAAGACCTCGTCGTGCACCCGGACCACGGCGGCGGCCCCGTCGGCCCCGGTGACCGGGACCAGCGCCACCCCGGCGGGCGGCCGCACGTCCAGGTCCAACTGCGCGATCTCCGCCACCAGCAGCGTCTCCGCGGGCTCGGCGGCCAGGCCGGCCGTGGCCAGCCGACCGGGCAGATCGGCGGGCTGATCGTAGGAGTAGTACTTCCACTCCCACGGACGGCCCAGATCGATGAACCGGCGGACCTCGGCCGCGATCACGGCGTCGGCGCCACCCGGGTCGAGGCCGGCCAGGCCAGACCACAGCACGCCGCTCCAGCCATCCCCGGCGGAAATGACCCGGGTGACGTGTTCGTCCCGCTCGACCCGGGACCCCAGCTCGGCGGCTGGATTACGGCGCAGCTGGTCGTTGAACTCCGCCAGCACGGCAGCACGGTCCATCGCGACATTCCAGCACCCGGTCCGCCCGCCAGCCAACTGAATAACCGGGCCAGTGAATAACCGGGCCAGCACGGCCGCCCCGACGGTTCCGGCCAGGTCGCCCGGCTCGGCCGCGAGGATGGGCGGCGTCCACTGGTAAGGCGCCTGACGGCCGAGCGCCGCGGTCAGGGCGGCCGCGAACAGGTCCAGGTACTGAGCGGCCGAGCCGCCGAGCACCACTCGGTCGGGACGGAAGACAGTCAGCAGCGTGCCGAGCCCGGCGGCCAGCTGCACTCCGTACTGCTCGAAGGCCCGGCGGGCGCCGGCGTCGCCACCATGGGCGGCCGACGCAGCCTCGGCCGGAGTGACCGCGGCGCAGGCGGCTCCGGTCAGGCGTTCCAGGGCGGTCCGGGAGGCCGCCTGTTCCCAGCAATGCGGGAGACCGCAGTAGCAGGGCACGGGGGCCTGGTGGACGGCGATGTGACCGGCCTCGGGATGGGTTCGGTCGCCGGCCCGGAACAGCTCGCCAACGGTCACGAGGGTGACGACCACGCAGGTGCGGCTACCCCGGCCGGCCCGTATACGTATTCGCCGGCCGCCGCAGCGGCGGCGTCATTGTCGATGACGCACGGCCACCCGGCTGCCCCATTAATAAAGAGCAGGGATCGAGGCCGGTATAGGCGGGCAGCGTGGCTACGTTGTCGATGATGCCGTCGGCGGTGACGGGGCCGCTGGCCCCGATCCCGACGCCCACAACGTCAAGGTCACGGCCGACTTGAGCCAGCCGGGCGAGCAGCTTCTGGAGCGCGCCCGTGCTGCGGTCGGGGGCGTCGTGGCCTGGGGCGGTGGCACCCTCAGCGGTGCGGAAGGTCTCACTGCGGATCACCGCGCCATCGGGGTCAAGGGCGACGACCCTGGTGCCGGTGCCGCCGAGGTCCACCCCGAGAGTCACCGGGCGCGAGCGGGCGCCGCCGTGACCAGGGCCAGGGCCGGGGCTGGCGGTCACAACGCGGTGGTGATCTTGCTGCCGTACGCGAACGTGCCCGGGGTGATGCCGCGGGCGCGGGCCAGCGCCACGGTCAGGTACTGGGCGGCCACGGCACCGTGCGCGAGCTGGGCGGTGATCCCGGCCGGGGGGCGCAGCTGGAGCGCGGCCCCGGGCAGATCCAGCGCGGCCACCGCGATGACGGTCGAACCGGCCTGGGCCAGGTCGGCCCCGAGCCGCTGCAGCGACGCGTTCGCATCAGGGTCGTCCGAGCCGAACAGCACGGCGACCAGACCCGGTCCGGCCAGTTCCAGCGGGCCGTGGCGGAACTGGCCACCGATGTAGCCCTCGGCCGCCACCTTGGCGCCTTCCTTGGTGATCAGCCCGGCGTACAGTGCGGTCGCGGCGTAATCCCCGAACCCGATGTAGGCCAGCCGCGGCTGGTCAGCGGCGATGAGGCTGGCCGCCAGCGGCTCGAGTTCGCCGGCGCCGGTGAACTCCTCGGCCACCTTGGCCACGGCCAGCACGTCGTCGGGCACGGAACCGGTCAAGGTCGCGGCGAGCAGGTCGTGAGCGGCGAGGCTGTTGAGGTAGCTCTTGGTGCTGACGGTCGCCTCGTCCCCACTGTGCAGCGCGATGACCACGTCGGCCGCGGTGGCCAGCGGGCTGGCCTCGTCGTTCGTCACGGCGACCAGGGTGGCCGGCCGCGGGTGCGACCGGAGCAGCGAAACGACTTCGCCGCTGGCCCCGGACTGCGAGGTGGCGATGAGCAGGGTCCGGCCGGTGACCAGTTCCGGCGTGTCCAGCAGCTGGCCGGTGTCGACCCACCACGCCGCCTGACCCTGGCCGGCCAGCCGCCGCCACGTCGGCAGGGCCGCGTCGTGCGAGGAGCCCATACCGGTCAGCACGACCCGCTCGTAGCCCCGCGACCGCAGCTCCGCCAGCGCTGGGATGACATCGGTGTGGGCGAAGACGCGCAGGGCTTCGGGCTGGGCCGCGATGTCGCGTTCGAAGGGAGTGGGGCGGGTCAGGCTCATCTGCGGTCTCGCTCCAGTGCGTGGTGGCAGGCGGACGACGTCGTCGGGCTGGCTCAGGCCGGGGTCGCGAACGGGGTGACCGCGTGGGCGGGGTCGAGCTCCAGCAGTCCGGCCGCGACGCGGGCGCCGATCATGGCGGTGGGCAGGTTGATGTTGCCCCGGGTGATGTCGGGCATGATCGAAGCGTCGCACACGTACAGTCCGGCCAGCCCGTGTACGGCTCCGGTGGCATCGACGACCGCGTCCGGATCGGTGGACGGCCCCATCTTGCAGGTGCAGCCGTTGTGAGCCGAACAGCCGCCCACGATGCGGGCGCGGGGCAGGTCCAGCTGTTGCGGCGGAGCCGAGACCAGGCCCCAGTCGTGTGAGAGCGGGATCGATAGTCCGGACCGGAGTCGATGACCAGGATCGGGCCGCCGCTGTGGCTGGCCAGCATTCCGGCACAGGCGGCGCCGCCGGTGCCGGCGCCGATGACGATCGTGCCGCCCTGTTGGGGCAGGGGAACGGGGATGAAAGATCCTTCAGGCGATGTGCAGGACGGCCCCGGCCGCGACCACGTTGCGGTGCTCGGCGTCGAGACCGGGATCGGTGACGATGAGGTCGGCCGCGTCCAGGCCCGCGATCCGGGCAAACGCCGTCTGCCCGAACTTGCTGGAGTCGCAGGCCACGATGCAGCGGCTGGATGAGGCGAGCGCGGCCCGCTTGACCGCCGCGTCTTCCACGTTCCACTCGGTCAGCCCGGCCGAGGCGTCCAGCGCGGAGACGGTCATGACGTAGGTGTCGAAGCGGTGGTCAGCCAGGGTGCGCTCGGCGGCCGGTCCGGTCAGGGACAGTTCGCCCGGCCGGATCAGGCCGCCGGGTACCATGACCCGGGTGTTCGGGGACGAGGACAAGATCTCGGCCCCCCGCATGTTCAGCGCGCACACGACCAGGTTGCGTCCGACGATCGCCTCGGCAATCACGGCCCCGGTGCTGCCGCCGTCCAGCACCACCGTCTGCCCGTCGACCAGGCGGTCGGCGATGTCGGCCGCGATGGCCCGCTTGGCCTCCAGGTGAATCCGCGCCCGGAGCGCGAACGGCGGCTCGAAGCTGCCGCTGGCCGTGCGGGTGGCCCCGCCGTGGGTGCGGCGCAGCAGGCCCTCGGACTCCAGCTGAGCCAGGTCACGGCGGATGGTCATCTCCGAGACCGCGAACCGGCTGCTGAGGTCGGCGATGGTCACCTGCCCGCGTGCGTCCAGCAGCTGCAGGATCGTCTGGTGCCGGTCCCCGGCTGGCATCGTGGCTGCCTCCTTCGGTCGGTGACCTGTGGTCGGTGGTCGGTGATCGGCCGTCAGTCGATCTCGGGGAGTTCCCCCGCGTGCGCCATCCAGCCGCGGTGACCCGGGCGCAGGTTACGCCCGAACAGCACGATCACGCCCAGCAGCAGTGTCAATGCTTGTGTGCGAATCACTGTGCGGAAGCATGAGCCATCCGTTCGTGAAGATTTCACGAAGTGGGCGCCGCTGCAGCCATGACGGTCTCCCCCAGTCTCACCAGGCCCGGGTTCCTACCCACCCAAGGCGCCATCGGGGTGGTACGACGCGCGACGTCGGATGGCGGAAG
>CAXUJF010000037.1:8308-15552 GCA_964250865.1 uncultured Streptosporangiaceae bacterium
GGGGGGCCCCGCCCCGGGGGGCCCGCGGGCGTGGCGGCGGGGCCCCCCCCCCCGCGGCACTGTCCGGGGGGACGACCCCCCTGGACCCCCCGATTCCCGTAGCGGTACCTGCCGTAGTACCGGCCACTCGCCTGAGCATACGGCCCAGGACTCGCTAGGCCGGATAGATCGACTCGCCATAGCCCGCTGCCGTGCTCGCCGTACGACCCCGCCACTCGCCCGAGCCTCCGGCCCAGGACTCGCTAGGCCGGACAGGTCTACTTACCGTAGCCTGCTGAGCCTCGCTCCCCTCGGCCCGCGAGCCCCCGAGCGTGATCGCCCGCACCGTCGGTAGATCCCCCGAGCCGGTCGGCCACGTGGGCCAGGAAAGCGCCGTCGTCCATGGGTTACTCAGCCGGGTTGAACAGGTGGAACAGGATGTGGTCCTGCCAGCGGCCGGCGATCTTCAGGTAGGCCGGCGCGATGGCGAAGGGCTGGAACCCGTTGCGGGCCAGGACCCGCTGGGATCCGGTGTTGTGCAGCAGGGTCTCGGCTTGGAGGCGATGCAGGCCGAGCTGCTTGAACGCGACGCCGATGGCCTCGGCCACGGCCGCCGTGGCCAGGCCGCGGCCATTATGGGATTGGCTCACCCAGTAGCCCAGCGCGGCCGATTGAAAGGCACCGCGGGTGACGCCGTTGATGCTGATGCGCCCGGCCAGACGGCCATCTTCGGCCACGATGGCCAGCGGCACCATCGCCTCGCGGGCGTAGGCCTCCAGCGCCTGCTGGAGCCGAGCGCGCTGGCCCTCGACCGTGAAGTAATCGCCTTTCTGCTGCGGCTCCCACGGCGCGAGGAACTCCCGGTTCTCGCGTATTACGGCGGCCAGCTCCTCGGCGTCGCCCACCGACAACAGCCTAATGACGGCCATCTTCGGCCCTCCATAATCTGGCTCGATACCGAGGTAATCGCCTCGACCATACGGAGCTTTGTTAAGAATAAAAATTGATTTAATGACGCCTGACGGGACTGGCTCGCAGCTCGGATGAGGAGCTATTCGGCGCACAATGGGGCCATGGCGTTCACCAAGGACTAGGCGAGGGCTGTGGGACTTCACGACACGTTGCTGGCGATTCGGCCGGGCGCGGATCTTGACCTGATCCAGCGGGCGTACGAGGTGGCCGCCCGGTGCCACCAGGGGCAGCTCCGTAAGAGTGGTGATCCCTACATCTCCCATCCGGTGATGGTGGCCACGATCATGGCTGAGCTTGGGGCCGACGACCCGACGCTGTGCGCAGCGATCCTGCACGACACAGTGGAAGACACGCCGTTCACGTCGACCGCGTTGCGGCGAGAGTTCGGTGCCGAGGTGGCCAGCTTGGTGGCAGAGCACACAGCGCTTGATCAGCCCAGGTGGCGGAGACTCAGAGCGGCTGATGCGCTGGCGGCGATCCGATCCGTGGACAGCCGGGTCGTCACGCTGAAGATGGCGGACCGGCTGCACAACATGCGCACGCTCGAGTTCCTGGCCCCGCCCAAGCAGTTGCGGAAGGCCCGGGAGGTCCTGGACATCTTCGCGCCCGCGGCGGAGGAGCTCAGGATGCCCGCGATCGGCAGCGAACTGCAGACGCTGGCCTTCGCCACGCTGATCCGGAACCAGCCGGCCCGGTCACCGGCGCACCGGACGATCGTCGCCCTCGACATCGAGCGGTCCACTACCCGTCCTGATCCGGTCAAGGCCGAGCTCCGGATCATGCTCTACGAGCTGTTCGACGCCGCGCTGCGATCGGCCGGTATCTACCCGGAGCACCGCGACCCGTTCGAGGACCGCGGGGACGGGCTGCTCGCGCTCCTTCATCCGGTCGAGAAGGTCCCAGCGGCCTTGCTGCTCAGCCGGGTCGTGCCACTGCTGGCGCGCCGGGTGGATACCTACAACACGGGGCTGCCGCCGGGCTCCCAGCGGGAACGCCAGCTGCGGATCCGCGTGGTCGTGCACGCGGGCGAGGTGAACTACGACGGTCACGGCTGTTTCGGCGCGGCGCTCGACACCGCCTTCCGGCTGCTGGACGCGCCCGCGGCCAAGGAGGTGCTGGCGGCGGCTCCGGGACCGCTGCTCCTGGTCGTGTCCGGGGACAGCTACCGTGCCGTGGTCCGGTCCGGACATGGGATGAACCTGGGGCCGTGCCAACGCCAGATCAGCGTCCAGGTCGGCCACGAGGGCCGTCTGGGCCGGGCGTTCCTCCCCAGGTAACTAGGGACGCGGCTAGTCGGCGGGTTCGGCGCCGCGGGGGAGGTTGAGGGTGGCCAGCAGGTCTTCGTGGAACTGGATCCAGACCAGGTGGCAGGAGTCGCGGTCGTAGGCGTCGATCCAGGCGCGGCGGCCGGCGTCCACGTGAGCCAGGGCAGCGAAGTAGCGGTCGGCGTAGCCGTGGAAGCGGGCCAGGGCGGCGGCCAGCTCGTCGCACAGCTGGCGGAACGTGTGGCCGGCCGAGGTCAGGGTCTTCAGCACGCGTTCGTCCCAGGACCAGTCGCTGTGGTCGTTGAACGCCATGGGATCGATGCGGGTGGGACGGATCTGCCAGTCGGTGCACGCGGTGCTGAAGCGGCGGTTGAGCGGGCCGAAGGCGGTGTGCGCGGCGCTGACCGCAGCGCGGGCACCGGCCCGGTCCAGCTCCGCGTCCAGGCGCCGCTCGACCTCGGCCTTGCCCGCCTCGGTGGTGGACCAGCCCGAGCTTTCGGCGAAGCTGGTGTGCCGGGCCCAGCCCCGGGCCTCGAAATCCAGCAGGGCCTCCTCGACCACGGTCTGGGCGAGGCCGTAGCGGGCGGCGATCCGGCTGGCCCGGGGGAAGCCAAGCACCCTGGCCCCGAGCAGGGCCAGATCCTCCGGGGCGGACTCATAGGTCACGGGCTGCGCCGGTGTCCGGCCCGGCTGGTGGGCCCGTGTTCGACCCGGTCGGTCACCCGCTCGAAACGCTGCTGCGCGGCCTGCGCCGAGGCCAGCCCCATGGCTTGGGAGATACGTGGCCAGGGCAGGCCGGACGACCGGGCCGTCAGGAGCAGCGCGGCCTCGATCTGGTCCGTCTCGGCCCGGGCCGCGGGCAACAGGGCCAAGGCGGCCAGCAGGGTCTGCTCGCCGAGGTCATCGCGGCCCGCGCGCCAGAGCGCGAAGCGGATCAGCTCGGCCGCCGGGGGCGGCTCGCTGGGGTGCCGCCACGGCGGGCGGGGCAACTCGGAGGCGCCATCGGTCAGCAGCTCCTGGCGGGCGTCGGCTTCCCGGGCCGCGTGCTGGTGATCAGGGTGATAGTCAGGCACACCGTCACCCTCACCCGCCAACACTTTGTTGTCAACAAGTTGTTGAGGCATGGGAAGATCGGGAGGATATGGTCAGCCACCGATTCGAGGGGATGTTCCCGATGGCGTCGAGCACCTTCACCTACCCATCGGAAGACGGGACTCAGATCACGGCGTACCGGTGGGATCCGGCGGGCGCGCCGCGGGCCGTGGTCCAGCTGACGCACGGCATGGGCGAGCACGTCTTGCGGTACGAGCACGTCGCGCGGGCGCTTAACGACGCCGGGTACGTCGTGTACGGACAGGACCACCGCGGGCACGGGGCCAGCGTCATCAGCGAGGGCGGAAACCTCGGGGACGGCGGCTGGCCGGCGCTGGTGGACGACATCGGCGGGCTCAGCGCCCGGATCCGGGACGAGCAACCCGGGCTGCCGCTGGTGCTGCTCGGGCACAGCATGGGCTCGTTCGCGGTCCAGCAGTACCTGCTCCGCCACAGCTGGGAGGTGGATGCCGCGGTCCTGACCGGCACTGCGGTCATCGACCTGCTGGAGCCCGCACTCGACCTGGACCAGCCGCTGGACCTGGCCATGTTCAACGCCGCGTTCGTGCCGGCCCGGACCGACTACGACTGGCTGACCCGGGACGAGGCCATCGTGGACGCCTACGTGGCCGATCCCCTGTGCGGCTTCGGCCTCGACCCCGCCTCGGCCAAGCAGATGTTCGAGGGCGCCCGAGCGCTGGCCGACCCGGAGGAGGTGGCACAGATCCGCCCCGACCTGCCGGTCTACATCGCGGCCGGGGAAATGGACCCGGTCAACGGCGGGCTCGCGCTGCTGACCCCGCTGGCCGACCGGCTCAAGCAGGCCGGCCTGACCGACGTCACCGTGGTCACCTACCCCAACGCGCGGCACGAGATCCTCAACGAGACCAACCGGGACGAGGTCATCGGCGCCCTGATCAGCTGGCTCGACCGGGTGGCCGGCTAACCGCCGCGACGGGCGCCGTCGGCCAGCAGCGAGCGCACGATCCGCTGGTGACTGGGCACGACCCGCGGCCACAGGGCTCGGGCGTAGCGGCTCTGCTGCCGGACGAACGTGGCGAACAGCAGGCCGTCCGGCTGGGGCAGGAACAGCAGCTCGGCCGGCAGCCCCACGAGGGAGCCCGCGCCGAGCAGCACCAGGTCCGGGGTACTGCGGCGGACATACAGGACTGTATGGATGGAGGCTAACATGCGCCGGTTCAGCCGGAGCCGAGGGGCTGCGGCTCAGAAGGTGACGGTCATGCCGCCGTCGACTGCGAGGACCTGGCCGGTGATGTAGGAGGCGGAGTCGCTGGCCAGGAACACGGCGGCGCCGGCGATCTCCTCGGGGCGGCCCCAGCGGCCGAGCGCGGTCCGCATCCGCAGCCGTTCCTGCCACATCGGGTCGGCGGCCAGCGCGGCGTTGGTCTCGGTGGCGAAGCTGCCAGGCGCGATGGCGTTGACGGTGATGGCGTGCGGGCCCAGTTCGGCGGCCAGCGAGCGGGTCAGGCCGTCCAGGCCGGACTTGGCCACCGGGTAGGCCACGTCGCCGAGCCGGCCCAGGTGAGCCAGCACCGAGGACACGTTGATGATCCGTCCCGGCAGGGTGCGGCGGATCAGGTCCTGGGCCACGTACCGGCTGATCCGGTAGGCGGAGAGCACGTGCGTGTCGACCATCCGGGCCAGGTCCGCGGTGGTCACCGCGTCCAGCCCGCGGCGGTCACGCTGCCCGACGTTGTTGACCAGGATGTCGACGGGACCGCTGACCTCAAGCAGGGACTCCAGGGCCGCGGTGGTCGCGTCGGCGTCGGTGACATCGAACGGGCAGGTGACCGTCTTGAGGCCTTCGTCGGCCAGCAGCTGGGCGGCCTGGCCCAGGCGGGCGGGATCGCGCCCGTTGAGCACGACCCGGGCGCCCGCGGCGGCCAGCCCGCGGGCCCTCTCCAGGCCCCGGCCCCGGGGTGAGCCGGTGATCAGCGCGGTGTGGCCGGTGAGGGCGCATACCGGGGTCGGCGGCATCTGGCCCCGCAGATCAGGCGGGCTGGGTGGCCGGGGCGCGCAGCTGGTGCAGCGCGGACTCGACCCGGACGAGCTCGTCCAGCATGGTGTCGGCGGCCTGGTTCAGCAGGTCGGTGGCCTCGAACTTGCCGTCCTTGATCAGCTGGGCGTGGAAGGGGATGTTCACGCTGTCGAACACGGGGGTCATGCGCAGCGTGGTCACGACCTGCTTGAGCTGCTGGACGGCGCGGGTACCGGCGGCCACGCCGCCGTAGGAGACGAAGCCGACCGGCTTGTCCCGCCACTCGCGGTGCAGGAAGTCGATGGCGTTCTTGAGCGCCGCGGGATAGCCGTAGTTGTACTCGGGGGTCACGAAGACCACCGCGTCGGCCCGGTCGACGATCGCGCTCCAGTCCTTAGTGTGCTGCTTGGTGTACTGGCCGAGCCGCGGGTGGTTCGGCTCGTCGAGCAGCGGCAGCCCGATTTCGGCCAGGTCGGCCACCTCGACGTCGAACCCGGCGTGGGTCCGGGCCCGGTCGGCGAACCATTCGGCGATCGGCTGGCCGGCGCGGCCTGGGCGGGTCGAACCGACGATGATCGTGAGCGTGGGCATGGTTCCTTGAACTCCTGTTCAGCGGTGATCGTTAGGCGGGTGGCGGCCGGTCAGAGCATTCCCAGGCGGGCGATGGGCTCGACCAGCTCACGTTCTTCGTAGGACAAGTGCGAGCGCAGCGTGTCGCTGAGCAGGTCGGCGGCGGCGCGCAGGCCGGACAGCGCGGTGTTCCGATCGTCAGTGGATACGAACGTGACCAGCGCGCGGTCGACTCCGTCCAGCACGTCGTGGATGACCCGGTGCTCGGCCTGCAGGCGCTCGATGACCGGGGCGAGCCGCGGGTCGCGCTGCCGTAGCTGCGGGAACAGCGATTGGTCCTCGAGGGTGTGGTGCATGGTGACGACCCGGCAGTAGGACTCGCAGTACGTGCCGAGGGTCCAGTTGTTCTGCCGCATCGTCATCTCGTTGAGGTGCGACCGCGCGGTCGCGGCGTTCATCGTACCGGCCGCGACCTGGTCAATCAGGTCGAAGATCTGGTCGAGCTCGGCTCGCAGCGCGTTGTGGACCTCGATCAGCTGGCGGCCGTCGGCCTGCTCCTGGGCGGTGTAGGTCCGGGCCGGTTCACGGGCTGGGCCGGTGGGCCGGTCCGCTTCGTCCCAGAGCCGGGTGGTACTGCGGCGGGTCCCGTCGTCGGGGGTGGGCACGAGCGCGAACGCACCGCCGGTGGCCGCCGGCCGGGCTTCTGGGACTGAGGTTGACGTGCCGTTTGGGGTGGCCGGGGCGGCGGCGCGCTCGGCCGCGACCAGTTCGCGGACGGCTGGCGCGACCTCGGCCGCGAACCGGCGCAGGTCGTCCGGGTCGTCGGCGGCCACGATGAACGTGCTGATCCCGTCGGACAGGGCCAGGTCGGCCAGTTCCTCGGCCCACTGCTCGGCCGGGCCGTCCAGCGGGCCCCGGCTGACCGGGCCGAACTGACCCGAGACGTTGAGCAGCCGCCGGATCTGGTCCGGGGACCGGCCGGCCTGCTGGGCCGCCTCGTCGATGATCTTGTGCCCCGCGGTCAGGTCACCGGGCTGCAGGTAGCCGAGCGAGGGCAGCCAGCCGTCGGCCGCGCGCCCGGTCAGGGCGAGCATGCCCGGCTTATAGGCGCCGAGCCAGATACCCACATCATGCGCGGGCGCCGGGCCGCGCTTGGCTCCGTTCACCTGGTAGAACTCGCCATTGAGGCGGACCCCGCCGGGCTGGTCCGCGGCCCAGGTCTGGCGGATGATCCCGATGGCCTCATCCAGCGCCTGCCGGGCCTGGCCAGGACGGAGCCGGCGGCCGCCCATGGCCTCGATCGCGTCCCAGAACGCGCCGGCGCCCAGGCCGAGCTCGGCCCGGCCGCCGCTGAGCAGGTCCAGGCT
>CAXUJF010000037.1:15562-20961 GCA_964250865.1 uncultured Streptosporangiaceae bacterium
TCGCACATTAGGTAACTCCTTATCTCGGTCAGGGCGCCGGCGGCGCGGGGCCCGGCGGCGGTTGAGCCGGCCCCGGGGGCCCACCCCCCGGGCCAGCACGGCCGGCGGGCGCAGCGGCAGGTTGGTCACGTTGGCCGCGAGCCGGACCCGGCTGGTCCGGGCGGCGACGTAGCTGAGCAGCGTCCAGGTGTCCAGGAACGCCGGCTGGTAGGGGTGGTCCTGGAAGGTCACCAGGTCCAGCCCGGCCTGCTCGGACAGCACCGCGAGCCCGATGGTCCGCTCCGGGTCGGCCGCGGCCGGGGTGATGAACGACCCGAACAGCAGCGGGTGGCCGTAGTCAGTCATGGCCGGCCGCCAGCGTGATGTGCGTGCTCATCGTCGCTCCCGATGGGTCGAGGGTCTTCTGCGGCCAACTGCTGCGGTGCAGATATTATGCCTGACAGATTATTTGAAAAGCAGAATGTCTGTGATGCTGCGCTATTCTAACGGCATGGCAGAACGGCAGCCGGACCCGGGCTCACCCGGCAACCTCCAGGGCGACCTGGGCTGGATGCTGGGCGTGGTGTTCCGCGCGTACGTCAAGGCGTCCGACCATGCGCTGCGCGACCTGCCCGGCGGCCCGCGGGGGTACCAGATCCTGACCGCCGCGGTCGGTGAGCCGCCGCGCAATCAGGGCGCGATCGCCGAGGACCTGGGCATCGACCGCACCGTGCTGACCTATCTGATCGACGACCTGGAACGGCTGGACCTGGTGGCCCGGCGGCCGGATCCAGCCGACCGGCGCAGCCGGCTGGTCGCCGCCACCGACCGGGGCCGCGCCACCTGGCGCCAGTTGCAGGATGAGTTGCGCCGGGTCGAGGCGCACGTGCTCAGCCCGCTGTCGGACACCGACACGGCCGCGTTCCTGGCTCTGCTGAGCCAGGTGGCTTGCCGGGCCCAGAGCCTGGACCCGCTCAGCGACATGTGCGAAGTCGCCCAGCGAGTGAAGGCGGACGAGGCACCGCGACCGGTGGCGGCGGGGAAACCGCAGTTCACGGCGACGCCGAAGTCGCCCAGGTAGCAGGACGCGGTGTCGTGGCGGCGGCGCCGACCGACCCGGTCGAGTCCGCGGGCAGGCTTCCGACCAGCAGCAGTTCGCTGTCCACGCGCCGCGCCATCGCGGGCTCCTTCCACCGGTGTGATCGTCCATCCTGGCATCACGACTGGCCCATGGAAACGGCCCCAAGTGGCTCAGGCTTGCGGGCCACCGGCTGGCTACCGTGGAGCCATGCGCATCGTCATCGCCGGCGGGACCGGTGTGCTGGGACAGCGGATCGTGCCGTTGCTGCTCGATCAGGGACATCAGGTCACCGTCTTGGCCCGGCGGCCCGAGAAGGCCAGGCCGCTGGCGGCGCTGGGAGCCGAGGTCGCGGCGGGTGACGTCTTCGACGCGGGGCGGGTGCGGCAGGTCGTGGCCGTGGCCGCCCCCGAGGTGGTCATGCATCAGCTGACCGACCTGGCGGGCGGGGTCGGGCCAGGCAACGCCGAGGTGCGCCGGGCCGGGACCAGGAACCTGGTCGACGCGGCCCGGGCGGCCGGCGCCCAGCGGTTCATCGTGCAGAGCATCGCCTGGGCCTATGAGGGCGGCGGCGGGCCCGCGGACGAGGCCACCCCGCTGGACACCGGGGCGGCGGACACGACCAGGCGGAACACCGTGGACGCCATCCGCGTGATGGAGCAGGCCGCCCGCGAACTGCCCGAGGCGGTCAGCTTGCGCAACGGGCTGCTTTACGGACCGGGCACCTGGTACTGGGCAGGCGGGGCGGTGGCCAAGTCGGCGCAGGCGGGCCAGCTCCGCGGCTCAGGTGAGGTCAGCAGCTTCGTGCATGTCGACGACGCCGCGGCGGCAGCGGTGGCCGCGCTGGACTGGCCGCCGGGCGCGGTCAACGTGGTGGACGACGAGCCGGCCGCGACCTCGGTGTGGGTGCCAGTCTTCTGCGCGGCCGTCGGAGCCCCGGCCCCGGCGGCAGCCCTGGACACCGCGCCCGGGCGGCCCCATTACGCCCGCGGGGCGAGCAACCGGTACGCGCGGCAGGAACTCAGCTGGAAACCGGCCTGGCCGAGCTGGCGCGACGGCTGGGCCGAGCTCAGGCACGAGCAGCTGCACGAAGGTTAAACCACGTTGGCCACAAGCTTGGCCGGCCCGCCTGGCCGTCCACCCATGGCTGCGCCTGGACGTCTCGGGCCTGCTCTACGCGGAGGCGGCCGCGCTGGGCGTGACCTGCCGGGCCGCGGCCCGGCTGCCCGGTGACGGCTGCATCGTCGTGGCGGGCGCGCCCTACGACCTGCGCCGGGTCATCGACCTGGCCGGTTTCGGTGACGCCCGGGTGGTCATCGACTGACTGGTGTTGTCTGGCCACCGAGCGCGGACGTCCACAGGAACAGCAAGGTCTCCACCAAGGTGTCCTGGTCATCGAACGGCGGGCTGCCGATGGCCGCCAGGTAGTAGAGCCGTTCGCCGAGCCAGGTGAGCGCGCCGGCCACGGCGGCCACGTCCTGCCCGGCCAGCCGCTGCACGGCAGCCGGGTCGGCGGTGATCTGAGCGACCGTGGCGTCGGTGAAGGTCTGCATCTGCTCCAGCCACAGCGCGGTCAGGCGCGGGTCGGTCCGCCAGTTCTCCACGATCGCGCGCAGGACCGGCGCGCTGGCCCGCCACAGCTCGGCACCGGCGGTGATGCCGGCCCGCAGCGCGGCCTCCGGGTCAGCGGGATGGGTCAGCCAGGGCGCCGCGGCGTCGTGGCCGCGGGCCACCGCACGCCGGACCAGTTCGGCCAGCACGTCGTGCTTGCTGTCGAAATAGAAGTAGAAGCTGCCCCGGGACACCCCGGCGGCGGTGAGGATCTCGCTCACGGCCAGGTCGGCAAATGACTTCTCGGCCAGCAGGTGCTCGGTGGCGGTCAGGACGGCATCCCGCAGACCAGACTGGTCGCCACCGCCCGCGGGCTCGGCCTTCCGATCGTGGTCGCGGCGGCCCTTCGACCGGCGTGCACCGGGTTCGGGCTGTGCTGCCATAACAGGCGAGCGTAGCAGCACCCTGTATATACAGTTTGTCTATACAGTATGTATAGTGGGCGCATGACCACGCTGACCTACCATCTGGTGACCCGCGACCCCGCGGCGGCAGTGGCTTGGTACGAACTCGTGCTGGGCGCAGCAGAGACGAGCCGCATTACGCTGCCGGGCGGCCAGATCCTGACCATCGAGCTTCGCCTGGGCGACAGTGCACTGGCCCTGAGTGACGAGTTCCCGGATCTGGGCATCGTGTCGCCGCAGACGCTCGGCGGGACCTACGGCGCGCTGCACGTGGCCGTGCCCGATGCTGACGCGACGTGGCAGCGGGCCCTGGACGCGGGCGCCACCGAGTTCGAGCCGCTGCACGACGCCTTCTGGGGGATGCGGACCGGCCAGTTCATCGACCCCTTCGGTCATCGCTGGGCCGTCGACCAGCACCTCAGGGACGTACCGCACGAGGAAGTGGCCCGGCTCGCCGCCGCCGCCTTCGGCGCAGGCTCGGACTAGTCCCCGGTCTCGCCCGTCCGGGCGCCGTGAAATCATGAGCGCCATGCCAGATGGGGTGGACAGAGCGAGCACCGAGCACCGGCCCGGGCGGCCCGGCCGTCGGCTACGCGACGGGGCGGAGCGAACGCTGACCGCGTCGCTATGGCTGGCGTTCGTGCCGGTGGTGTTTTTGCTGGTAGCCACCCTGATCGCGTACGTCTATGCGGTGGCCGTGCTCATCAACGCGATGGACGCCATGATCGCCCATCCGTTTCCGGTCGGCCAACACGTCGGGTCGCTGCTGCTGGACATCGACCTTTTCCTGATCGGTTCCACCGCGCTGGTCTCGGCGATCGGCTTCTACGAGCTGTTCATCGGGGACATCCGTGTCGGCGGCGTAGACCGGCTGCCCGGCTGGCTGGCCATGCACGACCTGAACGATCTGAAGAACCGGGTCGCCTCGATGATCGTGCTGGTGCTGGCGGTCGCGTTCGCTGAAGATGCGGTGGACTCGCCCGAACCCCTGCACCTGCTGGAATTCGGCGCCGGGATCACCACGGTCATCCTCGGGCTGGTGGTCTTCCTGCGCTGGGGCAACCATGCGGCCCCCAGCGACCATGCGGTCCTCAGCGGCCCCCCGGGCCGAAGCGACCATCCGGGCCTCAGCGACGGATCGCCCGGGGACCCTTACAGGTAGTCCCGGCGCCGCAGCCACAGCAGGGTGACCCAGCCCCAGATCGGGGGCAGGTACGAGGTGAACAGGCGCTGGATGAAGACCGCGGCGGTGGCGTCGGCTTCGCTGACCCCGGCCGCGGTAAGGCCGAGGATGATGCCCGCTTCCACTACGCCGATGCCGCCCGGTGAGGGTGCGACCGCCCCGATCATCGCGGCCAGGGTGATGACCACGATCAGGATGGGCAGCCGGAGGTGGTCACCGAAGGCCCGCAGTGACACCGACAACGCCATGGCGACCAGCAGCTCCGCGGCGAACGAGCCCCCCAGCAGCAGGACCAGCTTGCGCGGGGAGCTGGCCACCTGGACCAGGTTGGACCAGACGTCCCGCAACCGGGGCAGCAGCTTGCTGGCCGCCAGCCGGCGGAACCGGGGCACCCCCAGGACCAGGCCAGCCACGACCGCCACCGCGACCACGACGGCCAGGATGATCCAGACCAGCTTGCTGTTCCCGCCGGACTCGGGGGTGAGCTGCAGGTGGATGGATCCCCAGGCGAACGGCAGTGACGCGACAAGGAGCACTCCCGTCGCGAGCCAGCTGGCGACGGTCATGATCGCGCCCGAACTGAGCGCCACCGAGCTGTCGTAGCCCTGCTTCTGGTAGAAGCGGACCCGGGTGGCGAAGACCGCGGCGCTACCACCCGCCAGCGCGCTGAACGCGTTGGCTACCTCAACCGCCACCGCCCGCCCGAGCGGGAGCGGCCCGGCCACGCTGCCGACCCCCTCGACGGCCGAGGCCACATAGGCCAGCTGAGCGAGGACGAGCGCCATGATGACCCAGAGCCACTCGGCCCCGATGACGGTGTCGAACGATTGGGACACGTCGATGAGCACGCCGATCAGGGCCCAGCCGCCGATCAGCGAGCCAGCCACCATAATCAGCGTCGCCAGGCTCACCCGGCGGACCTGGACTAGCTTCAGCTGATCGATCGAGGCCGCCAGGGCCGCCTGCTGGCGGACCTCTTCCAGCAGCTTCGGCTGGGCCCGCAGGCTCCGGCCCACGGCCGGGTCCAGGGCCGGCTTGTGCAGATGCCGCAGCACGCTCCCGAGCAACTCCGGCGTCAGGCTCCGGGCCGGGGGGGGGGGGGCGCCCCCCCCCCCCCCCCCCCCCCCCCCCCCCCCCCCCCCCC
>CAXUJF010000038.1:0-20914 GCA_964250865.1 uncultured Streptosporangiaceae bacterium
GACAAGGTCTGAGTCACGACGTGCCGGAGGGCCTGTTCGTGCGCATCAGAAAAAGCTTTTGTGATTTTGCCGTACTGAGGACAACGGACAGGCCGATATCATTCAGCCCGACCCTTGTCGATGCGTTATAAACGCGCACCGGAACAAAGGCCAAGGATGCCCCGGAACAGTGTTGTGAAGACTGCTCGGCCACAGAGATGGACCGTGGCCGTTACCGTTATTTTCGTCACCGCGGTGCTGTTCGCGGCGGCCTGCGGAGCCGATCACGGCGGAAGTGACACGGCCAGCAAGAGCGTGAGCGACGGCGGGAGCCCCACCCCGAAAATCACTTACGAACCAACCGGCGATCCCGGACGCTGGAACCTCGCTTTCGACGACGAGTTCGACGGCAAGCAGCTGGATACCGCTAAATGGTCCACCGGCTGGCTGGCCTCGGGCATCACCGCCCCGGTCAATTCCACCGAAGAGGAATGCTACGACCCGGACCAGGTGACCGTGAGCGATGGCTCGCTCAACCTCGCGCTGATCAAAAAGAGCGAGTCTTGCGGCATCTCCGATCCGGTGTACGCATCGGGCCTGGTCAACACCAACGGCAAGTTCAGCTACACCTACGGCTTCCTGCAAGCCCGGGTGTGGCTGCCTGCGGCCACGGGTGCAGCAGGCAAGATCGCGGACTGGCCTGCCGTGTGGACCGACGGCCAGAACTGGCCCACCGACGGCGAAGACGACATTTTCGAAGGCATCAACGGCCGAGCCTGCGCGCATTTCCACAGCGCGGTCAGCCCCGACGGAATAGGGCCCGCCGCCGGCCCGGCGGACGTGACGGTCAGGGCCGGCTGCGTGCACGAAACGCTGACCAGCGGCTGGCACACCTTTGGCGCGGACTGGGAAGCAGGATCCGTCACCTACTATTACGACGGCAAAGATATTGGCTCAGTAACATCAGGCGTTACTTCTGCACCGATGTTCGTGATCCTTGATTACGCCTCCGGGCCGCCTTACCAGTCGCCCAGTACGATGAAGGTCGATTACGTCAGGGTGTGGAAGAAGGCTTCGCATTAATGCGAACTGCGCGGCCCACCCGGCGGGCTTTCCGGCCTGGATCGGACCGCCGACTACACGGAAGACCACCGCGACAGCGCAGCGTAACGCCGACGAATACTTTCGCGGAACTCGGCCCATACTCAACCACCACTGAGTCAGACTGGAAAAATGTCTAACAGATTTCTGAGCACCTTGCCTCCAGCCGCGCAGCGGGCTGAGGTGCTCGATCTGCTGGCCGTGGTTATCTCCCTGGGTCTGCTCGTGCTCGTGGTCCTGGACGGGCCCACGCTGCCGCGTATCCTGCTGACCCTCGGATTCACGTTCTTCGTTCCCGGGCGAGCGATCATGACCCACTGGTCCAGGCTGGCCCGCTGGTCTCAGGTCGGGATGTCCATCGTGTTCAGCCTGGCCGCGCTGACGCTGGTCGCCATGACCGCGCTGTGGGCGCACTACTGGCACCCGCTGGGCATCTTCGAGGCCGAGGCCGTGCTGAGCCTGGCCGCCCTGGCGGCGGGCCTGGTCCGCCGGCGGTGGAACGCGGCCGACGACCAGGACCAGCCCGGGTGGCAGGGGTCGTGGTCCCAGATGGAAGCGTGAGGGGCGGCGGGCAAACTGACCGGGCGGCCAGTGACTACCACACGTAGCCGCAGTGGACCCGCCGCGCAGGCGGTGTCCCCTCCGGCGCGCAGTTCGGCATTCCACATCGCGGATGTGCTGCTGCCGCTCAGCCTCATCCTGTGGGCGATCGGCCTCAGCCGCACCAACGCCACCAATCTCGGCGGGTACGGGCTGGTTACCAACCTGTCCCCGGTGTTCTACGCCGGCGTTGTGGTGCTGGTCATCTCCGCGCTGGTCGAACTGAACCGGGCCCGGCCGGCCCGGTGGCGGATGTCGTCGCACGCGGCCGGGCTGGTCGTCATGCTGTACGCGACGCCGGCCATCGTGTACCCGCAGGGGCGCTACTCCTGGCTGTACAAGACGATCGGTGTCGTCCAGTACATCAATCACTACGGCCACCTGAACCGGCACATCGACATCTACCAGAACTGGCCCGGCTTCTTCGCGCTCGCGGCCTGGTTCGGGAAAGTGGCCGGGGTCAGCACCCCGCTGGACTACGCCAAATGGGCTCAGGTCGTGTTCGAGCTGGCGGCCCTGCCGCTGCTGTACCTGGCCTACGCCGCGCTGTCGCTGTCGGTGTGGCAGCGCTGGATGGCGCTGCTGCTCTACGCGGCCAGCAACTGGATCGGCCAGGACTACTACTCGCCGCAGGCCGTGGGCACCGTGCTCTCGCTGGGCATCATGGCTCTGGCCCTGCGCTGGCTCTACGGCGGGAACCGGGACCCACTGACCCGGCGGCGAAGATTCTTCCGGAAGAGAGCCGCGGTCCCGCAGGCCGCCCGGCGACCGGACCGGTCACCGACCGTGGTCCGGGTCGAGGTGTACGAGGCCTACCGCACCATGCGCGGCTACCAGGGGCCACCCGGGATCGACGGGATGACGGTCCGCGATTTCGAGCAGCACCTGCCGCGGAACCTGCAGCGGGTGTGGACGCAGCTGCGCGACGGCACCTACACGCCGTCGCCGCTGCGGATCGTCCCGCCGCCGGGCGGCCGGGGCAGGCCGCTGTCCGTGCTCACGGTGTCCGACATGATCGCGCAGATCGTCATCGCCCGGAAGCTCGAGGCCGAGTTCAGCCGCCGGCGCGAAATCGACCGTGACCGGCTGAACCAGCGGGCCCGGGTCGCGCCCGGCCGGTGGAAGGTTGAGGTCGACGCGCACGCGGTCTTCACCAGCTGCCGCCACGACCTGCTGCTCCGGGTGGTGGAGTCCGCGACCGATGAGGAGTGGCTGGCCGGCTACGTGAGCCGGTTCCTGCGCGCCTGGGAGCGGCAGCCCGACACCACGTCCGGTTCCCGGCGCCTGGGCACCATGCCGGGGTCCCCGCTGTCCACGGTGCTGGCCGACCTGTTCCTCTACTACGCGCTCGACCGGTGGATCATGGACCACTTCCCGGAGCTCAAGCTCTTCCGGGAGCTGGATTCGGCGGTGGTGCACTGCCCGAGCGAGCAGCAGGCCCGGTCGGTACGGGCCGCGATCTGGCAGCGGCTGGACGACGTTTCGCTGAAGGTGAACCGGGAGGACATCCAGGTCGACCAAGCCACCCGGGGCGAGCAGACCGAAGTGTTCGCCATGCCCCCGGCGGCCCGGCCGGAACCGGTGCAGCAGGACCGGCTGGAAGACCGAGCCGCGGACCGGAAGGCCAAGGCCCGGGCCCGGGCCGGCACCGGGCGCTCCTGGGCCGTTCTGGTCACCTTGTTCTTGCTGTTCTTCATCCTGTCGTTCACGCATGAGCTGTCGCCCTACATCCTGATCGTCCAGATCGGCGTGCTGGCCGGCGGCCGGCTGCTGCGGCCCCGCTGGCTCCCGCTCGCATTCGCCGCGATCGCGTTCGGGTACCTGCTGCCCCGGCTGGCCTACGTCAACAGCACCTACGGACTGCTCAGCTCCATCGGCAGCTTCTTCAGCAACGTCGCGCCGCCATCGGCCACGACCGACACGCTGGTCACGATCCCGAGCGCGCAGATCTTCGACCAGCGCACCGCGGAGATCCTGTCGCTGCTGATGTGGCTGCTGGCCGTCATCGGGGCCTGGCGACTGCGGCGGTCGGGACGAACCGTGCTGGCCCTGTTCGCCCTGACCTTCTCCCCCGCCCTGGTCCTGGCGGCCCAGGCCTACGGCAACGAAGGCGTGCTGCGCGTCTATCTGTTCTCGCTGCCGTGGGCGGCAGCCCTGGCCGCGGCGGCGCTGGAACCGCGCAGCGCCAGGCTGACCCGGATCTCGGCTCAGCTGCGTGGGCTCCGCCCGGGAACGGCCACCGAAAGCAGCATCCGGCGCCAGGCCGTGCTGAGCTTGATCCGCCCGGCTATTGGGCTGGGCCTGGTGCTCGCCCTGTTCTTCCCGGCCTTCTTCGGTGACGACGCCTCCAACGTCATGACGGAGAGCGAAACCGAGATCATCTACCATTTCCTGCAGACGGCCAAGGTGGGCCCCATTTACAGCGCGGGCGATAATGCGCCCACCCAGGACACCTGGCGTTACGCCGATTTCCAGATGCCGACCATCTTCGGGACCGGGGACGGAGATCCGCTGGTCACGAAAGCAACGCCGAACCTGGCCGACATCATTGCCAAGGACTCACTTGGCTACACCAATAACAAGCAACCCGCGTACGTGCTTATCTCGCCCAGTATGATCCAATACAGCATCGCCTTCGGCGAGACGGCGCCCAGCAGCTACACCATTTTGATCAATTCACTGGATAAATCTTCCAAGTGGAAGCTGCTGGTCAACCAGGACGGTACGTTTATCTACGAGCTGCCGCCCGGGCAAGGCTGATCTGTCCCGGCGCCTGGCATGAAGAGGGAAGGCATGAGTGGTTTCGGGGGCGCCGATGCGCCCCGGGTGACGGTGGTGACGCCCGCCTACAACGTCGCCCAGTACATCGGCGAAGCTGTGGACTCAGTCCTGCGGCAGACGTTCACCGACTTCGAGTACCTGGTGGTGGACGACGGCTCGCAGGACAACTTGGTCGAGGTCGTGCGCCGGCACGCTGGTCACGATCCGCGGTTCCGCCTGGTCCCGGGTGAGCACCGGGGACTGAGCGCGGTGCGGAACGTCGGTATCCGGGAGGCTCGCGGCCAGTACATCGCCTACCTCGACGGCGACGACCGCTGGCACCCGCGGTTCCTGGAACGCCAGGTCGACCTGATCGAGTCGCTCCCGCCCACGACCGGGCTGGTGTTCTGCCGTTGCCGCCTGATGCTGGAAAACGGCACGGTGGCTTTCTACCAATGGCAGCGGGCCGGGCGTTATGACTTCGACGATTTCCTGGTGGGCAACAATCCGGCCCGGTGTGGCAGCACTTTGCTGATCCGCCGGTCCTGTTTCGATGACGTGGGCGATTTCGACGAGAAGTTGTCCAGCGTCGAGGATCTGGAAATGTGGCTGCGTATCGCCGAGGGTTCCAAGACTCCGGTGCTGTGGGCCAGCAAGCACTTCCTGGTCGACTGGCGGCTGCGTCCCGGTGCGGTCACCCAGGATCAGTCGGCCAGCGACCGAGCCATCCGCGACCTGCTCGAAGGGCAGGTGGGCAAGCTCCAGCGGTTGCCGGCCGCCCTGGCCTACGTGCGGCCCGCGGTGGCGACCTACAAGTGGGGCGACAACGACGGCCTGGCCGACGAGTGGGCGGCCAAGGCCCGATCGGCCGGAGCCGGCCAGCTGGTGCGCAGCGTGGCCGGGCTTCAGTTGCTCTTCTGGAACACCTTGTCCCCGGCGGCACGTCAGGCGGTCCGGTCCGCGCAAGACTCGACGCGGGAAGCGGTCAAGGCGGCCAACCTGCGGCTACGCGGCGGCGTCGGCTCGCGGCGGGCGGCCGGCCACGGGGACACCCGGTGACGCCGCCGCTGAAGCCGCCGATCAAGGTGGGTGAGCTCGAGCTGAGCGACCCCATCGCGGACATCGAGCTGCCCCCCGGCCCGGACGGGACCCCCTACACCGCGGTGCGCCTGCTGGTCCGCATGCACCGCGAAGCCGTCGGGCACGTGTACCTCGCCCCCGACATGCTCGGCGCGGCGGCCATCAGGGCCGAGGTCTGGCGCCAGCTGGGGCCCGCGATCAGCAAGCGGCGGGCCCACGAAGGCCTGCCGGCCCTGGACGCCCTGCCTGCGGGTGGGCTGCCCGCAGCGGACGTCCCGGCCGAGGCGGACGACGATCCGCTGGTCAGCGTGGTCGTCTGTACCCGGGACCGGCCCGCCGGGGCGGTGACCACGGTGCGTGGCCTGCTGGCCCTGGACTACCCGCGGTTCGAGGTGATCCTGGTCGACAACGCCCCCACCTCCGACGCGACCAAGGACGCCGTGCTCGGTGAGTTCGGCGCGGACCCCAGGCTCCGGTACGTCTGCGAGCCGCGGCCGGGTCTGTCGTGTGCCCGTAATCGCGGCGTGGCCGAGTCGACGGCCGAGATCATCGCCTTCACCGACGACGACGTGCGGATCGACCCGTGGTGGCTGCACGGCATCGTCCGCGGCTTCGGGCGGATCGACGACGTGGCCTGCGTGACCGGGCTGATTCCGACCGCGGCCCTGGACAACGCGCTGCAGCTCTACTTCGACCAGCGGGAGGCCTGGGGTGCGTTCGTCGAGCCGGAGATCTATGACCTGACCGAGCACCGCGACGACTCGCCCCTGTACCCGTACTCGGCCGGCATCTTCGGGGTCGGCGCGAACTTCGCGGTCACCCGGAGCGGGCTCAAGGAGCTGGACGGCTTCGACGAGGCCCTCGGGGCCGGCACGCCCAGCGGTGGCGGCGAGGACCTCGACATCTTCACCCGGACCGTCCTGGCCGGTCATCGCCTGGTGCACGAGCCGTCGGCCATCATCTGGCACAACCACCGCGCCAGCCTCGATGGCCTGTCCAAGCAGATGCGGTCCTATGGTTCCGGGTGCACGGCCCAGCTCACCGCGCTGCTGCTGCGGAGCGGGAAGGCCCGGCGGGAACTGCCGGTCAAGGTGGTGCGCGGGGCCACCCGGGTGGCCGCCATCGGCGAGCGGACCAACGACAACCCGGTGCTGCCCACCGGCCTGATCAGGCGTGAGTACCTGGGTATGGCGCTGGGCCCGTGGCTCTACCTCAGGGGGCGTTTCCGCCGGCGTCGCCCAGCTCGGCGACCTGCTGCATCCGGCCGGTGACGTAGCCGCCCGCCGCGCTGGCCAGGCCGGCGATGTTCGCCATCATCCTGGTCACCGCGGCGCCGTCCCCGGTAAACAGCCGGGCCAGCTCGCGCAGCAGGGCGGTCGGGATGATCAGGGCGGCGTGCCGCCGTTCCCGCTCCAGGCCGGAGCCGGAGCCGGCCAGCCGGACCACGTCGGCCTTGGACCGGCCTTCGTCCCAGCAGCGGCGGATGAAGTAACTCAGCCGGAGCCGTTCCGGCGCGACGTGATGGTCGACGGCGGCGTCCGGCACGTACATCACGGCTGATCCCGGCTGCCGGGCCGTGAGCCGGATGGCGAGCTCGGTCTCCTCGCAGCCCCGGGTGTTGGCGCCCTGCCGGCCCATTTTCGCGTCGAAGCCCCCGGCCTCGAGCGCGGACCGGGTCAGCATGCTCATGTTGGCCCCGATCGGATTGCGGACTTCACTCACCGACTCGGGCAGCCCCAGGTAGCTGCAGCCGACGACCCAGTAGAACTCCGGCGGCATCCAGCGCGGCGGGAGTTCGGGCCACACTGGGTGGACGCCGCCCCCGGTGGCCACCACATTGCCGCGGTGGTAGGGCGCGACCAGGGCCGCGATCCATCCGGGGCGGGCCTCGGCGTCGTCATCCAGGAAAACCGTAATCGGCTGGGTCGCGGCCCGCAGGCCGGTGTTCCGGGCCCCGGACAGGCCGGCGGGCCCGTCGTTTTCCAGCACCGTCACCCGGGTGAGCTCACGCCGGGCCCGGGCCGCCAGCGCGGGGTTGCTGTCCACCACGACCAGGAGCTGGGCGGGTTCTGGGTCCTGGCCCAGAGCCGACTTCACGGCAGCGCAGGTCTGCTCCCATCGCCGCTCGGTGTAGCAGCAGATGACAACGGTAACGCCGACATCGCCGTGCGGCTCGGGCATTCGCCAGGGCCCTCCGTCCAGTCATAGGGCTGCGTCGCCAGAGCCCGGCAACGACATCCCGGTGATGTAAGGTCCGGGCGGCTGTTCCGCAACCGCCTGCCAGCTGTACGGCCCACCGCGCCGTCAGCTCGCCCCAGCGACCGCGTTGCCGCTGCGGGTGGCCGAGGACGGCCATCCTGAGCTGTGGGCATCACCGCAGGTGCCTCTGACGAATACTATCGGGCGAGAACGCTCGTAGGTACTTTTATCCGGATAGTCCCTTATTTTATAGTAAAGCCCTAGAAAATCCGCAGGCAATTTAGAGCTGCCGGGGGTTTGCCCGGGCTACGCCGCGTCAGCCGGTTCGGCAGCGGCCTCCCGCGAGGCCCAAACGGGACAAACCGCTCAGTATGGGTGAAACCTTAACGGCAACTTGGCGTTAAGTTTAAGTAACCTGAGTGTGCATTTGTGCGTTTTGGTTGCCGCCGTAAACCCGCACTTCGTACACTCCGGACATGCTGAGACTTTCCCCGATAATGTCGCGGATACGTGAATTTATCGGGCGCGCATGGCCGGGCTTCACCGCGTACGTGTGCTGCTTCGGGATCGCGCGCGGCAGCTACTACCTGATCGTGAGCAGGCTCTGGCCCCGGTCGGGGGGGCGGCTGGCCACGGTCCGGGTCCCCGGCTTCCCCCGCCCGCTGCTGGTCCGGCGCGGGGGCACGGATGCGCACGTGTTCACCGACATCTACGTGTGGCAGGAGTACGGCTACGAGTTCGGCGGGCACCCCGAGGTGATCGTCGATGCCGGCGCCTATACCGGCCTGTCGACCGCGTTCTTCGCCCACCGGTTCCCCGACGCGAAGATCATCGCTATCGAGCCCGGCCGGGAGAGCTTCGACCTGCTGGTGCGGAACACCGCCGCATTCCCCAACGTCCAGCCGCTGCGGGCCGCGCTGTGGACGGAGGGCGGTACGGTCTCGCTGACCGACCCCGGGGACGGCGCCTGGGGGATGCGGGTGACCGAGAGCACCGGGTCCGGCCCCGGGCAGGCCGCCGGAAGCGGGCCAGCGGCCGACGGAAGCAAGCTGGCGGCCGACGCCGATCCGATCCGGGCCGTCACTGTGACCGACGTCATGCGCGAATTCGGCCTCGGCACCATCGATCTCCTCAAGGTCGACATTGAAGGCAGCGAGAAGGAACTCTTCGCCGCGCCGGACGACTGGATCGAGCACGTCGACGCCATCTGCATGGAACTGCACGACCGGTTCAAGCCCGGATGCACCCGGACCTTCTTCGGTGCGGTCACGGATTTCGCAATAGAGCTGCGCCGGGGCGAGGACGTCCTGGTGCTAAGGGACCGGGCGCGATTGGCGCCGCCGATGGCCGCCGGGCGCTTATCCCTGGTTAGGGACACGTCACCGTTCAAGGACCCTTATTACCTACCGTGATTGCTAATACGCATCGGTAGCCACCTCTATGCACATTAACTTTCCGTAGCGGAGTTATTACTTAATGCGCTGGGATTTTGGCCTGTTTTTCAGTCCACAACGATGAACCTTGCTAAGTTAATCTCCTGATTGCCCCCGGCTTAGTCCCTGGGCCTCTTCATTACCGCCTGACCGGGGAAGACGTTTTTTCGTTATCGCTCGGCCTGTTTTGAGTGTACTAAGCCGTTTGTACGGCGGTGCGACTCTGATAAGCGGATTGAGGAGACGGCATGGCACAGATTTCGTCCGTGAGCGGTCTGGCTGCCCCGGCAACGGTGGCCCAGATCGAGCTCTCGGATCCTGTGACCGTCACGCATATCTCGGTCGCTGACTTCGGGCCGGACAACCAGGGCAGCATTGCCCCGGCGCTGGTCCTGGTCCGCCTGCACGGGCAGCCCATCGGAACCGTGCTGGTGGATGCGCCCGACGGGAAGGTCGACAAGAGCACCTGCTTCAAGGTGGCCTGGACGTCACTGGAGACGGAGATCTCCCGGCACCTGGCGGCCGACGGCCTGCCGTTCGAAGCGCAGATCCCGGGTCGGCCGGGCGAGCGGGCGCCGCAGTGCGAGCAGCAGGCCGTTCCCATCCCGGAGCCAGCGCCGTTGGTGACGGTCCTGATCGCGACCCGGGAACGGCAGGTACTGCTGGCCAGCTGCCTCGACGCGCTGAGCGAACTGGACTATCCGAACTACGACGTCGTGGTGGTGGACAACGCCCCGGCCACCGACCAGACCGAACGGCTCATCGCGGACAAGTATCCCGACGTCCGCTACGTGCGGGAGGACCAGCCCGGTCTGGCCACCGCGCACAACTGCGGGCTCCGGGCGGCCACGGGCTCGATCCTCGCCTTCACCGACGACGACGTCCGGGTCGACCGCCAGTGGCTCACCGAGACGGTCCGGGCCTTCCAGGCCGGCCCGGATGTCGCCTGCGTCACCGGGCTGATCCTGCCCGCGGAACTCCAGACCCGAGCCCAGATCATGCTGGAGGCGCACGGCCAGTTCGGCAAGGGCTACCAGCAGCGCATCTTCGATCTCAAGCAGAACCGGCCCGACGACCCGCTGTTCCCCTTCACCGCCGGCCAGCTCGGCTCGGGCGCGAACATGTCGTTCGACGCCGAGATGCTGCGGGCCATGGGAGGCTTCGACCAGGCCACCGGGACCGGCACGGTCGCGCGCGGCGGAGACGACCTGGCCGCCTTCTTCGCCGTCATAGCGGCCGGTCACAGCCTGGTCTACCAGCCCGCCGCGATGGTGTGGCACCGCCATCGGCGCGACCTGGAATCACTGTCCAACCAGGCTTACGGCTACGGGGTCGGCCTCGGGGCCTACCTGGCCAGCGCTCTGACCGCCCATCCGTCGACGCTGGGACGGGCCCTCTACCGGGCGCCGGCGGCCCTTTCCTACGCGTTCCAGCCGGACTCACCGCGCAGCGCTCACCTGAAGAACGAGGACGAGTGGCCGCGCGAACTGTCCCGGCTGGAGCGCCGCGGGCTGGCCTACGGACCGGTGGCCTACGCCCGAAGCCGCTGGCGCACTCGCGGCACTCGTCGCGGTGTCGCCGGGCCAACGTCGGCGGTAGCGGCACCAGCCCCGGCTGGCTCGGCTCCGGCTGTGTCGGCTCCGGCTGTGTTGGCTGTGTCGGCACCGGCCGCTTCGGTGCCGGCCGCGCGGGCATCGGCCAGGCCCACATCACCCGCGCCCGCGTCGGCGCCCGCACCGGCTATACCTAAGCCGGCTGCGCCCATCCCGGCTGCGCCCACCTCAAGCGCACAGACGCCGGTCCGGCCGTAACCGCTGCTCAGAAGCTCTGGGTCCCCGGGTGGCGCAACTGCTGAACCCGGCGGTACTGCCGCCAGCCGAAGGACAGGATCCGGTGCCGGGCCGAAATGACCCGGGCTCCCCCGGGGCGCAGCCACTGCGCGATCGTCGCGGCGTCGTGGTCGGCGTGGATCATCAGCCGGGAGATCGCCAGCGGATGCTCATCGACCGGACTGAGCGACTCACCCACCGCGCAGCATGAATCGAAGCCAGCCGCGCTGACCAGGCGCCGCACGGTCCGCCGCCAGTAGCCGTGCGGATAGGCGAAGCTGCGAATGGAATGGCCCAGCGTATCGGCCAGAATGGTCTGGCTGAGCACAATTTCTTCGGCGGCTGCACGCGCCGGCAAAAGGTCCATCTGGCGATGTGAATGTGAATGTGCGCCAATTTCCACGCCTGCCGCTTCCAATTCCGCGAGCTCGGAAGTGCGCAGCATGTCGGCGGGTGGGAGAACGCTTTCCTGGGGGCGATCAGCCAGTGAGCCGGTAGTAACGTAGAGGGTGCTCGGGATACCGCGCTCGGCCAGCGCGGGGAGCGCCGTGTGCCGGAAATCGGCAAAACCGTCGTCGACGGTGACCACCACCGGATTGGCCGGCATAACGGCGACTCCGCGCACGGCATCCATGTAGTCCGAAACCGTCAGCGCCTGCCGCCCCGAATCCCGCACGGCATCGAGGTGAGCGGCGAAGATACCCGGACTGACCGTGAAGGGAGCGATCCAGCTCGGCGGATCGGCCGAAATTGAATGGTAAAGCAGAATGGGCACGGGCGGTGATGCGACATTAGATTGCACACGGTCTGAGCTGATCTGCGATGACATTTCGGCTTCCCAGGCGATCGGCAATGGGCGGCTGTGAGTGCATTTGGCGCTACGGGCGGGATGGTGAGCAGCCCAAGGCGTAGGAGCATACCATCTGCGGCTCCCGCAATTTGGGCATAGAGGTGCACACTCGCACAAGCCGTCGATGGCCCTGCGGACCCTTTCGCCGTCCCCTAGCTTCAGAGGCGGAGCCGGCCGCTGTTCCGGCGCCATCTCGTCTAACCCGGGAGCGGGCAAAGGCGTCAGTCGAGGTTTTGCCGCGTCGGGAAAGGAAATTTAAGTAGCATGAGCAACTCCCGGGAGCCGTTCGTCTGCCGATGCGGGCACGAGCGGCCCGCTCATTCACACTTCCGCCGGGGCACGGACTGCGCCCTGTGCGAGTGCCGCCGCTGGTCGGTACCGTTCTGGACGCGCATCCCCATCCTGCGGGCCCGTCGCTCCTCCCGCCGCCCCGCCAGGGTGTCCCCCGCATCTAAGTAACACGGTGTCCCCCGCAGCTAGCAAAGCCGATCTGCCCGGGCCTAGCAGCGGGCGGCCACCAGGCCGCCGGCCAGTTCCCCGGCCTGGGCGGCCTGATCTAGCCGCGTCTCGATCCGGGTGGGAGCGCGGGCACCGGAGCCGGGCCACAGGCCGATCGCGCCGATCAGCACGGCGCACCGGCCGGTGCGGGTGATCAGCTCACGCCACGGCCGGGGCTGGCCGCATTCCCCGGCCCAGCTGATCGACCCGTCCGGGGCGCTGAGCCGGGCGGCGCGGAGGGCAGACAGCTCAAGCCGCCATCCCGGGGCCGCGGCGGGCGGTTCGCTGATCATGGCCGTGGTGACCGGGGTCAGGCCCATGCTCAGCAGGGCGGAGACCGAGGGGTACACGTGCTCGCCCGGGCCGCGGCGCTCGGCCAGGTTGGGTCCCTGGCCGAGTCCCTGGTCAACGATCAGCAGCGGCAGGGGGCCGTCCGGGCCGGGCCGCATGTCGGTCAGGGCTCCCATATCCGCTCGTTCACCGGCGCACCTCCCGTGGCGATGACGCGTCCCGTCCAAGTTACGTGGCCCAGAGACTGGCTTCCCTGGCGTGAACGAGATCCCCGAGTGCCTAACCGGCCCCGCACGCCCCAGCCCCTGCCGTCCTGCATCCCCACGAGCCCCGCGCAACCCACAGGCCTCATAGCTGCAAGGTTTTCCATGATCGATGTACGTCTACGCACCATAGAGGGTTAGTAAACGTACATCGATCAAGGTCGGGCCCTCGGCCCGGCTTGCCGGCGTCGGCTGGCCGTGGATCGTCAGCTGGCCTGGGCCTAAGCCTGGGCCAGGACCGCGACGCCGACCCGGCCGCCGTCGACGTCGATCACCGTGCCCTGAACGAACTCAGCTTCGTCGCTGGCCAGGTAGACGGCGGCGTGGGCGATGGCGTCCGGGGTGCCGTGCCGCCCGGCCGGGGTGCCGTGCATCATCGCGTCCCCGGCGGCCGGCTCGGGCGCGGGCTCGTGCACGACGCCGGGTGAGATCGCGTTGACCCGGACGCCGGACGGCCCGAACTCGGCGGCCCAGGCCCGGGTGAGGGTCTCCATCGCGCCCTTGCTCGAGCTGTACAGCGCGCCGACCGGGATACCGAGGCGGGCGATCCACGAGCCCAGGTTGATGATCGCGCCGCCGCCGGCGGCGGCCATGCCCGGGGCCACGGCCGCGGTGAGGAAGAACGGGGCCTTGACGTTGACCGCGTACACCTGGTCGAACGTCGCCTCGTCGGTCGCCGGAGTGGCAGCCCCCGGGTAGATGCCCGCGTTGTTGACCAGGATGTCGATGCGGCCACCGAGCAGGCGGGTGGCGTCGGCGGCCAGTTCGTGGCTGCGGGTCGCACTGCCATCCAGGTCGGCGGCGATGAACCCGGCCTGGCCGCCCGCGGCCTCGATATCGGCCACGACCGCCTTGCCGCGGGTTTCGTTACGACCGGCCACCAGCACCTGGGCGCCTTCGGCGGCGAACGCGACCGCGATCGCGCGGCCGATGTTGCTGGTGGCCCCGGTGACGAGCGCGGTCTTACCAGCCAGGCGAGGACGGTTAGATTGGACCATGCGGTCCACTGTATTGGTTAGAGAATGGACCGTCAAGTCCAATTTGAATGGCCGACCGGGACGGGGTTCGGGTAGAGCTGGAGAGCGTACGGTGATGCGGTGGAGCGGATGCTGACGTCGAAGGGGAACGCCACTCGGCAGCGCATCGTTGAGGGCGCAGCCGCGCTGGTGCGGGACCAGGGGGCGGCCAACGTGAGCCTGGACGACATCCGCACGGTCACTTCGACCAGCAAGAGCCAGCTGTTCCACTACTTCCCCGACGGCAAGGCCGACCTGCTGCTGGCGGTGGCCCGGTACGAGGCGCAGCAGGTCCTGGATGACCAGCAGCCCATGCTGGGCGACCTGACCAGCTGGCCGAAGTGGCAGGCCTGGCGGGACCGGGTGATCGAGAAGTACCGGGCCCAGGGCCCGGGCTGCCCGCTGTCCGCGCTCACCTCGCAGCTGGGCTTGGCCGATCCGGCCACCCGGACCGTGATCATGGACATGTACGCGCGCTGGCACGGCTACCTGGCCGACGGGGTGCGCGCGCTGGCGGCGGCGGGAGAGATCGCTTCCGGCACCGACGTAGCCGACGCGGCCACCGCGATTCTGACCACGGTGGCCGGGGGCGCGACCATGCTGATGGCGACCGGGGAGATCAGCTACCTCGAGGTGGCCCTGGACGAGACCCTGAGTGGCCTGCGCCGGGTGTAACCGGGCCTCAGCTGCCGTCGGCGATTTGCTGCTGGTCGCGCTCGGACCGCAGGGCCTCGCCCTTGGCCCGGGCCGAGGCGGCCAGCTCGTCCTGGAACTGGCGCATCCGGAGCTGCAGGCCCGGATCGGCGGCGGCCAGGATGCGGACCGCGAGCAGGCCGGCGTTGCGGGCCCCGCCGATCGATACCGTGGCCACCGGCACCCCGGCCGGCATCTGCACGATCGACAGCAGCGAGTCCATGCCGTCCAGGTATTTGAGCGGCACCGGGACCCCGATGACCGGCAGCGGGGTGACCGAAGCCAGCATGCCGGGCAGGTGCGCGGCCCCGCCCGCGCCGGCGATGATGACCCGCAGGCCACGCTCGGCCGCGGTGGCGCCGTACTCGATCATCTCCCGCGGCATCCGGTGGGCCGAGACCACGTCGGCCTCGTGCGGCACGCCGAACTCGGCCAGGGCGCTAGCGGCGGCCCGCATCACCGGCCAGTCCGAGTCGCTACCCATGACCAGGCCGACCAGTGCCCGTGATTGGCCGCCGGATTGGGGACTGCCCGGTGTCGCCATCAGTCGCCGTCCTCGTGGCCCCAGCGCAGGTAGCTCACCGCGCGGCGGGCCCGGTCGCGCAGCTCCTCGGGGTCGTCACCGAGCACGGTGACATGGCCTATCTTGCGGCCGGGCCGGACGTCCTTGCCGTACAGGTGCACCTTCACGCCCGGGTCGAGCGCCATCACGTGCACGTACTTGTCGTAGACGTCCGGGTCGGTGCCGCCGAGCAGGTTGGCCATCACCGCGTAGGGGACGGTCATGGTGGGGGCGCCGAGCGGCAGGTCGAGCACGGCCCGCAGGTGCTGCTCGAACTGCGACGTGGTGGCGCCGTCCATGGTCCAGTGCCCGGTGTTGTGCGGGCGCATGGCCAGCTCGTTGACCAGCAGCCCGTCCGGGGTCTCGAACAGCTCCACGGCCAGCAGCCCGGTCACCTTGAGCGCGTTGGCGATCCGCAGCGCCATGGCCTGGGCCTCGGCCACCCGGCCCTCGGACAGCCCCGGAGCAGGCGCGATCACCTCCCGGCAGATGCCGTCCCGCTGCACGGTCTGGACCACCGGGTAGGCGGCGCCCTGCCGGTGCGGGGACCGCGCCACCAGCGCAGCCAGCTCCCGGTCGAAAGGCACGAGCTCCTCGGCCAGCAGCGGCAGGCCCAGCTCCAGCACCTCGGTGGCCTCGGCCGGGGTGCCGCAGATCCAGACGCCCTTGCCGTCGTAACCGCCACTGATCGCCTTGAGCACCACCGGCCAGCCGGCCTGGGCCGCGAACTGTTCCACCCCGGCCAGGTCGCTGACCGGTGTGTACCGCGGGCAGGGCACCCCGAGTTCGGTCAGCGCCTCCCGCATGGCCAGCTTGTCCTGGGCGAAGCGGAGCGCGGCCGGCCCGGGCCGCAGGAGCACCCCGGCCTCTTCCAGCGCGGCCAGGTGCGCGGGGGGTACGTGCTCGTGGTCGAAGGTCACCACGTCACAGCCGGCCGCGAAGGCGCGCAGGTCGTCCAGCGACCGGTAGTCGCCGACCTCGACGTCCGGCCAGACCTTGGCCGCGCTGTCGTCCGGGCCGTCCGCCAGCAGGCGGAAGCCGATGCCCAGCTCGGTCGCGGCGGGGCAGGTCATCCGGGCCAGCTGGCCGGCGCCGACCATCCCGACGGTGGGGATCCAGGCTGCGGGGCGCTGTCCGGCCGGGACCGGCCCGGGCCGCTCATCCACCTGTTCAGTCACGGGCGTAGCTTATGAGCAGGGCGGGACCGTCCGCACACCGTGCCTCCGCCCGGCGGAGCAGCGTAGACGGCCCCTCAGCGTGGAGCCCGCCCGGCAAATAGGGCGTCTGCGGCAAATTTAACCTCCGCGATACATTTGCTCGGCGCCCTGCGGCCTATGATCAGCGCATTTACGGCGAGCCGGAGGACCACGTGGCCATACCCGACCAAGACACCCTGGCTGACGACGCACCCGCGGGCGCGGTCGTACGCGAAGGCGACTACGGCGCCAAGGTCTACGCCGTCGAGCCCGGGGGCGCGGAGTTCATCCCGCTGCACGAGCGGCATGGGAAGCCGCTCAACCTGTTCTGGACCTGGACCTCGCCGAACATGGAGTTCGCCACGATCTTCGTGGGCGTGCTGGGCGTGGCCGCGTTCGGCCTCAGCTTCTGGGAGGCCTTCCTGGCCATCGTGATCGGCACGGGGCTCGGCGGCATCTCCCAGGGCCTGCTGTCCCAGGAGGGACCGCTGTTCGGGGTGCCGCAGATGGTGCTGAGCCGGCTCGGCTTCGGCTACATCGGCAACATCCTGCCGGCCGGGCTGAACTCGATCACCGCCGGGATCGGCTGGTTCGCGGTGAACAGCGTCAGCGCCACGTTCGCGCTCAACACGCTGACCCACCTGGCCAAGCCCGCCTGCCTGGTCATCGTGGTGCTGGTCCAGGTGGTGGTGGCGTTCTTCGGCCACAACCTGGTGCAGTACTTCGAGCGGTACGCGTTCCCGGTGCTGACCATCATCTTCCTGATCGCGTCGGTCGTGGTGCTGTCCAAAGCCCACCCCGGCGTAGCGCACAAGACCATCCCGGGCGGGTTCCTGATCACCCTGGGCGCCTCGTTCGGCTACGCGGTCGGGTGGAACCCCTACGCCTCGGACTACACCCGTTACATGAAGCCGACCGTGAGCAAGACGGCGGTGGCCTTCTGGGCGTTCCTGGGCCTGTTCCTGTCCTGCGTGCTGCTGGAGGTGGTGGGCGCAGCCGCCGCGACCGTGCTCAGCCCGGGCGCGGCGCTGGGCAACAACCCGACCGGCGCGTTCACCGGGCTGATGAACACCCCGCTGGCCGACGTGACGCTGCTGGCCATCTGCCTGGGCGGCATCTCGGCCAACGCGCTGAACATCTATTCCGGTGCGATGTCGTTCGTGGCACTGGGCATCAAGCTGCCGCTGGCCTTGCGCCGGGCCCTGGTGGCCGTGGTCTTCGGCGCGATCGGCTTCGTGGTCGCGCTGACCGGGTTGCATGACGCGGCGACCAAGTACAACAACTTCCTGCTGGTCATCGCCTACTGGATCGCGCCGTGGCTGGCGGTGATGTTCTGCGACCGGCTGCTGCGGCGCAACCGGACGCCGGCCGACCTCGAGCCGCTGCTGTTCGACACGAAGTACTCCAACTGGGCCGGGCCGGTGGCCATGCTGATCGGCGTGGTCGTGTCGATCATCTTCTTCTCGAACCAGACCGAGTACATCGGTATCGTGCCCAAGCACGTGGGTTCGGCGGGTGACCTGACGTTCGAGGTGGGCTTCGTGATCACCGCCGTGATCTACCTGGGCTGGCACGCGGTCACCGACCGGGGCCGGTCACGGGTGGCGGTCACCGAATAACGACCTGCGCCGCACAGCTGGTCCGGCTCAGGCGGGGCCGCTGCGGACCGGCTGCGGCCGGGACACCGGCGGGTTGCGCGGCAGGAACACCGCGAACACCGGCGGCCGCTGGCGGACCAGCACCACCCGGCCGCCGTCCGCGGCGGCCATGGTCCGGGCCAGCGACAAGCCCAGGCCGGTGCCTTCCGGCCGCGTGCTGACGCTGCGCTCGAAGATGCGTGACACCAGCTCGGGCGGCACGCCCTTGCCCTGGTCCTCGACCTCGATCACGGCCGACTTGGTGTTCTGCGAGGTGCGGATCTCCACCGTGCCGGCTCCGTGCATCAGGGAGTTGTCCACCAGCGTGGCCAGGACCTGGGCCAGGCCGCCCGGCGTGACGTGGGCCCGCAGCCCGCGCTGGCCGGTGACCACGAGCTTGCGCCCGGACCGGCGGAAGGCCGGCTCCCACTCCACCACCTGCTGGTCGATGATGGCGTCGATGCCGGTCAGCGAGGCCGTCCCCGAGGTGGCCCGGCGGGACGGGTCGAGCAGCTGGCTGACCACGTCGGCCAGCCGTTCGGCCTGCACCAACGCGGCCCCGGCTTCCTCGCGCACCGCGGCCGGGTCGTCGGCCGCGGCGATGACCTCTTCCAGCCGCATCGACAGCGCGGTCAGCGGCGTCCGCAGCTGGTGGGACGCGTCAACGGCCAGCTCCCGCTCGGCGGTGAGCAGGCTGGTGACCCGGCGGCCGGCGCTGTCCAGGCCGTCCGCCACCTGGTCCAGCTCGGCCACACCATAACGGCGGCCGATGGGGCGGGGGTCACCGGACCGCAGCCGATCGGCCGCCTCGGCCAGCTCCCCGAGCGGCCGGGTGAACCGGCGGGACAGCACCAGCGCGGCCGCGACGGCGACCACGATCACCGCGGCACCCAGCCCGAGCACCAGGTCCTGGGTGTCCGGGTCCGCCACCACCGCCGTGGGCACGCCCACCACCAGCACGGCCGCGACGGTCAGGCCGACCATGGTCAGCAGGAGCCGGCGCCGCATACGTCAGCCCGCCACCCGGTCCGGCCCCGCCGTTTCGGTCACCGCGCCCTCAGTCGCCGCGCTCGAACCGGAAGCCGACCCCGCGCACGGTGGTGATGTACCGGGGGCTGTGCGCGTCGTCGCCGAGCTTGCGGCGGAGCCAGGAGATGTGCATGTCCAGCGTCTTGGTCGACGTCCACCACTTGGCGTCCCAGACCTCGCGCATGATCTGCTCACGGGTGATCACCTTCCCGGCGTCCCGGAACAGGATCCAGAGCAGGTCGAATTCCTTGGTCGTCAGCTCCAGCTCGGTGTCCCGGTGCCAGGCCCGGCGGGCTTCGGGGTCGATGCGGACCCCCATGACCAGCGCGTTGTCGGCGGTGCCGCGGCGGAGCAGGGCCCGGACCCGGGCCAGCAGCTCAGCCAGCCGGAACGGCTTGGTCACGTAGTCGTCGGCCCCGGCGTCCAGGCCGACCACCGTGTCCACCTCGTCGGCCCGGGCGGTGAGGATCAGCACCGGGACGCTGTGGCCCTCGGCCCGGACCCGGCGGCAGACCTCCAGCCCGTCCATCACGGGCAGGCCGATGTCCAGCACGATCAGGTCGATCCCGTCGCCGAGTGCACGCTCGAGCGTGGCCGGGCCGTCGGCGGTCACGTCGACGTGGTATCCCTCACGCCGCAGCGCGCGGGACAGGGGCTCGGAGATGGACTCATCGTCCTCTGCGAGCAAAACGCTCGTCATAGCTTGATCGTAGAGCGTGCGCGGAGCAGCCTGCGCGGGCCCGTCCGCGCCAGCCCCGGTCCTAGCGGTCGTCGCCGCGCTGTCCCTCTTCGACCAGCTCGAACAGGATGGCTTGCACCCGTTCCACCTGCGGAATGTCGGTCAGCACGATCTGGCCGTGCTCGCCCGCCGACTCGACCACCAGGCGGCCCGCGCCGACCAGCCGGTCGAGCAGGCTGCGGGTGAATGAGACGTCGCTGACCCGGGTGAGCGGGATGTCCCGGCCCCGCCGGGCGACAATGCCCTCTCGCACCCGCAGCCGCCCGGTGGTCAGCTCGTAGGTGGTCGTCTTCCAGCGCAGCACCGGCCGGAGCACACCGATCAGCAGCAGGACCACGGCCACGGCCAGCACGACCAGCCGCTCGGGGCCGGCCCGGGCGCCGGCCGGGATGACCGCGGCCACCGCGACGGCCGCGGCGATGATGAGCACGCCGAGGATGACCGGCCCCACCAGCACCTTCCAGTGCGGGTGCAGGATCAGCACACTGCGTTCCGGCTCAGCGTCCGGTTCGGGCCTGCGGCCGGGTTCCGGCTCGGGCGGCCACCCGTCAACCACCATGGCCATCAGCGTAGATGCCGGACATCGCCCGCGCTGACGGCTTCGGAGCCCTCCGGGCCGTCAATGACGAGCCGCCCGTCGGAGTCGATGCCGGTGGCGCGCGCGGTGGCCGATTGGCCGCCGGCCCGTTCCACCCGCACCTCCCGGCCCACGGTGGTGCAGAGTTCCAGGTAGGCGGCCCGCAGCCCGCTCGCCGCCGGGTCGCCAGGCGGGACGGTCTGGCCCCAGGCCCGGTACCGGCGCTCGAATTCGGCCAGCAACGCGGCCAGCAACGCGGTGCGGTCCAGGCCGGTGACGCCTTCCAGCCGCAGGGACGTCGCGGCGGGCGCCCCGGGCCCGGTATCCGGGAGCTCGGCCTCGGTGGTGGACACGTTCAGGCCGAAGCCGACGACGATCGCGTCGCCGGACTGCTCGGCCAGGATGCCGGCCAGCTTGCGCTCGCCCACCAGCAGATCGTTCGGCCACTTCAGGAAGGCCGGTACCCCGGTGGTCTGGCGGACCGCCGTCGCGGCGGCCACCCCGGCCAGCAGCGGCAGCCAGCCGCGCCGGGCCGGGGCGATCGTGGCCGGGCGCAACAGCATCGAGACCATGACCGCGGAC
>CAXUJF010000039.1:0-20507 GCA_964250865.1 uncultured Streptosporangiaceae bacterium
GGACCGGGCCGAGGAACCGGGGGAGTGCGGCAGCGGCGGCACGGGCAACAGTGCCAGCGGAAACGGGGGCTCCGGGGCCCTGACCCCCGAAGCCGACCAGGCCGCACGGGACCTGCTCAGCCAGGGCAGCCTGGAGGTGCTGGGCCGATTGGTTGAGGCGTCCAACGAGACCTGGTACTGCGCGGTCAGCACCGGTGACTACGAGGCCGCCTGCGTGTACAAGCCGATCTCGGGCGAACGGCCGCTGTGGGACTTCCCGGTCGGCACCCTGGCGGGCCGGGAAGTGGCCGCCTACGTCGTGTCCCGCGCCTCCGGCTGGAACGTGGTGCCGCCGACGGTGATGCGGGACGGCCCCTTCGGGCCGGGCATGTGCCAGCTGTGGATCGAGATCGACCCGCAGGTCGACCTGATCGACCTGGCCCGGCGCAGCGATCATCCCGGTCTGCGGGATCTGGCCACCTTCGACGCCGTGGTCAACAACGCCGACCGCAAGATCGGGCACCTGCTGCCGGTGCGTGGCGGCCATCTGTACGGCTGTGACCACGGCGTCTGCTTCGCCGAGGACTACAAGCTGCGGACCGTGCTGTGGCAGTGGCGCGGCAAGAGCCTGCCCCGCCGGGCGACCGACGCGCTGCGCCGGCTGCACGGGCTGCTGGACAGCGGCGAGCTGGGCCAGGAGCTGTCGCAGTACCTGAGCCCGGGCGAGCTGGAGGCGACCACAATTCGAGTCGACAAGCTGCTCAAGCACCGGGCCCACCCGTATCCGCCCGAGGACTGGCCCGCCATCCCCTGGCCCCCTTACTGACGATGAGTCCTGGGGGTTTACTGTGAGACCCCAGACTGGACAGAACCCCAGTTAACCGTGCGTATGCCGTAATTGCCCCAGTATGGTTACCGTCACGTCACAATTCCCATCAGGGTAATTGTTGCTGTTCACAATGGATGGAACGCGCTCCTACGATATTGCGACGGCCGTCCGAGGCTGGCGCGTCGTCACGCCCGGAGGCTGAATCGGCCCCGGTCATTACGCCCCGTGGACAACTTCACGGGGCAGCACGAAAAAATGGAGAGGAGAGAGTCGATGCGGAAAGGCTCTAAAGCCTTTGCTTCCGGCGTCGGCCTGGTAGCCCTGGCAACGGCGGTCGCCGCCTGTGGCGGCAGCAGCTCGTCGTCCGGCAATTCGGGCAAGTCGAGTGGTGGCTCGACTTCCCTGAGCTCCGGCACTCAGGGCATCAACCCCGGCTCAGGCAGTCCGAAGTCGGGCGGCACCCTGAACATGCTGGGCCAGGGTGACGTGGACTACATGGACCCGAACATCAGCTACTACACGATTGGCTACCTGGGCCAGCGCCCGTGGATCCGGGGCCTGTACGCCTACCCCGCCTCCGCGACCGCCAGCGGGACCACGAAGGCCGCGCCTGACCTGGCTACGGCCCTCCCGGTGATCAGCAACGGCGGCAAGACCTACACCATCACGATCCGGACCGGCGCCATGTGGGACACAACGCCGGCCCGCCAGGTCACCGCGGCCGACGCCGTCCGCGGGCTGATGCGGTCCTGTAACCCGGTGCAGCCGTTCGGCGGCCTGCCCGACTTCGAGACGCTGATCGTCGGCTACCAGGCGTTCTGCACCGGTTTCGCCAACGCCGGCCACACCACGAGCGCCATCAAGTCGTACATGAGCTCGCACCAGATCGCGGGGGCCGTAGCCTCGGGCCAGACCCTCACGTTCAAGCTGACACATCCGGCGTCGTACTTCCCGGACATGCTGACGCTGGACTCGTTCAACCCGGCCCCGGTCGAGTCGCTGGACTACCTGCCCGCCAGTGCGGCGTCCCAGCAGCACAGCATCGCCGACGGCCCGTACGCCGTGCAGAGTTATACACCGGCGCGGCAGATCGCCTTCGTGCGCAACCCGGCCTGGAAGGCCAGCTCGGACCCGATCCGCAAGGCCTACGTGGACAAGATCGTCGTCAACGAGACGCTGAATGAGCAGACCGCGCTGCAGGAACTGAAGACCAACACGGCCAGCGCGGGCATGCAGTTCGACGCCTTCGTGCCGATCGCGTCGGTGCCCGGGCTGGTCGCCCAGATGAAGCAGGGCCTGAACCACAACTTCAGCATGGGCCCGCAGTACTCCTCGAACCCACAGCTGGTCTTCAACCAGGTCTCGCCGAACAACGGCAGCGCGCTGTCCAAGACCGCAGTGCGGCAGGCGCTCAGCTACGGGATCAACCGGGCCCACCTGACCCAGGTCATCAACCCGACGGTCAACCCGCCGCTGACCCACGTGCTGCCCGACGGCATCAACGGGTCGCAGGGCATCCCGACGGGGTACAACCCGTACCCGTACAACCCGACCAAGGCCAAGCAGCTGCTGGCGTCGGCGGGCGTGACGAACATGCAGCTCACCATGCTGTACCGGCCCGCGAGCACGATCTCCAGCGCGATCGCACAGGCCACGCAGTCCGACCTGGCCAAGATCGGCGTGAAGGTCAAGCTGCTCGGCGTGCCCAACGCGGACTTCTACACGAAGTACCTCGAGGTGCCGAGCGTGGCCCACCGGGGCGTGTGGGACATCGCGGTCTCGGGCTGGGGCCCGGACTGGTACGGCGACGCCGCGCTGTCGTTCTTCAGCCCGCTGTACGGCGGCTCGGCGGCTTACCCGCCCATTGGCAGCAACTTCGGGTTCTACAACAACCCGGCGGTCACCGCGCTGGTCGCCCAGGGCGCCTCGGCCAGCAGCCAGTCGGCGGCCGCGAGCATCTGGGCCCAGGCGGACCAGGACGTCATGAAGGACGCCCCGTTCTACCCGATCACCCAGCCGCTGCAGCCGCTCTACCACGCCAGTTACGTGCACAACGCGATCTACGTGCCGGCGCTGCAGGCCTTCGACCCGACCAACGTGTGGCTCAGCACGCCCGGTAGCTAGCCGGTAAGTCCCGGATCAGGCTGGGCACGCGGGCGACCTCGCGTGCCCAGCCTGGACGGATCCGGCCCGGCTGCCACGGTCAGGGTTTCGGGGAAACTCGCTGGGGGTTACATTCATCAGCAAGTGAGGCAACACCGCAGCACTGCACGTAACCAGTGTCCTTGTGTGAAGGGTAGGTAGGTAGCGCGTGGCGCTCCTTGAGGTTAACGACCTCCGTGTCGCATTTCGCACGCCGGACGGCATCCTGCAGGCCGTCCGCGGGCTCTCGTTCGACGTCGACACCGGGAAGACCCTCGGTATCGTCGGCGAGTCCGGCTCAGGCAAGAGCGTGTCGACCCAGACCATCATGGGCCTCGTGCGCGGGGCCCGGGTCAGCGGCACCGCGCTGTTCGAGGGCCGTGACCTGCTCACCATGGGCGCCCACGACCTGCAGCAGGTCCGCGGGGCCGAGGTCGGCATGATCTTCCAGGACCCGCTGTCCAGCCTGCACCCCTACTACAAGGTCGGCTGGCAGATCGGGGAGATGATCCGCCAGCACGACAAGAGCGTCTCCAAGGCCCAGGCCCACAGCCGGGCCGTCGACCTGCTCCGGCTGGTCGGCATCCCCCAGCCGGACCGCCGGGTCGACGACTATCCGCACCAGTTCTCCGGCGGCATGCGGCAGCGGGCCATGATCGCGATGGCCATGGCGCTCAACCCGAAGCTACTCGTCGCGGACGAGCCCACCACCGCGCTCGACGTAACCGTGCAGGCTCAGGTCCTCCGGGTCATGAAGACGCTGCAGGAAGAGTTCGGCACCGCCATCATCATGATCACTCACGACCTCGGCGTCATCGCCGACTTCGCTGACGACGTGATCGTGATGTACGCCGGCGCCGTCATGGAGCGGGCCGACCGGCGGACGATCTTCTACGAGAACCACCACCCGTACACCGAGGGCCTGCTGCAGTCGCTGCCGGCCTACGGCGACGAGCGGGAGCGGCTGCTGCCCATCGCGGGCCAGCCCCCCAGCCTGATCAACCTGCCGTCCGGGTGCCCGTTCCATCCGCGCTGCCCGTACGTCATGGACCGCTGCCGGACCGACGTGCCCGAGCTGGCCCCGGTCGGCGGCGACGTGACTCATCTGTCCGCCTGCTGGCTGCCGCACGACATGACGGCCCGCAACGCCCGCCGCAAGGACGTCATCGGGCACGCACTGCCCGCCCCGGCGGAGGCCGCCCTGGCGGGCGCGGACACAGCCGGAGGGGAAGCATGACCAACCAGCCCGTAACCACGGCCGTCCCGGCCACGGAGAGTTCCGGCAGCGACGGCGACGTCCTGCTCCGGGTGGAGAACCTGGTCAAGTACTTCCCGGTCGCTTCGCAGTCGCTGTTCCAGCGGCAGAAGGACTTCGTGCACGCGGTCGAGAACGTCAGCCTGGAGGTCCGCCGCGGGCAGACCCTGGGGCTGGTCGGCGAGACCGGCTGCGGTAAGTCCACCCTGGCCCGCTGCATCATGCGGCTCTACGACATCACCTCCGGCAAGATCACCTTCGACGGCCAGGACATCAGCACCTTGTCCCGTCGAAGGATGCGCCCGTTCCGGCGGGATATGCAAATGATTTTCCAGGACCCGTACGGCTCGCTGAACCCGCGCCGCCGGGTCGGGTCGATCATCGGGGACCCGTTCGCGATCCACGGCATCGCCGACGGTGCGGACCGCAAGAAGCGGGTCCAGGAGGTCATGGAACTGGTCGGGCTCAACCCCGAGCACTACAACCGGTTCCCGGCCGAGTTCTCCGGCGGTCAGCGCCAGCGCATCGGCGTGGCCCGCGCCCTGGCCTTCCGGCCCAAGCTGGTGATCTGCGACGAGCCCGTGTCCGCGCTGGACGTGTCGATTCAGGCGCAGATCATCAACCTGCTGGCCGACCTGCAGAAGGAATTCGGGCTCACCTACATTTTTATCGCCCACGACCTGTCGGTGGTCCGGCACGTGAGCGACCGGGTGTCGGTCATGTACCTGGGCCAGATCTCCGAGTCCGCGCCCACCGGCGAGCTGTGGCACCACCCGCGGCACCCGTACACCGACGCCCTGCTGTCGGCGGTGCCGGTGCCCAACCCGGACCAGGCCGACCAGCGGGAACGGATCATCCTGGTCGGTGACGTGCCCTCCCCGGTGGCCCCGCCGTCCGGCTGCCGGTTCCACCCACGCTGCCCCAAGGCCGCGCCCACCTGCGTGGACACCGAGCCCGAGCTGATATCGAGGCTCGGCGACGGTCCGGAGCACCTGACCAAGTGCCACTTCCCGGTCGCGGACGGGGAGGACATCTCCCTGGCCAGGCCCACGATCAGCGCCGAGGACCGTGTCGTGGAGACCGGCATCCTGGGCGGCGGCGACGTCAGCCTGCCCGGCCCGATCACCGCGGACGCCACCCACAGTGTCGCCAAGGAGGAAGCATGAGCCAGAGCCTTGCCTCCGTCGAGCCACCGCCGACCGAACCGCCCGGCGGCGCCACTGAGCCCCCCGCCACGAAGAAGATCGAGGGCCGCAGCCCCTGGCGGCTGGGGATGGAACGGCTGGTGCGGGACCGCGCCGCCATGATCTCCCTCGCCGTGATCCTGCTGGTCGTGGTCGTCGCCATCTTCGCGCCGGTGATCGCGGCCGCGGTCGGCCACGGACCCAACCAGCAGTTCCAGTCGACCGGCCTGACCGCGATCGGCCAGCCCAAGGGGCCCAGCGGCTCGTTCCTGCTCGGCACCGATAACCTGGGCCGGGACATCATGGTGCGGATCGCCTACGGTGCCCGCATATCGCTCATCGTCGGCGTACTCGCCACGCTCCTGACCGTAGTGGTGGGCGCGGTGGTCGGGCTGATCGCCGGCTACTTCGGCGGCACCACCGACACCCTGCTGGCCCGGCTCATGGACTGGCTGCTGGCCATCCCGTTCCTGCTGTTCGCCATCTCCCTGGTCACGATCATCGGAGCCGGCCTGGCGGTGGTCATCATCGTCATCGGCCTGTTCGGCTGGGCGTCAGTCGGCCGCATCGTCCGCGGCCAGGTGCTGTCGCTCAAGGAGCGTGAGTTCGTGGAGGCGGCCCGGGCGCTGGGCGCCGGTCCGTGGCGGATCATGTTCGTCGACATTCTGCCCAATGTGCTCGCGCCGATCATCGTGTACTCCACCCTGCTGATCCCGCTGTCGATCGTCACCGAGGCGTCGCTGTCCTTCCTCGGCGTCGGCATCCCGCCGCCCACCGCGGACTGGGGCCAGATGATCAGCGACGCCCAGACCGTGTATCAGTACGGGGCCTGGTGGTACCTGGTGTTCCCCAGCGTCGCCCTGCTGATCACCACGCTGGCCTTCAACATCTTCGGTGACGGCGTCCGCGACGCGTTCGACCCGCGCGGCGACCAGCTATTCGTCTAGGAGCCCTCCCGTGGCACGATTTCTGATCCGCCGCATTCTCCAGGGCATCCTGGTCATGTGGCTGGTAACGATCAGCGTCTATCTGATCTTCTACGTCGGCCCCGGCCCCAGCGCCGTGGCCCGCACGCTGGCCGGCAAGTCGGCGACGCCGCAGGTGGTGGCCGAAGTGTCGCACCGGCTGCTGCTCGACCGGCCGTTCTACGTGCAGTACGGCCACTTCCTGTGGCTGCTGCTGCACGGCAACCTGGGCTATTCCTTCTACCATCAGGAGTCGGTCAACTCGATCATCGCCAGTGCCTTTCCCATTACGCTGTCGCTGGTCATCGGCTCGGCCATCCTGTGGATCATCATCGGCGTGCTGACCGGCGTGCTGTCCGCGGTCCGATCCCGGTCCCTGATGGACCGCCTCTTCACTGGCCTGGCGCTGTTCTTCTACTCGATGCCGACGTTCGTGCTCGGCCTGCTGCTGTTGCTGGTGTTCTACTACGAGCTGACCATCCACGGCATCCACGCCTTCCCAGGCTCCGGCTTCACCTCGATCACCACCAACCCGTGGCAGTGGTTCCGCGGCCTGGTGTTGCCGTGGGTCACGCTGTCGCTGGTGTCAGCGGCGACCTACACCCGGCTGACCCGCGGCTCTATGCTCGACGTCCTGGGTGAGGACTACATCCGCACCGCCCGGGCCAAGGGCATGCCGGAACGCCGGGTGATCTTCCGGCACGCGCTGCGCGCCGCCCTCACCCCCGTCGTCACCCAGTACGGCATCGACGTCGGCGTGCTGCTCGGCGGGGCCATCATCACCGAGTACGTGTTCGGCATGCCCGGGCTCGGCTTCACCGCCGTGCAGGCTATCGGCCAGCAGGATCTGCCGGTCGTCATCGGCGTGGTCATCATCGCCGCGGCCGCGGTCGTGGCCGCGAACATCGTGGTCGACGCGCTGTACGCGGTGCTCGACCCGCGGGTCCGCCTGCACTGAGTCAGCAAAAACCGGGGCGCCCAATTCGATTGGGCGCCCCGGTTTTGTTTTCAGAAACTACAGGCCGCCCGGCTCGCCGCGGCGGCCGCGACGGCGCAGGTACCGCTCGAACTCGCGGGCGATTGCGTCCCCGCTGGCCTGGGGCAGGTCGGTGGCGTCCTTGGCTTCTTCCAGCGTCCGCACGTACTCTGCGACCTCGGAGTCCTGCTGAGCGAGCTCGTCGACCCCGCGCTCCCAGGCCCGTGCCTCCTCGGCCAGGTCGGCCAGGGGCAGCGGCGCGTCCAGGATGTCCTCCACGCCCCGCAGCAGGGCCAGAGTGGCCTTGGGGTTCGGCGGGGTGGCCACGTAGTGCGGCACCGACGCCCACAGCGACACCGCCGGGATGCCGGCCTGGGCCAGTGAGTGCTGCACCACGCCCAGGATGCCGGTCGGGCCCTTGTAGTCCGAGAACGGCGCGGTCACGTTGGCCGACAGCTTCGGGTCGGAGGCGCCGACCGACACCGGCACGGGCCGGGTGTGCGGCGCGTCGGCCAGTAGCGCGCCGAGCAGGATGACGGACTCCACGCCCAGTTCGGTCAGGCCCTGGACCAGCTCGCTGGTGAACGCCCGCCAGCGCATGTTGGGCTCGATCCCGTGCACCAGCACGATGTCCTTGTCCAGCCCGGTACCAGGGACGGCGATCGCGTCGCCCTCGTCGCTGCCCACCGGAAGCCCGCCGGTGACCGCACCGTCCGCGGCGGCCGGCTCCGGCGCCTGGGCGTGAGCCACCGACAGCCGGGTGGTCGGCCAGACCAGCCGTTCGATCTGGCCACCATTGATCTCGACCACCGGCCGTGTGACCTGGAAGTCGTAGAAGTCATCGGGCTCTATGGCGGCGATCGGCGTCGCCTGCCACGCGATCCCCAGATGGCTGATGACACCACTGGCGGCCTCTCCGGCGTCGTTCCAGCCTTCGAAGGCGGCTATGGCGACGGGCGACTTGAGCTTTCCCAGCCGATCAAACTCGATGGCTCCCCCCTCCTCCCAAATCGACTCAGCCGAGTACTGGCTAGTGGCTCCAGCCTACGTGGCCGACGACCCTGGCATCATCATGAGCCGGAAGCCGCGCCGCCCACGTTAGCCAGGACGGTATTTCTACGCCCCCGTAAGGGGTCATAAGATCGTGCATCCGTGCACTCACATCGACACATCCGTACACTGAAAACGATGAGCGCGCCTGTGAAAGAGATAACAAAGAGTGATGCCGGGGGCACGCTGCGGTCTGCGCTGGCCAGCCGGGTGGTCGTGGCCGATGGGGCCATGGGCACCATGCTGCAAGCCAGCGATGCCACCCTGGACGACTTCGACGGCCACGAAGGCTGCAACGAGATCCTCAACGTGACCCGGCCTGACATCGTCCGGTCCGTGCACGACGCTTACTTCGAGGCCGGCGCCGACTGCGTGACGACCAACACGTTCGGCGCCAACTGGGCCAACCTGGGCGAGTACGACATCTCGGACCGGATCGGCGAGCTGTCCGAGGCTGGGGCCCGCATCGCCCGGGAGGCCGCGGACGCGCACTCCGCACCGGGACAGCCGCGCTGGGTGCTTGGCTCCATCGGGCCCGGGACCAAGCTGCCGACCCTCGGCCACGTCACGTTCGCGCTCCTGCGCGACGCCTACCAGGAGAACGCGGCCGGCCTGCTGCGCGGGGGCGCGGACTCACTCATCGTGGAGACCTGCCAGGACCTGCTGCAGACCAAGGCCGCGATCATCGGGGCCCGGCGGGCCATCGCCGCGGCGGGCTCGGACGCGGTGCTGGTCGCGCACGTCACGATCGAGACCACCGGCACCATGCTGCTCGGCAGCGAGATCGGGGCCGCGCTGACCGCGCTGGAGCCGCTCGGGGTCGACGCCATCGGGCTCAACTGCGCCACCGGTCCCGCGGAGATGAGCGAGCACCTGCGCTACCTGGCCGCGCACGCCCGGGTGCCGCTGTCCTGCATGCCCAACGCGGGCCTGCCCGAGCTGACCTCCAACGGTGCCCGCTATCCGCTCAGCGCGACCCAGCTGGCCGACGCGCACGAGCGGTTCACCAGCGAGTTCGGCCTGTCGCTGGTCGGCGGCTGCTGCGGCACGACCCCGGAGCACATCGCCGCGGTGGTGGACCGGGTCGGCGGCCGTGAGCTGACCGGGCGGCGGCCGCGGCCCGAGCCGGGTGTGGCCTCGCTGTACACGCACGTGCCGTTCCAGCAGGACACCACGTTCCTGGCCATCGGTGAGCGCACCAACGCCAACGGCTCCAAGGCGTTCCGCGAAGCCATGGCGGCCGAGAAGTGGGACGAGTGCGTGCAGATCGCCCGGGCCCAGACCCGCGACGGCGCGCACCTGCTCGACGTCTGCGTGGACTACGTCGGCCGGGACGGCGTGGCCGACATGAAGGAGATCGCCGGCCGGTTCGCCACCGCGGCCACCCTGCCGCTGGTGCTGGACTCGACCGAACCACCGGTCATCCAGGCCGGCCTGGAGCTGCTCGGTGGCCGCGCCGTGGTCAACTCGGTCAACTACGAGGACGGCGACGGCCCAGACTCCCGCATCGCCAAGATGATGCCGCTGGTGCGCGAGCACGGCGCCGCGGTCATCGCCCTCACCATCGACGAACAGGGCCAGGCCCGTACCGCCGACTGGAAGATGGCCGTGGCCACCCGGCTGATCGAGGACCTGACCGGCAACTGGGGCATGCGGCTGTCCGACATCATCGTGGACACCCTGACCTTCCCCATCGCCACCGGCCAGGAGGAGACCCGGCGGGACGCGATCGAGACCATCGAGGCCATCGCCCAGCTCAAGCGGCGCTACCCCGAGGTGCAGACCACGCTGGGCGTCTCCAACGTCTCATTCGGCCTCAAGCCGGCCGCCCGGGCCGTGCTGAACTCGGTCTTCCTGGCCGAGTGCGTCCGGGCCGGGCTGGACTCGGCCATCGTGCACGCCTCCCGGATCATGCCGGTCAACCGGATCCCGGACGAGCAGCGGCAGGTCGCCCTGGACCTGGTCTACGACCGGCGCCGGCCGGACTACGACCCGCTGAGCCGGTTCCTCGAATTGTTCGAGGGCGTGGACATGGCGGCGGTCAAGGAGAGCCGCGCCGCCGAGCTGGCCCGGCTGCCGCTGTGGGAGCGGCTCAAGCGCCGCATCATCGACGGCGAGCGGAACGGGCTCGAAGCCGACCTGGACGAGGGCCTGACCCAGCGGCCCGCGCTCGAGATCGTCAACGACGTCCTGCTGGACGGCATGAAGACGGTCGGCGAGCTGTTCGGGTCGGGCCAGATGCAGCTGCCGTTCGTACTGGCCTCGGCCGAGGTCATGAAGGGCGCGGTCGGCTACCTCGAGCCGCACATGGAGCGGACCAACGATGACGGCAAGGGCCGGATCGTGCTGGCCACGGTCAAGGGTGACGTGCACGACATCGGCAAGAACCTGGTCGACATCATCTTGTCCAACAACGGCTACGACGTGGTCAACATCGGCATCAAGCAGCCGATCTCGGCCATCATCACCGCGGCCGACGAGCACAACGCCGACGCCATCGGCATGTCCGGCCTGCTGGTCAAGTCGACCGTGGTGATGCGGGACAACCTGGCCGAGCTGAACTCGCGCGGCATGTCAGGCCGGTGGCCGGTGCTGCTGGGCGGGGCCGCGCTCACCCGCGCCTACGTCGAGCAGGACCTGGCCGCGCTGTTCGACGGTGAGGTGCGCTACGCGCGCGATGCGTTCGAGGGCCTGCGGCTGATGGACGCGGTGATGGCGGTCAAGCGCGGCGACGAAGGCGCCCGCCTGCCCGAGCGCCGGACCCGGAAGGTCAATCGGCCGCTGCGGGCCCTGGACACCGGCGGTGGCGTGGACGCCAGCTCGGCCCGGTCCGACGTGGCCGAGCTCAAGGAGCTGCCTGAGCCGCCGTTCTGGGGCACCCGGGCCGTGACCGGGATCGCGCTGCCCGAGTACGTGCCCTACCTGGACGAGCGGGCCACGTTCATGGGCCAGTGGGGGCTGAAGCCGTCGCGCGGCGCGGACGGGACGACCTACGAGGAACTCGTCGAGGAGCACGGCCGGCCGCGGTTGCGCATGTGGCTGGACCGGGCCCGGACCGAGGGCCTGCTGGAGCCCGCCGTGGTCTACGGCTACTTCCCCTGCGTCAGCGAGGGCAACGACCTGGTCATCCTGGACGAAGACGGCAAGGAGCGGGAGCGGTTCACGTTCCCGCGGCAGCGGCGCGACCGCCGGCTGTGCCTGGCCGACTTCTTCGCCTCTCGCGAGTCCGGCCGCACCGACGTGGTCGCCTTGCAGCTGGCCACGATGGGCAGCCGGGTCAGCGAGGTCACCGGCGAGCTGTTCGCCAAGAACTCCTACCGGGACTACCTGGAGCTGCACGGCCTGTCCGTCCAGCTGACCGAGGCGCTGGCCGAGTACTGGCACACCAGGGTCCGGCGCGAGCTCGGCATCGGGGACCAGGACTCGGGCAACATTGAGGACTTCTTCCGGCTCGGCTTCCGCGGCGCCCGGTACTCGTTCGGCTATCCGGCCTGCCCGGACCTGGCCGACCGGGCCAAGGTGGCGCGGCTGCTGCGGCCCGAGGAGATCGGGGTCGAGCTCACCGAAGAGATGCAGCTTGTTCCCGAGCAGTCCACCGACGCGCTCGTGGTCCATCACCCCGAGGCGAAATACTTCAGCACGTGACAGACCCCGCAACTCAGCCCGTTGATGACGAGTCCCTACGGGCGGTGCTGTTCGACATGGACGGCCTGCTCATCGACTCCGAGCCGCTCTGGTTCGAAGTCGAGACCGAGGTGATGACCCGGCTCGGCGGCAGCTGGACCCCGGCTGACCAGGAGGCCCTGCTCGGCAGCTCGCTGGACCGGTCGGTGCGCTACTTCATGGACCGGGCCCAGGTAAGCGCCGACCCGGCCGAGGTCGGCGAGTGGATGATCGGCGGCATCGTGGCCAAGGTGCTCGATCGCGGGGTCACGATCATGCCCGGCGCCGCGGCCCTGGTCGCCGACGTGGCGGCGTCCGGGCTGCCGTACGCACTGGTCACGTCCTCCCAGCGCCGGTTCGTGGACGCGGTGCTGGCCCGGACCGGCCTGCGGTTCCCGGTCATGGTGACCGGCAGCGATGTCCGCCGGGGCAAGCCGGACCCCGAGCCGTACCTGCTCGCGACCAGCCGCCTCGGCGTGCCCCCGAGCCAGAGTGTGGTGCTGGAGGACTCGATCACCGGCGTGACCGCGGCCGAGGCGGCCGGCTGCTTCGTGGTCGCAGTGCCCACCCTGGGCGGGATCGAGCCGCGCCCCGGCCGCCTGGTCCGGCCGTCCCTGCGCGGCGCCGACATGGCCTGGCTCCGGGCGGCGTGGGCCGAAGGGCACCCGCCTGGGCGGTTCATCCGGTCTCCAGGCTGTGTAACGATGGGGGAGGGGCAGTAGGGGCCGCCCCGGAAGCTTTCGACGTCAAGGTGGGCAGATGTCGACTTACAACTCGATCGCATGGCTACCGCTCTGTGCCGGGCTGACCGGCCTCGGGCTGGTGGCCAGCTGGTTCGCCTGGCGCAGGCGAGGACTCGGTTCCGGGCTGCGGGGGGCGGCGTGGTCACTGCTGCCGCTGGCCGCGTACCTGACCGGCTCCATCGAGATGTTCTGGAAGATCGGCACCGCGATCGGCAACTTCGCCGCGCACCTGGTGCTGTCACCCAAGGTCTGGTCCGGTGTCGGCGTAGCCGCGCTGGCCGGCGTGCTGTTCTTCGTCTCCGCGCCACTCAAGCGCCGCCGTAAGCAGGCCAGGAAGGCCGCCGCGGCCGGTGAACCCGGCGCGGCCACCGAGTCCGGCACCCCGCGCCCGGCCGTGCCCGAGCAGGCCGGTGCCAACGGCAGCGCCAACGGCGCCCGCCGCCAGGAGCTCGAGCCCAGCCGCTCCCGCCCGGCCAAGTCGGCCAAATCCAAGGGCAAACCGGCCGACGACGACATGCGCGAGGTGGAGGAGATCCTCCGTCGTCGCGGCATCAACTGAGGAGATCTTCCGCCCCTCGACGCTGGCGGCCGAGGACTTTGCGCCGGGGTGCGCCGGCGGGCCCGACGCGGGTGACGATGATCACTTCAATAGTTTCGGCGTGACAGCCTGGTCCTGATTCCGTCACGATTAAGGCACGAGAGGGCCGGGGGACTGGCGTTTTCCCGGCAATTCACGGAATCTCGTTCTAGCGCATGGCCGCCTGGGGCTAGCTGCCGTTCCGACGGGCGGCTGGCCGTTCCGCTGCGGCCCAGGGATCAGGAGAAACGCTCGTTATGGCCGTTCCCGTCGATGTCCCGCAAGGATCCGGAGGACCTGTTCCTGATCCCGGCGTACCCGCCGAGGGCGGAAAAGCGATCGAAGGCCGGTCGCCAGGCCGTATCGCCTGGGTTCGGTTCAGGCATGACAAGATTGCCATGGCGGGCGGCATTATTGTTCTGCTGCTCGTGCTCGTAGCCATCGTCGGCCCGTATCTGGTGCAGAACCCGGACACTTACCATTCCGGCCTGATCAATCCCACCTTCAGCCGGCCGAATGGCCCGCTCGGCGGCATCAGCCTGGCCCATCCGCTTGGTGTTGAGCCTGTCACCGGCCGTGACATGCTGGCCCGGGTGGTCAACGGGGCCCGGTACTCGCTGCTGATCGGTTTCCTCGCCACCGCCCTGGCCGTGGTCCTCGGGGTCTTTTTCGGCATCGTCGCCGGGTATTTCGGTGGCTGGGTGGATGCCTTCATCGCCCGGTCCATGGACGTGTTCCTGGCTTTCCCGCTGCTGGTTTTCGCCATCGCCCTGGTGGGCGTGATCCCGAATACCGCGTTCGGCCTTTCCGGCGACGGGCTCCGCGTCGTTCTGCTTATTTTCGTCATCGGCTTTTTCGCCTGGCCCTATATGGGCCGGATCGTGCGCGGGCAGATCCTGTCCCTGCGCGAGCGCGAATTCGTCGATGCGGCGCGCAGCATGGGCGCGCGCTCGCCGTACATTCTGTTCCGCGAGCTGCTGCCCAATCTGGTCGCGCCAATCCTGGTCTACGCGACGCTGCTGATCCCGACCAACATCTTGTTCGAGGCGTCCCTGGACTATCTGGGCGTCGGCCTGATCCCGCCCACCCCGAGCTGGGGTGGCATGCTGGCCGACGCCGTGAGTAACGGTTTTTACTCGATCGACCCAATGTTCATGATCATTCCGGGCCTGGCGATCTTCATCACCGTCATGGCCTTCAACCTGTTCGGCGACGGCCTCCGCGATGCCCTGGATCCGAGAAGCAACCGGTAGCCGAACGACCAGTACGTTCCTCAATCACCACAAAACGGAGGCGGCTCGGCAGTGAAGAGACCAGCAAAATTTGGGCTGGCCGCAGTGAGCGCCGCGATGGCGTTCGCGATCGCGGCCTGTGGTGGCAGTAGCGGCGGCTCGGGGTCGGGGGGCGGTTCGTCCTCCAGCGCCGCCTACAACACCGGCGTCACCAAGGCGGTGAACCCGTCCAGCCAGAAGGGCGGGACCATCACCTACGCGGAGAGCAGCGTCCCTGACTCCTTCGACCCTGGCAACACCTACTACGCCTGGGTGCTGAACTTCAACCGGCTGTACGCCACGCCGCTGGTCACCTACAAGTCGTGCCCCGGCACCTGTGGCGACCAGATCGTCCCCGGCCTGGCCACCAGCCTGGGCCAGGTCAGCGACAACGGCCTGACCTGGACCTACCACCTGAAGCAGGGTGTCACCTACCAGGACGGCACGCCGGTCACCTCGGCCGACGTCAAGTACGCGGTCGAACGGACGTTCGACCGGACGGTACTGCCCAACGGGCCCAGCTACTACTCGGTCCTGCTCAAGGGCGGCAGCAGCTACCCCGGGCCGTACAAGGACAAGTCCGCGGGCGGCCTGAGCTCGATCGTCACCCCGGACAAGAACACGATCGTGTTCCACCTGGCCCAGCCGTACCCGGACTTCAACTACGTGGTGGCGTTCTCGAACACCGCGCCGGTGCCGCAGGCCAAGGACACCGGGTCCAACTACCAGCTGCACGTCCAGTCCACCGGCCCGTACATGTTCCAGAGCTACTCGCTGAACAAGCAGGCCACGCTGGTGCGCAACCCCAAGTGGAACCCGTCCTGGGACACGCAGGCCAAGCAGCTGCCCAGCAAGATCGTCATCGACCTGAACGTCAACGCCAACGACCTCGACAACCGGCTGCTGGCCGGGGACATCCAGGTCGACGCGCAGGGCACCGGCGTGCAGGCGGCGGCCCGGGCCAAGGTCCTGGCCAGTAACTCGCTCAAGCAGCAGGCTGACGACCCGCTGGCCGGCTTCCTGTGGTTCGTCTACATCAGCACCCAGGTCGCGCCGCTGAACAACCTCAACTGCCGCGAGGCGGTCGAGTACGCGGCCAACAAGACCGAGCTGCAGACCGCTTACGGCGGCCCGGTGGCCGGTGGCGCCATCGCCAGCACCACGCTGATCCCGGACCAGGTCGGCTACAAGAAGTTCGACCTGTACAACGCCACGACCCAACCGTCCGGTGACCTGACCAAGGCCAAGGCCGCGCTCAAGGCCTGCGGTCAGCCGAACGGCTTCACCACCGGCATGGCTTACCGCAGTGACCGGCCCAAGGAGGTCCAGGCCGCTCAGGCTCTGCAGTCCTCGCTGGGCCGGGTCGGCATCAAGCTGCAGCTGCACGGCTACCCGTCCGGCAGCTACTACAGCGACTTCGCCGGTGTGCCCAAGTACGTCCACTCGCACGACCTGGGCCTGAACATCGGCGGCTGGGCCGCTGACTGGCCGAACGGCAACGGCATGCTGGACGAACTCGTCAACGGCAACACCATTGTCCCGGCCGGTAACACCAACATCTCCGAGCTCAACGACCCGGTGATCAACAAGCTGTTCACTCAGTCGAACACCGCGACCGGCAGTGCCCGGGATGCGATCTGGGGCCAGGTTGACCAGCAGGTCATGAAGGACGCGGCCATCCTGCCCGAGGTCTACGCCAAGTCGCTGATCTACCGCGGCCCGGACCTGACCAACGTCTACGTCCAGCCGCAGTGGGGCATGTACAACTACGCCGTGCTCGGCACGACCAGCAAGTCGTAGCACGGACGCAGCGACATGAAGTCATGGGTGCCCGGCCGCTATCCGGCCGGCACCCGTGCCGCTGCCATCGACGGGGTGAGGCTCAGTGATCGCTTTCATCATCCGGCGGCTGTTCACCACGATCTTCTTGCTCCTGGTGGTCAGCCTGATTACCTTCGCCATCTTCTTTCTCATCCCGCGGCTGGCCGGCCAGAACGCCTACGAGCTGGCCACGCAGTACGTGGGCCGCAACCCGACCCGGGCCGCCATCCTCCAGATCGAGCAGAAGCTGGGCCTGAACGCGCCGCTCTATCTGCAGTACGGCCGGTTCGTCAAGGCCATCGTGGTCGGCACCCACTACAACTCCGGAACGAACGTCACCTACTGCCCGCCGCCGTGCTTCGGTTACTCGTTCCGTAGCCAGCAGCCGGTCTGGCCGCAGATGACCAGCGCGCTACCGGTCACGCTCTCGCTGGCCATCGGTGCTTCGGTGCTGTGGCTGGTGGGCGGGGTCACCATCGGCGTCATCTCGGCGCTGCGCCGTGGCACCTTCTTCGACCGGTTCTCGATGGCGGTCGCGCTGGCCGGCGTCTCGCTGCCGATCTTCTTCACCGGCCTGATCGCCCTGGAGCTGTTCAGCTACAAGTGGTCGCTGTTCCCGAACGTGCAGTACGTGAACCTCACCAGCAACCCGCTGTTCTGGGCCCGGAACCTGGTACTGCCCTGGATCACGCTGGCCTTCCTGTACGCGGCGCTGTACGCCCGGCTGACCCGGTCGACCATGCTGGAGACCATGTCGGAGGACTACATCCGCACCGCGCGAGCCAAGGGCCTGCCCGAGCGCACGGTGGTGGTCAAGCACGGCCTGCGCGCCGCGCTGACCCCGATCACCACGATCTTCGGCATCGACCTGGGCCTGCTCATCGGCGGCGCGATCATCACCGAGGTCACCTTCTCGCTGCACGGCCTGGGCTTGTTCACCTACCAGGCCATCCAGAATCAGGACTTCCCGGAGATCATGGGGGTGGTCCTGCTGTCCTCGTTCTTCATCGTCATCGCCAACCTGGTGGTAGATATCCTTTACGCCGTCATCGACCCGCGGGTGCGTTACTGATGCCCGATCGCGAACTTCTCGAAATCCGGGATCTGCGGGTCCACTTCCCGACCGATGACGGCCTGGTCAAGGCGGTCGACGGGGTCTCCTACAACCTGGACAAGGGCCGCACTCTCGGCATCGTCGGGGAGTCCGGCTCGGGCAAGACCGTGTCCAGCCTGACCATCATGGGCCTGCAGGGTAAGAACGCGCAGATCAGCGGCGAGATCTGGCTGAGCGGCCGGCAGCTGGTCGGCATCGACCCGGACGAGGTGCGCAAGCTGCGCGGCAGCCAAGTGTCCATGATCTTCCAGGATCCGCTGTCCGCGCTGCACCCGTACTACACGGTGGGCCACCAGATCATCGAGGCCTACCGGGTGCACAACGACGTGTCGCGCAGCGTGGCCCGCAAGCGCGCCGTCGACCTGCTCGGCCGGGTCGGCATCCCGCAGCCGGGCTCCCGGGTCGACGATTATCCGCACCAGTTCTCGGGTGGCATGCGCCAGCGGGCCATGATCGCGATGGCCCTGTCCTGCAACCCCGAGCTGCTCATCGCCGACGAGCCCACCACGGCCCTGGATGTCACCGTGCAGGCCCAGATCCTGGATCTGATCCTGGACCTGCAGCAGGAGTTCGACTCCGCGGTCATCATCATCACCCACGACCTGGGGGTGGTGGCCGAGCTGGCCGACGACATCATGGTCATGTACGCGGGCAAGGCGGTGGAGTACGGCAGCGCCGAGGACGTGTTCGAACGGCCGGCCCACCCCTACGCCTGGGGCCTGCTGGCCTCGATGCCCCGCATCGACCTGGAGCGAACCGAGCGGCTGCTGCCGATCCCGGGGACGCCGCCCAGCCTGATCCGGGTGCCGGAGGGCTGCGCGTTCCACCCGCGCTGCGCCTACGCCCACGAGACCGGCGGCCGGGCCGATACCGAGGTACCAGAGCTGCGCGAGATCCAGCCGGGTCACCAGGTGGCCTGCCACCTGACGACCAGCCAGCGGCAGGCAGCCTGGGAACGCATCCAGCAGGCTCAGTCCGAGGTGACGGCGTGAGGGCCGCAAAGTTGAGGGAGCTGGCCAGATGAGCGCACCGTCACAGACCGGGCCCAGCGGCCCCTCCGGCTCGGGCGGCGGTACCACCGCCACCACCGGTGACCTGCTCCGGGTGACCGGCCTGACCCGGCACTTCCCGGTGACCCGGGGGGTCGTCTTCCGCCGCAAGATCGGCGCCGTGCAGGCCGTGGACGGCATCGACTTCGTCGTGCCCCAGGGCCAGACCCTCGGCCTGGTCGGTGAGTCCGGCTGCGGCAAGACCACGACCGGGCGGCTGCTGACCCGGCTGGACGAGCCGACCGGGGGGAAGATCGAGTTCGACGGCACCGACATCTCGCACCTGGGGGTGGGCGCGATGCGCCCGCTCCGGCGTGAGATCCAGATGATCTTCCAGGACCCCTACTCCTCGCTCAACCCGCGGCACACGGTGGGCTCGATCGTCGGGGCGCCGCTGCGCCTGCAGCACGTGACCACCGACCGTTCCATCAAGGAGGAAGTCCAGGAGCTGCTGAGCCTGGTCGGCCTGAGCCCCGAGCACTACAACCGGTACCCGCACGAGTTTTCGGGCGGCCAGCGCCAGCGCATCGGCATCGCCCGCACCCTGGCGTTGCGGCCCAAGCTGATCGTGGCCGACGAGCCGGTCTCCGCGCTCGACGTCTCCATTCAGGCCCAGGTCATCAACCTGCTCGAGGACCTGCAGAACGAGCTGGGCCTGACCTACGTGGTGATCGCGCACGACCTGTCCGTGGTCCGGCACATCAGCGACCAGGTGGCCGTCATGTACCTGGGTAAGCTGGTCGAGGTGGCCGACCGGGACGACCTGTACGCCCGGCCCCGGCACCCGTACACGGTGGCGCTGCTGTCCGCCGTGCCGGTGCCCAAGCCGACCCGGGCCCACGACCGTGACCAGCGCCAGCGTCGGCAGCGGATCCGGCTGACCGGCGACGTGCCGAGCCCGCTGAACCCGCCCCAGGCCTGCCGCTTCCACACCCGGTGCTGGAAGGCCCAGGAGATCTGCGCCACCGAGGAACCGCCGCTGGCCGAGCTGACCCCGGGGCACCAGGTGGCCTGCCACTTCCCGGAGGAAGCTCCGGACCGCGCGGCCGCGGCCAGCGCGCCCGCGGCCAGTTGATCCGGGCCGCTAGTTGATCCGGGCCGCCAGTTGATCCGGGCCGTCTGCTAGCCCAGGTCGTCCACCGGCCCGTCGTCCCCGGCTGAGTCCTGATCAGCCGGGACGGCGGGCAGCGGGGGCGGGGTGCCGCCGAACGCGGGGCAGAGTGCCTTGTGCGCACACCAGTCGCACAGCCGACTCGGACGCGGCCGCCAGTCGCCCTCGGTCCGGGCCCGCTCGATGGCGGCCCACAGCGCCTTGACCTTGCGCTCGGTGGCCAGCAGGTCGACCTCGTCCGGCGCGTACCTGACGACCTGGCCGTCGCCCAGGTACATCAGCTGCAGCAGGCGCGGGATCGTGCCCCGCGCCCGCCACAGCACCAGCGCGTAGAACTTCATCTGGAACAGGGCCCGCGCCTCGAAGTCCGGCGGCGGGGCCTTGCCGGTCTTGTAGTCCACCACCCGGATCTGGCCCGCCGGGGCCACATCCAGCCGGTCGATGTAGCCGCGCAGCCGCAGCCCGGACTCCAGCAGCGCCTCGACGTACAGCTCCCGGTCCGCGGGCTCCAGGCGCCGCGGGTCCTCCAGCCGGAAGTAGCTGTCCACGGCGCCGTCCGCGTCGCGCAGCCAGGCCGCCAGGTCGTCCGGGCCGGAGAACAGCGTGGCCAGCTCGGGCTCGGCCGCCCGCAGCCGGTCCCACTCCGGCTGGACCAGGGCGTGGGCCACCTCCGGCGTCCGCTGCGCCGCGGGCTGGTCGAACAGCCGCTCCAGCACCGCGTGCCCCAGCGTGCCGCGGGCGGCGGCCGGGCTGGGCGGCTCGGGCAGCTTGTCGATGA
>CAXUJF010000040.1:0-20444 GCA_964250865.1 uncultured Streptosporangiaceae bacterium
ACCCCAGGGCGGCCGCCCCTCGGTGGCCCGGGGGTGCGTGCTCCCCGCTTCCGAGCCCGCGAACCAGGAGAAGTCCCAGCCTTCGACGGGCACGGACTCGCCTTCGGCCAGCAGATCCTCGAAGCGTGACACGGGCCGAGTCTGCCCGGCGCCCGCCGTCCGCGCCAGTCAATTCGGCCCGGGCGCCCGGGCCCGCGAGTGGGGCGGCGGGTGACCGGGAAGCACTGGCGGATTACTCGCCGGTAACAAATAATGCGAGTAGGGACGCGCGACCGGGAGGCGGGCAGGCATGGCCGACAGCGACGTCATCGTGGTGGGCGCCGGGCTGGCGGGCCTGGTCGCGACCGCGGAACTGGCCGACGCCGGCCGGCGGGTGCTGCTGCTGGACCAGGAACCGGCGGTCAACCTGGGCGGCCAGGCGTTCTGGTCGTTCGGCGGATTGTTCCTGGTCGGCTCGCCCGAGCAGCGCCGCACCGGCATCAAGGACTCGTTCGAGCTGGCCCGGCAGGACTGGCTGGGCAGCGCCGGCTTCGACCGCGGCATCGACGACCCGGCGGGCCAGGACTACTGGGCCTACCGGTGGGCCCAGGCGTACCTGGACTTCGCCGCCGGTGAGAAGCGGCCCTGGCTGCACGGCCTCGGCCTGCGCTGGCTGCCGCTGGTGTTCTGGGCCGAGCGGGGCGGCCAGCTGGCCGACGGGCACGGCAACTCGGTGCCCCGGTTCCACGTCACCTGGGGCACCGGCCCCGCGTTGGTCGCCCCGTTCGCCCGCCGGGTCCGCGCGGCCGCGTCGCAGGGCCGGGTCCAGTTCGGCTTCCGGCACCGGGTGGACGAGCTGACCGTGACCAACGGCGCCGTGGACGGCGTGCGCGGCGCGATCCTGGAACCAAGCTCGGCCGCCCGCGGCCACCGCAGCTCGCGCACCGAGACCGGCCAGTTCGAGCGGCACGCGCCGGTGGTCCTGGTCACCTCGGGCGGCATCGGCGCCAACCACGAGCTGGTCCGGCAGAACTGGCCCGCCCGCCTGGGGCCGGCCCCGGAGCGGATGATCTCCGGGGTGCCCGACTACGTGGACGGGCGGATGCTGGCCATCACCGAACGGGCCGGCGGCCGGATCGTCAACCCCGACCGGATGTGGCACTACACCGAGGGCATCCAGAACTGGGACCCGATCTGGGCGCGGCACGGCATCCGCGTCCTGCCCGGGCCGTCCTCGCTGTGGTTCGACGCCCGCGGCCGGCGGTTCCCGGCGCCGAACTTCCCCGGCTTCGACACGCTGAGCACGCTGCGGGCCATCGGCCAGTCCGGCTACGACTACTCCTGGTTCGTGCTCACCCAGCAGATCATCGAGAAGGAGTTCGCGCTCTCCGGCTCGGAGCAGAACCCCGACCTGACCGGCAAGGACGTCAGGGGCTTGATCGGCCGGGCCCGGGCCGGGGCCCCAGCCCCGGTGGAGGCGTTCAAGGAGCACGGCGCCGACTTCGTGGTGGCCGGCACCCTGCCCGAGCTGGTGCGGGGCATGAACAAGCTGACCGCGGCACCGCTCATCGACCTGGCCGAGCTGGAGCGGCAGATCGTGGCCCGCGACCGCGAGCTGGACAACTCGTTCGGCAAGGACGCGCAGGTCATGGCCATCCGTAACGCGCGCCGCTCGCTCGGCGACCGGATCGTGCGGACCGCGTCGCCGCACAAGATCCTGGACCCCGCGGCCGGCCCGCTGATCGCGGTGCGGCTGAACATCTTGACCCGCAAGACCCTGGGCGGCCTGCAGACCGACCTGGCCGGGCGGGTGCTGTCGGCTCCGGCTGGCCCCGGGAACGCGGCCGAGCCGGTCCCCGGCCTGTACGCGGCAGGCGAGGTGGCCGGTTTCGGCGGCGGCGGGGTGCACGGTTACCGGTCGCTGGAGGGGACGTTCCTGGGCGGCTGCCTGTTCTCGGGCCGCCAGGCGGGCCGGGCCATCGCCGGGGAGACCGCGGGCTGAGCGGCGGTACGGTACCGGTTATGACTGGTCTCCAGCCCGAGTTCTGGGTCGATCGTCCCGCCGCGGCCGTCGCCTTCTACCAAGAGGCGTTCGGCGCCACCGTGCTGCACCAGGTCGGCGACGGCGAGGACATCGTGGCCCAGCTCGCCGTCGATGACGCTGCGTTCTGGGTCTCGGCGGCCGACCCGGACGCCAAGCGCTTCAACCCGGCGGCGCTCGGGGGTGGGACCGGCCGGACCCTGCTCGTGGTCGACGATCCCGACGGGGTGTTCGCCCGCGCCCTGGCGGCCGGGGCGGTGGCGACCGCCCCGGTATCCGACGAACACGGCTGGCGACTGGGGCGGATCATCGACCCGTTCGGCCACGAGTGGGAGATCGGCCGCCCCCTGGGCCAGTGGCCACCGGCTTAGCGGCCGGTGGCGGTCTCCCGAGCAGCGTCGGCCACCGTGTCTGTCAGGGCCTGCCACGCCGCACGGGCGTCCTCGGTGTCGGCGTGACCGGCGCGCAGCTGCTGGGTGAAGTCGGCCAGGTCGTCCAGCGTCCAGCGGATCCGGTAGAAGCTGAGCGCGTCCGGGTCGATGGCCCGCCCGGTGGCCTCGGTGTAGCGGCGGCCTTCATCGCTGGTGCCGGCGGGATCCCCGGGGTCGCCGATGACCCACCACAGGTCACGTTCGGGCCGGGCCAGGCCCACGGTGTCCCAGTCGATCAGCAACGGGCCACTGTCGGTGACCATGAGGTTGGCCGGGTGCGGTTCGCCATGGGTGATGACCCGATCCGGCGCGGCGGCCAGCTGGGTGGCCAGCCGGTCGAACCGGGCCAGCAGGTCCCGGATCGGCCCGGCCCCGCGGGCTAGAAGCAACCGGGTCGTCTCGGAGAACGGGCCGCCAGTCCAGGGCCGGTCCAGCTGGCCGAGCGCGGCCTCCAGGCCGTCCCGCAGCGAGAGCTGGGTATCGGCCACCGGCACCGGCGACGTGGGCGCCACCTGGTGCAGAGCGGCCAGCTTGTCCACCAGGTCGGCCCGCGCCCGGGCCGGAAGCGGCTGACCGAATTCTCCGGTCACACCGAGGATGTACGGGTATACGGCGACGGCATATCTAGAATTAACAGGTGCCACCGTCTCCCCGTTCACGGCTGGCACCGGCGCCGCTACGAACCCGAGTCCGGCCTGGTCACGCACCGCGCAGGCGGTGTCCAGGGCCATCCGCAGGCCGGCGAAAGCGGCCCGCCGGGTAGGCCCCAGCCACCCCTTGTCGTCCAGGTCATCGACGTTCACGAACCAGCGGCGGCCCCGTGCGTCCTCCACCACCCAGTGGTAGCTGCCCGCCCCGACGGGCGCGTAGGTCATGGTCGCGGGGTGGATGTCCCAGCCTCTGGTCAGCGCCCGCTCCAGCTCGCGCTCGCTGACGCCTTCGGGTAGATCCCGCACGAAGGCTCACGCTAGACAGCCACCCAGCGATCGGCGACGCATTTTCGCCCAGGCCACCTCTGGCTGGTCCGGCGCGGGGGTCAGCTCGGCGTGGCTTGTTTTCGGCTCGCAGGGCCAGCAGCCAGGGAATCGCCCGGTCCCCGTATTCGCGCAACGCCGTGACGGCGAGCCCGTGCCCGGACAGCGCGTTCCCAGGCCTCGGCGAGGTTCATGACCTGACCGTAGCCAACGCTGGTATACGTGGCCCATGAGCGATCTCATCGAGCTGGCGGGCAAGACGGTAATCGTCACCGGGGCGTCGTCCGGCATGGGCGCGTCCACCGCACGCCTGCTGCACGCGGCCGGGGCCTACCCGGTGCTGGCCGCGCGCCGGGCCGACCGGCTGGCCGCGCTGAGCGAGGAACTCGGCGGGGCGCTGGCCGTGCCGACCGACGTGACCGACCCGGCGCAGGTGAACGAGCTGGTGACCGCGGCCCTGGACCGCTACCAGCGGATCGACGGGCTGGTCAACAACGCCGGCGCCAGCCTGCACGGGCCGCTGGACCAGGTCGACGTGGCCGAGTTCGGCCGGATCCTGCAGCTGAACGTGGTCGGCCTGCTGGCGGTGACGCAGGCGGTGCTGCCGGCCATGCGGGAGCAGGGGTTCGGCCGGATCGTGAACATCAGCTCCGGGACCACCCGGCGGGTCGCGGTCGGCGTGGGCGCCTATGCCTCGACCAAGGCCGCGGTCAACATGCTCAGCGAGGTCATGCGCCAGGAACTGGCCCGTGACGGCATCGCCGTCTCGCTCCTGCTGCCCTCGATCACCGCGACCGAGTTCGGCGACGGCATGTTCACCCTCGGCGCCTCGCCGCGGCCGGGCATGGTGGCCCACAGCCCCGACTACGTGGCCGGCGTGATCCTGCGGCTGCTGCGCACCGGCGAGGACACCTTCGACATACCGCACGGCCCGGAGCAGCCCGGGCTGGCCGACATCAGCGCCTGAGCGTTCGTGCCAGCCGTACCCCGGGTTCGGGTGTCGGCACGGTGGATCTGACGTCCGGCGGCGGCGAGCATGGAGATGCAGGTGACCGGAAGGGCCGGCACCGCAGGTCAAAGGGGCAATCCCCATGTTCGCATCGGCTTACAGCACGCCTCCACCGCGACCCATTCTTGAGCGGCTCCTGATCAGGCGGCGGGACTACCGCCACCCGCGCCGCTGGCTGGTTCTCCGCCTGATCGGCGGCAGCTGGAACCTGTTCCTGGGCATCCTGATGCTGTCCTACGGCTACTGGCTCGGGCTGCTGCCACTCCTGGCGTCGCCCGTGATCTTCTGGGCCGCCTACGCCATCTGGACCAGGGTAAAGGTCCAGGGTTAGCTGACCATGCCATCTTTGCCGGCGGGTCACGGCCCTGCGCCGCGACCCATCCTCGAGCGGCTGCTGATCAGGTCGTGGGAGTACCGCCACCCGCACGCCTGGATGGCTTTCCGCATGGTGGCCGGCATCTGGAACATGATCCTGACGATCCTGCTGTTCGCCTACGGTTTCTACTGGATCGGGCTGGTGCCGCTGGCCGGGTCGCTGCTGATCTTCTGGATCGCCTACTACATCCAGCAGCACACCGTGCAGCGGGTGCATGAGCTGGAGCAGTCCCGGGACCACGTGGTGGACGACGCGGCCGCGCGGCTGCGCCGGATCGAGCGTGACCTGCACGACGGACCGCAGGCCCAGCTGGTGGCGGTCGCGATGAAGCTGGGCCTGGCCCAGGAGAAGCTGGCCGGCGCGGTCACCGGGACCGGGCCGGCGGATCTGGCCCGGACCCTGGAACTGGTGGAGGCGGCCCACCGCGGGGCCAAGGAGGCCATCGTCGAACTGCGCGAATTGGCCCGCGGCATCCACCCTTCGGTCCTGGATCAAGGGCTCGGCACCGCGCTCACCACCCTGGCCGCGCGCAGCGGCGTCCCGGTCGAGCTGGTCACCGACCTGCCCGAGCGCCCGTCGGCCGCGATCGAGACCATCGCCTACTTCTGCGCGGCCGAGCTGCTGGCCAACGTGGCCAAGCACAGTGGCGCCCGGCGGACCACGCTGGAGGTGGTGAACGGGGCCGGACGGCTGCGGGTGCGGGTCAGCGACGACGGCTGCGGGGGCGCCCGGGTCGAGGCCCGTGGCGGCCTGGCCGGGCTGGCCGAGCGGGTCCGGACCGTGGACGGCAGGCTGCAGCTCACCAGCCCGCGCTACGGTCCTACCGTGGTCACCGTCGAGCTACCGTCCCGGGCCTGACCGTGCCGCGCCTGACTGGGCCGCGCCCTGCTGACCCGCGTCCTGCTGGCCCGCGCCGGGCCGAACCGGAGTTGCGATGCAGATCGTGATCGCCGAAGACTCGGCCGTGGTCCGCGCGGGCCTGGCCGAGATCCTGGCCGATCGCGGCCACGAGGTGGTCGCCGCCGTCGGCAACGCCGCCGACCTGCTGGCCGCGGTGAACGAGCACCGGCCGGACGTCACCGTGGTCGACGTGCGGATGCCACCCGGCTTCACCGATGAGGGCCTGCGCGCCGCGATCACCATCCGCCGTGACCATCCCCAGACCGGGGTCCTGGTGTTCTCCCAGTACATCGAGACCCGTTACACGGCCGACCTGCTCGGCGGGGCCTCCGGCGGCGGCGCGGCCGGGGTCGGCTATCTGCTCAAGGACCGCGTGGCCGACGTCAGCGAGTTCGTCGAGGCGCTGGCCCGGGTGGCGGCGGGCGGCACGGCCCTGGACCCGGAAGTGGTCACCCAGCTGTTCGGGGCCAGCCGCCAAGCCGACGGGCTGGCCGCCCTGACCGCCCGGGAGCGCGAGGTGCTCACGCTGATGGCCGAAGGCCGCACCAACGGCGCCATCGCCGCCACCCTGGTCGTCTCCGAGCGTGCGATCGAAAAGCACGTGGCCAACATCTTCAGCAAGCTCGGCCTGCCTCCCTCGGACACCGACCACCGCCGGGTCCTGGCCGTCCTGCGCTACCTGGGCTCCTGAGTTCGGAGGAACCGGAGGCGGCGCTAGCCGCCGCTGAAGCGGGGGTACTGCACCGGGTAGTAGCCCTGGCCGCGGCCATCGGCTACTACCGGGCCCCCGAACCCGGGCTCTCCGGCTTCGACACCGATGGCGCCTGCGCAGCGCAGGAGCAGGCGCTGGCCCGCTGCGGACCGCGACCCACGCTCTACCTGCACGGCGGTCGTGACGGCTGTATCGACGTCGCGCTCGTCCAGGACGCTGCGCTTCACCTCGCGCCCGGGTCAAGAATGGAGGTGGTGGCCGACGCCGGCCACTTTCTCCAGGTCGAGAAGCCGGCGGCCGTGAACGACCGGATCCTGGCCTGGGTCAGAGCGTGAGGGCCAGCCGGGCCCGGGCCGACGATGATGGTGGCGGCTCGATGGGCGGCGGTGCGACACTGAGCGCGGGTCGGGTGGGAAGCGCGTTCTAGGAGGCGGATGATGCTGGACGATCCGTCGTGGGAGGTCATGCCGGTGGCCAGCCCGGAGCTGCGCCGCCGCCAACGCCGGCGCCTGATCCGCCGCAGCCTGGCCAGCGACCCGATGGGCCTGCCGGAGCCGCTGTACCAGCTCCGCCAGCGCGACCAGGTCGTGGTGCCCTCCGCGCTGGACCGGGTCAGCCGCGGGCTGCTGATTCGCGCCCAGGTCGCCATCGGGTCCGCCCTCGATCCGGTCGTGGACGAAGAGGTGCAGCCGCCGGACATCCTGGCCGAACCGGCGCTGCGGTGGCACGAGTGGCAGATCGCGCTGGCCCTGCGTGACATCACCGACCTGCGGGCCGAGCACGAGTTCAATGCGGCCTCCAGCGCCGGGCCGTTGACCGATTCTGTCCTCGGGCCGCAGCAGCGGGCCCTGCAACTGGCCCAGCAGGCGATCGAGTCCAGGGTCGCCGCGCTGGAGCATTACGCCGCCGAGGTCGTCGCGGCCTGGTCCGCGTTCCGCGACCTGGCCGACGCGCTGCGGATCTCGGACATGAACGACCGTTACCTGGGCCTGGTCGCCCGCACCGCCGCCGACGAACACGCCGTCACCGAGATCAGCGGCCTCACCACCCAGGCCACCGCGGCCGCGCTGGCCGCCCGCGAATCAATGCGCCAGGTGGGACTGGCCGCCGCCGAACTGGCCCTCCCCGAACCAGCCGCCGGATAGTCCGGCGCACCGCAGGTGACGCCGCCATCAGCAACGCAGGTCAGGAACCCCCTCCAATCGCCTGGCCGCACAGACGAACGCGCGGCCCTGGTGTTGCCATTGCCCGGTGACGTGCAGGCCGGCGTCGGTCACGGCCTGCAGCAAGGCAACCGTGCCCATGAGGGCCCAGGGGAAATCCGGGCCGCACCGGCCATCGGGGTGTTCGAGGTATGCGGTCAGCTGCTCATCGACGTCACCGGGGTCTGCTTCGACCAGGAGCTGGCCACCCGGTGCCAGCAACTGGGCGCAGCGGTAGAGCAGCCGGGCAGGCAGGCCGCCGATGCCGATATTGCCGTCCGCGAGCAGCACGGTAGCCCAGCAGCCCTGCCCGGGCAGCGAATCGAACACCGAGCGGTGCAGGGCGCGCGCCCCCGCTTGGCGCACCCGGGCCACCGCGGCCCGCGAGATGTCCACGCCCAGCGCCGGAATTCCCCGCTCGGTCAGGGCCACCGTCAGCCGTCCAGGGCCACAGCCCACATCCAGGACTGGACCCCGGCAATGCCGGAGCAGTTCGTCGTCAGCGGCATCGGGCGGCCCGCACCACCGGGATATCTGGAGGGGCAGCGCGCGGCCGTCAGTTGTCCGCAGCGCCAGTACCGTGGCCCGTTCACGCAGCGCCTCCTCGTACAGGGCCTCCTCGTACAGGGCGATCGCCCCGGCCATCATGCTGTCTCCCCGAGGACGCTTTCGGCCCCGCTCAGGACTGCGGCGAGTTCCCGTACCCGCGCCGCGAAGCGGCTGCGCGGCGCCTGGCGGGCGACAGCCAGGGCATCGGCCGCCGTGTCTGCGTCGCGAAGCTGCGGCAGGTCGGCGACGCGCAGCCCGGCCGCGAGCAGCCGAGACCGCTGGATGACTCCGGTGCTCGCGGTCGACATGGGGACACCGCGCAGGAGGGCGGGATCCGGCACGCGCAGGCCGAGCGCCCAGAACCCGCCATCGGCGGCCGGGCCGAACACGGCGTCGGCCTCCTGCCAGTCCACGGTGAGCAGGCCTGGGGCCACCTGCGGCGTGTCCATGCCGATGAGCAGCGCCGGGCCGCGAACGGCAGCGAAGGCTGCAGCGAGGCGTTCGTCGAGCGGGCCGCCGCACTGCGGCACGATGTCGAACCCGGGGGGCAGCCATGGGCCTGGCTTGCCGTCCAGCACCAGGAGCCGCCGCCGGGCTGGCACCGTAAGCACGGTGCGCAGCGTGTCGGCCAGCGCGGCCTCGGCCAGTGCGGCGGCCTGCTCGTGCGTGCACGGCGGCACCAGCCGGGTCTTGACCCGGCCGGGAACTGGCTGCTTGGCCAGGACGAGCAGGGTGGTAGCCGATTCCGGCCCCGGGACGGTCACCGGGCGAGTACCTGACTCATGTCCCGCACGGTGCGTATGCAGCCTCCGACGGTGCCCGTCACCTTGGATTTTCCAATGCGTGGCAGGTAGGTCACCTCAACCTCAGACACGCGCCAGCCGGCGGCCGCCGCGTTCATGACCATCTCCAGCGGGTATCCGAACCGCCGGTCGGCGAGGTTCAGGCCGAGCAGTGCCTCCCGGCCTGCCGCCCGCATCGGTCCCAAGTCACGGATCCTCAGTCCGGTACGGCGGCGGACCCGCCGGGCCAGTTCCCAGTTGGCCAGCCGCGCTGGCAGCGGCCAGGCGTTCCGCTGCTGCGTACGGCGGCGGCCGAGCACCATATCGGCCTGGCCCGCTAGCAGCGGCCGGATTAGGAGAGGAAACTGCCGCGGGTCAAGGCTGCCGTCGCAGTCGCAGAAGCACACCAGGTTGCTGGTCGCCGCCAGCAGGCCGGCCTGGGCGGCTGCGCCGAAGCCTGGGGTTGGTTCGGGCACGACCGTCGCGCCGAGCGACCGCGCGATCTCTCCCGACCCGTCGGTTGAGCAGTTGTCGACGACAATCGGCCGGAAATTGGCTGGCACCTTGTCGAGAATCCACGGCAATGCCGGAGCCTCGTTCAGGCACGGCAAGATTACGTCAACGATCACGGTAGCGACCGTATTACAGACCGGGCCCGACGTTTGCTGAAGGGTCTTACAAAATGAGGAACGCAATCTTCCGGAGCCCGGCGCGCCTGCTTCATGTCCCGGCAAGGAATTTATGACAATCCGGAGAAATATCTTCCTTTAATAATGAAATAAGCGCCTGGCTGTTCCTTATGTGGTCGGACGTTCTTAGACTCGGCTCGTGGACGCACGCATTCTCGTTGTGGAAGATGACCTGACCGTGGCGGAGGTCGTTGTGGACTACCTGCGCTACGCCGGGCTTGACCCCCGGCACGCGGTGGACGGGCTCACCGCACTGGAGATCGCCTCGACGTGGCGGCCCGATCTGGTCGTCCTCGACCTGATGCTGCCCGGAATCAGCGGCCTGGAGGTGTGCCGGCGCCTGCGTGAAGGGCAGGACGCGCAGGAGCCACTGCCGGTGATCATGCTGACCGCGCTGGGCGAGGAGAGTGACCGCGTGCTGGGGCTGGAAAGCGGCGCCGACGACTACGTGACCAAGCCGTTCAGCCCGCGGGAGCTGACCCTGCGCGTGCAGGCCGTTCTCCGCCGGGCCCGCACGGTCGGCGCGGCGGCTGCGGCTACGCCGCAGCCCGTGCGCTCGGGACGGCTGGAGGTCGACGTGGCGGCCCGGCGCGCCCGCAGCGCCAGCCGGGAACTGGACTTGCCCGTGCGTGAGTTTGACTTGCTCGCCTTCTTCGTCTCCCATCCTGGCCGGGCGTTCACCCGTGCTGAGCTGCTTGAGCAGGTATGGGGCTGGTCGTTCGGCGACCTGTCGACCATTACCGTGTACGTACGCCGGCTGCGCGACAAAGTCGAGCAGGAGCCCGCCTCCCCGGCTCAGCTCCAGACGGTCTGGGGCGTCGGATACCGCTGGGAGGCGAACCTGGTATGAACGCCCAGCTCCAGATCGTCCTGATCGCGGCGGGCTGCACGGCTGGCGTGGGCCTGGCCGGAATGGGTGTCGTCCGGCTGCTGCGCCAGGCGTCGCTCCGCCTGTCCATCCAGGTCAGCGCAGCCGTGCCTGTGCTCGCAATCGTGGCCGGCACGCTCGGTAGCGCCGAGGCGATGTTCCTTTCCCAGCACGATCTCGGCGTCGTGGTGATGGTCTGCGTCGTGGGCGGGATCGTGGCGTTCACCTTCAGCTGGCTGCTCGGGCGGCAGGTCGAGTCGGGCAGCGCGGCCCTGCGGCAGGCAGCGCGGTCGCTCGGCGACGGAACGGGCCAGTTCCGGCCTCCGATGCGGCCCTTGGCGGCGGACTTCGCGGCCTTGTCCCGGGAACTGACGGACACCAGCGCCAAGCTCGCGAAATCCCGCGCGCGGGAGCGAGCGCTCGAGCAGGCCCGGCGGCAGCTGGTGGCCTGGGTCTCCCATGACCTGCGCACCCCGTTGGCCGGACTGCGCGCGATGGCCGAGGCGCTGGAGGACGGCCTGGCCGCCGATCCACCGCGCTACCACAAGCAGATACGGGCCGAGGCTGAACGGCTGGCGACCATGGTCGATGACCTGTTCGAGCTGTCCCGCATCCATTCGGGCACCCTGCAGCTGTCGTCAGATCAGATTGGCCTGGATGACCTGGTCAGCGACGTGCTCGCGAGCACAGAGGCGCTGGCCCAGGAGCGCGGTGTACTGCTGGATGGCCGCGCGGCCAGGCAGCTCGCCGTCCGTGCCGACCCGCGCGAGCTGTCCCGCGCGCTCACCAACCTGCTGGCCAATGCCATCCGGCACACCCCGCCGGGCGGGCAGGTGCATGTCGAAGCCAGGGCCGAAGACGGGAACGCCCTGCTGGCGGTGGCCGACAGCTGCGGCGGCATCCCGGAAACCGACCTTCCTTATGTATTCGACCTGGCCTGGCGCGGCACCGACGCTCGCAGCCCCGCCCCCGACAGCGGCGCCGGTCTGGGCCTCGCGATCGTGCGCGGGGTCGTGGAAGCCCACCAGGGCAGCGTTCGCGTCGTGAACACCGAGGTCGGCTGCTGCTTTGAGATGAGGTTGCCCGCCTGCTCCTGAATCGCCTGGCCGTCAGGTCGGCACGCGGCCGGCTGGTTCTGCGGCGAACTCCGCGACCCCCTCGGCGAACGGCACGGCTGCGCGCCACCGCAGTTCCCGCCAGATGCGCGCGCTGGATGCGGTGACATGCCGGACGTCGCCGAGCCGGTACTCGCCGGTGATCTCGGGACTGGGGCCGCCATAGGCGTCGGCTAGCGCCGATGCCAGCTGACCCACGGTGCGCGGGGTGCCACTGCCCACGTTGTAGGCGCGCAGAGCGCCCGGCCCGCCGGGGACACCTGTGCTGGTGAGCGCCTCAACCGTGGCGACGGTAGCGTCGGCGATGTCGCGGACGTGGACGAAGTCCCGCCGCTGTGCTCCGTCCTCGAAGACCCGCGGTGCGCGGCCGGCCGCCAGGGCCGAGCGGAAGAACGACGCCACCCCCGCGTACGGCGTATCGCGCGGCATCCCCGGGCCATACGCGTTGTGATAGCGCAGCGCCACCGCCTGACCCGCTGTCGCCCGGGCCCAGGAGCCGGTGAGGTGCTCCTGCGCGACCTTGGTCGCGGCGTAGACGTTGCGCGGCGCGAGCGGTGTCTCCTCGGGTACCAGCTCCGATGACAGAGGCTCGCCGCAGCGCTCGCAGCATGGCTCGAACCTGCCCGCGTCGAGGTCTGCGGCATGTCGCGGCGGCGGCGTCGCGGTAAACCCGTGCTCGGCGCACGAGTAGGCGCCCTCGCCGTACACGACCATGGACGAGGCCAGCACAAGCCGGCCGACTCCCGCCCGGGCCATCGCGGCGAGCAGAACCGCCGTCCCCAGGTCATTACAGCCGGCGTACAGGGGCGCGTCGCCGAAGTCGACGCCCAGCCCGACCATCGCCGCCAGGTGGCAGACCGCGCTGACGCCGCGCAGCGCATCGCCGACCGTCTGCGCATCACGGACGTCGCCATGCACGAACTCGAAGCCGGGATCACCGGAAAACGGGGGAATGCCGCCGGGGTGGACACACGGCAGCAGCGCGTCAAGCACCCTTACCTCATGGCCTGCGCGCGCCAGCGCCTCGACCACGTGGGATCCGATAAAACCTGCACCGCCGGTCACTAGTACTCGCATTCTCCGAGTCTATGTACGGTCAATTCCGGCGATCCGCTGGAACCGGGATTTATCACCAGTTTGCCAGGCGGAAATTCCTCAGTTTGTAAGGCACGCGGCAATTCTTTGGTTTGTAAGGCGGAAATTCATTGCCGTCTTACGGGGCGCACACATGTAATACACAACGTGACCTTTAGCAGTCCGGACATCAAGTCACGTCCGCCCAGCGCAGCCCGGCCAGCTCCGGCCAGGCTGCGTTGGCGGCAGCGTGCGCCGCGCGTCGCGCAGCTGGCCGCGGCGCTGGCTGGCCTCGTCGCGATCTGTGCCTACCTTTACATCGCGCTGAGCCGGCTGACCTACCCGTTTGCCCTCGAATGGCTCGAAGGCAACTCGCTGGTCGAGGTCCACCGCATCCTGTCCGGCCAGTCGCTGTATCCGGCCCCGACCGCTGGGTACGTCCCTGATGGCTACCCGCCGCTCTACTTCGCCGTGTCGGCCGCGGCGGCCCGCCTGCTCGGCGTCTCCTACTTCCCGCTCCGGCTGGTGTCGCTGCTGTCCTCGCTGGCCTGCTTCGCCCTGCTGGGCCGCCTGGTTCAGCGCGAAACGGGGAGCATTGCCGCCGGGATCGGCGCCGTGGGCGTGTTCGCCGCGACCTACCTGGCCACGGACACGTGGTTCGACGTCGGCCGGGTCGACTCGCTTTTCCTCGCGCTCAGCATGGGCGGCCTGTACGCCGCCCGGTGGATGCGAGGCACGCGCGGCGCCATCGCCGTCGGGGTGCTGCTGGCCGCCGCGGCCCTCACCAAGCAGACCGCGTTGGCCGAGGGGGTCGCGGTGATCGCCGTCCTGATCGCGGGCCCGCGCCGGCGGCTCGCCTGCGTCGCCGCGCTGACCGGAGCCGCGGTGCTCGGCATCAGCACGCTCGTGCTCGCGCTTACCACCGGCGGCTGGTACTTCTACTACGGCTTCGAGCTGATGGCCCAGCACTCGCTGAGCGGCAGCGGCTTCGGCTGGTTCTGGACGGCCCTGCTGTCCACGATGGGCATCGCCGCGTGCGCCGCCCTGGTCGGGGCGCGACGGGTGCCCCCCGTGCTGCTCGCAGGCTGCGCCGCGCTGGCGCTCGAGGGCTACGCCGCCCTGGTTCACCGCGGCGGCGGCATCAACGACGTCCTGCCCGCGTACCTCGCCGTGGCACTGCTGGCCGGCCTGGCCCTGGGCAGCGGATCGGCCTGGTGGGCCGCCTCGGCATCGGGTGTGCTGGTCCTGGCCCAGTCGGCCTTCCTGCTGACTGGCTTCCACCCGTCCCAGGCGATTCCCACCCGCGCTGACCGGGCTGCCGGCCAGCAGCTGATAGCGGGCATGCGAGCACTCGGCGGGACCATTGCGGTCCCGGCAGACCCCGGGCTGAGCGTGCTGGCCGGAATGACTCCGACCGCGCACGAGGACGCGGCGCACGACGTGCTGCGGGCCACCGATCAGACCGCGATCGCGAGCTTCCGGCGCAGTGCCGCGGCCGCGGTCACCGCCCACCGGTTCAGCGCGATCATCACCGATGGCCCCGGGCTGCCGCTGGGGTATCCCCCCTCGCTCGACCAGTACTACCGCCGGTGCCCGCAGCTGCTGCTGGCCGGGGTCCCGGCCGCCCTGTTCCGCCCGGTCGCGGGGGTCGACACCCGCCCCGCCTCGGTATGGCTCCCCCGAGGAGGCGGCTCCTGCCAGGCCGTGGTTGGTCTTCTTGACGGAGCCGTTAAGGAGGCTCGCTCGTGAGATCGCGCCTGAAGTCGTTGCTGAGGTCGCGCCTGGCTACTCCACCTCCCGGGCCGTTCCGCCGGTCGTTTTGGCGCAGTCCGGTTCGCGGCCCGTGGCTGACCTCGATGTTCGGCCTGGTGCTGCTGGTCTCCATCCCCGTGGTGTTTGCCACCGGCCTACTTTCCTACGCGGCCTACAACCCTGACCTCAGCCCAATCAATGACGAGACCCGGGGCAAGGGGCTGCTCGGCTTCTACCTGTTCTCCTGGCCCACCCATCCCATCTGGCTCTACCGGCTCAACCAGGGCGTCCACGTCACCCTGGGGCTGATCTTGGTGCCGATCCTGCTGTTCAAGCTGTGGTCGGTGCTGCCGAAGCTGTTCGAATGGCCACCACTGCGCTCGCCCGCTCACGCCCTGGAACGGCTCTCGCTGTTCCTGCTCGTCGGCGGGGCGGTGTTCGAGTTCATCACCGGGATCTTGGACATTCAGACGTGGTACAAGTTCCCCGGATCCTTCTACCCGCTGCACTTCTACGGCGCCTGGGTGTTCACCGCGGGCTTCGTCGTCCACGTGACCATCAAGCTGCCCGTCATGATCCGGGCGCTGCGCAGCCGCAGCCTGATCGGGGAACTACGCTCCGGCCTCGCCCGGATGCGCCCGGAGCCGCCGGACGCCGGGTACCTGGCCCCCCTGGAGCCCGCCGAACCGACGATCTCCCGGCGCGGCATCCTCGCGTTGGCCGGCGCCGGCTCGGCCCTCATCGCGATCCTGGCCGTGGGCCAGTCACTGGGCGGCCCGCTGCGGCGGACCGCGCTGCTCGCCCCGCACGGCCAGGACGCCAGCGGCGGGCCCGGCGACTTCCAGGTCAACCGGACCGCAGCCAGCGTAGGGATCAAGGAGTCAGAGACCGGCGCAGCCTGGCGGCTGACGCTCAAGAACGACAGCCACACTGGCCACGCGCCGGTCGTGCTGTCCCGGGACGCCTTGCTCCGCGTGGAACAGCACACCGCCAGCCTGCCGATCGCGTGCGTCGAGGGGTGGTCCACCGACAATCAGGCCTGGAGCGGTGTCCGGCTGCGCGACCTCGCCCGGCTGGCCGGCGTCACCCGCCCGGCGAGCGTCCTGGTGCAGTCCCTGCAGCGCGGCGGCGCGTTCAGCCAGGCGGCCCTGTCCGCAGGGCAGATCATGGACCCGGACTCACTGCTGGCCCTGCGGGTCAACGGCGCGGACCTCTCGCCCAACCACGGCTACCCGGCCCGGGTGATCGTGCCCGCCAACCCCGGCGTGCACAACACCAAGTGGGTCACCAGCCTGACCTTTCGGAGTTAACGTGTCCCGGCTACTGCGCTGGTACGGTGCCAGCCCGCTCCACCTGCTCGCTATGATCGGCTCCTTTGCGCTCGCCGGATACGCCGCGGTCGAACTGCTGCCGGTCAACGCCGTTGGTATCGCCGTGTGGTTCGTCGCCGCGGTCATCGGCCACGACCTGCTCCTGATGCCGCTGTACACGCTGGCCGACCTATCGGTCGTGGCGGTCTTCAGGCACCGCCCGCTGAACCTGCCCGCCGGGCCGTGGATCAACTACCTCCGCGTCCCGGCCGTGCTGTCCGGCGTGCTGCTGCTCATCTGGTTCCCGCTGATCTTTCGCCTGCCGACCCGTTTCCCGGCCTCGACGACCCTGCCGCTGGACCCCTACCTCTGGCACTGGCTCGCCGTGACCGGAGCACTGTTCCTGCTGTCCGCCACGGCGCTTGCCCTGCAGCTGGGAACGGCCCGCCGCGGCGCACGGAAAGGTGGCCTGTCTGGCCAGGAAACCGACCGTCCTCCTACGGACGGAACCATCCTGCCCGACGCGGAGCTGCTCGACATACATGGAACGGCCACGACGCTGTACGCCGCGACCGGGCGGGCCCCGTCGGTCCTGGTCTTCTACCGGGGCAACTGGTCCCCGTTCAGCAACATCGCCCTATCGGCCTACCAGGACCAGTTGTTTCCGCAGCTGACCGACCGCGGCATCAAGCTCGTCGCGATCAGCCCGCAGAAGCCGGACGGGTCACTCGCCATGCAGCAGAAGCACGGCTTTGCCTTCACCGTTGTCTCCGACCCTGGCAACACCCTCGCCGGGCGTCTTGGCATCCTCGCGCAGCCACCCGACGAGTGCCGTGCCGCCCAACTGCGGCTCGGACTCGACCTGACCGGCGTCAACGCCGACGGCACCGTCACCCTGCCGATGCCCGCCACCGTCATCCTCGATGCCAGCCACACGGTCCGCTGGATCGATGTCCATCCCGACTACGGCACCCGCACCCAACCACAGCAGGTCATAGACGCTCTTGACCATCCTTGGCACTGACCGTCGCCGGCCCTGCAAACGGGGCAGGAATACGAGGCCCTCCAGAGCACGCTGCCGTGCCCCTCCCCTCCTGGCCGGGACTCACGTACTATCAGGGTGCTGCCCTGGACCTTGGCAGCTGCGCCCCCGTCAAGACGGCCGGAACAGCTGAGGATCTGGGGCTTTGTCGTGCCTGGGACCGGCGCACCGCGGGAAGGCGCAGTTATCGGAACCGGCCTGGCCGGTCTGGAGACCCGGCACGAGATGGAGGCCGATTGTGGCCACGGGCACCCAAACGGCGGGGCGGTTTTACGACTCCCGGCGCGGTATCTACTACGCCAAGCCGTTGCTGCGCGGCTGGATGCATCTGCTCTGGTTCGTGGCCTCGCTCGTGTCCGGCCCGTTCCTGCTGGCCCGGGCGCATGGCCCGGCCCAGATCACGGCGGCCGCCGTCTACTCGGCCAGCGTCACCGGCCTGTTCGGCGTCAGCGCGCTGTATCACCGCGGCACCTGGACGGAGGTCTGGCGGCCGCGGCTGCAGCGGCTGGACCACGCCATGATCTTCTTCCTCATCGCCGGCACCGCGACTCCCGCCTTCGTGTTCGCGGCCCCCGGGACCTTCGGGCTGGTCTGCCTGATCGTCATGTGGACCCTGACGATCGCCGCGGCGGTGACCCACTTGATCTGGATGAACGCACCAGAGCTCCTGGTCGGCGGGGCGTTCATCGGATTGGGCTGGGTCGCCGGGCTGGCGCTCCCCTGGGTGTGGATCCACGCCGGCGTCGTCCCCGCCGTCCTGCTGCTCATCGGCGGCCTGCTCTACACGGCCGGAGCGGTTTCGTTCCACCGTCGCCGACCGGACCCGTACCCTTCGGTGTTCGGCTTCCATGAGGTCTTCCACGTCTACGTCTGTGCCGCCGCGGTCTTCCAGTTCGTCGCGATCGCCTGGTTCATCGCCTGAGCCGGCCCAGCGCAGGCACCCGGGCAGGCGCGCGGTGGGCGGCACGGCTGAGATAGCCTCGGCCCGGCGTGGAACGGGCGTACCTGGGCGTGTATGGGGGGCATCTTGTCGTACATCGTGGATTTCAAGACCGTCTCGACCGTCGGCCTGGAGTCGTCGCCGGTCGCGCCCGCGCTCGCTGGTCTGCGGGCGAACGAGGCCCGCTACTTCACCATCAAGAACGAGTACTGACCCTTTCCTGGGCGTCTCCGGCCAAGCCGAGCTGCAGAAGTTCAGACACCAGATCCCCGGATACGCCAGCGCGTAGGACGGGTCTTCCGTATCGGCAGCCACCCCGGGGGAAGGCTGACCGCTCCCGGGTCCGGCAGATCGCGGGCGGCCCGGGATAGCTCGCCGTGCGTCCTGGCGGTCAATGTGGCATCAAGTCGTGCGTTCAGTTCGTCGAGGGTCAGCCGACCCTGCGCGAAGTGCTCGCCCAAGGCCGCGGCGGCGGCGTCCCGGTCAGCATCGCTGACGCGCTCGTGGGGTGCTGGTGTCCGATGATCGCCCCGGGCCGGCTGAGGCAGCTGCCGCAGGACCGCGAGGTAGCGATCCAGTGCGGCCCGGCCGTCGCCGGTGAGGGCGACGGTGGCCTGTGCCCTGGCGTCTGCTCTGGCGTCGCCGGCCTTTCCCGTCCGCACGTATCCGGCGTGGTCCAGCTCACGCAGGCCGGTAATCGGGCTGTCCGGGGTCAGCCCGATCAGGTCCTGCAGCCGGGTGACCGAGAGCGCATCGCCGTCGGGCAGTGCGGCCAAGGTGGCGATGATGCGCAACCGCTCCGGGTCGTGTATCAGCGGGTCCAGGGCGCCGGTGCTCATGGTCGGCCGGCCTATTCACAGATCACTGAGCAGGCCGCGCAGCGCCGCAGTGTAGGCGTCGAGTGCCTTGCGGCCCTGGCGGGTCAGGGCGACGGTGGTTTTCTGCGCCGACCCGCTCCTGGTCTTTTCGGTGCTGAGGTAGCCGGCTTCTTCGAGCTTGCGCAACTGGATGATCAGGTTGCCGGGGGTGAGCCCGAGCAGGTCCTGCAGGCGGGTGAAGGACAGCGAGTCGCCGTCGGGCAGCGCGGCCAGGGTGGCGACGATCTTCAGCCGGGTGGGTACGTGGATCAGTGGGTCGAGTTCGCCGGTCATGGCCGGATCACGCTGCGGTTCGGTCATGGCCGGACCACGCTGCGCCGGGTCTCCCAGACGACGGCGGCGGCGCTGCCGAGGAGCACGAGGCACAGGCCCACACCATCGGTGGCCCACGCTCCGACCGGCCCTGCGAACAGGCCGACGGCACCGGTCACGGCGACCCCGAGCCCGACCCCGAACGGGCGCCAGTCTCCCCGCGCCGCCCCGACGGCGGCGAAGGTCAGGCCGGCCAGGATCAGCGGCACCGTGAGCGGGATCAAGCTGTAGGCGGCGGCGTTGCTGACCCCGGCGTGATGCATGGCCCAGATGAGCGGGAGCACCGCGAGCCAGGCCAGCGTCAGGACGACGATCTCGGCCGGGCGGAACCGTGATTTCCCGGTCACCCCGGCGATCGCGTGCCGGCGGAACCCGACGGTGGCCGCGAAATTGAGGATCGCGAACCCCCACACGAACGGCAGGACCGAGGAGGTCGGGCCCGAGTAGGGGTCCTGTCCGCGCACGTTGAGCCAGCAGGCGCCGAGCACGAGCAGGACCGCGACCGCCCGGATGGCCAGCAGCCACGGCTGGGCAGGCGCCGTCTTCCGGCGCGTCTCCTGGGTGGTCTGGTTCAGCATCGCGGCGGCCTGCGCCGGGTCGAAGCTGCCGCCGTCACCGGCGGTGGTGTAGTCGGGTGTGGTGTTCATGATGCCTCCCTTGCCTCGACTCTATGTCATAAAGTAAACGCCGCTTTACACCATAGAGTCAAGGGGTTGACACCAGAACTTTATGACGTAAAGCCCGAGGAGGGTGGCCGCTGATCTGCGGACCAGTCGGCCCATGATCGGCCCCGGTCGTCGCCGACTGACAGGGCGCCGACTGACAGCGGGCGCGATTAGGGTCGGGCCTCATCGGCATCGCCAGGAGGCCCGACCCGCAGGAGGCGACGTGGTCCGTTTTCAGCTCGTGATCGACTGCGCCGACCCGGACCGGCTCGCCCGGTTCTGGAGAGAGGCGCTGCACTACGAGTTCAGGGCCGCCCCGGACGGCTACGCGAGCTGGGACGACTACTACCGGGCCCTGGGTGTCCCGGAAGAGGACCTCGACCTCGGCCAGGACCGGCTCAGCGACCCCCTGGGCGGCGGCCCCGACATCTGGTTCCAGCAGGTCGACGACATCAAGATCGTGAAGAACCGGCTGCACCTCGACATCGACGCCGCCGGCGGGATCGGCCAGGGCGGTCCCCGGCCCGGGCGAGAGGCGTGCGTGCGGGCCGAGGCGGAGCGGTTGGCCAGCCTGGGCGCGACCATCGTCCGTGAACGGCGACGCAGGCGCCGGAGAGCAGCCGGGCTGATGGCACGGCGACCTTGAGCGCCCCGGAAACCACGAAAGGTCCCGGGCCGGGCGGACGTCCTGGCCTGGGCCTCAGGCTGGAGCGGGTAGGGAAGCGCCTCGCAGCGGTCTGACCAACGTTGTGTAATGAGGCCGCCGACGGCTCCAGCGATTAGGACTGGAGCCAGGCGAGCAGGTCGGCGTTGATGGTGGCGGCTTCGGTGGTGGGCATGCCGT
>CAXUJF010000041.1:0-20208 GCA_964250865.1 uncultured Streptosporangiaceae bacterium
AGCTACTGCCGCAGGTCGAGCCGACACTGGCCGAGTGGGCCGCGTTCTTCGCGGCCGGTGCGAGCAAGCGGGCGGCGGCCGAGGCCGGCCTGTCCCGCGCGGCCACCGCGCACGACGCCGACGACCTGCTGCGTGACGCCGAGATCTTCCTGTCGGTGGTGGAGACAGCGCTCGGCGTGGACCAGATGCCGCTGCCGCTGCGCCCCGCCGGCTGACTCTGCGGCCCGGCCGCCCGCCAGCACGGCACAGGCGGCGCACCGCGTGTGCGGTACGCCGCCTGTGGCCGATCGGGTCTTGCGTTGTTCCTTGCTGTGCCCGTTAAGGAGCGGGCCTGGCCAGGGGGTTGTCAGCCGTCAGAGGGTGTCGATGGCCCCGCGGGCCTCAGAGTCCAGGACGCCCCAGTTGATCAGTTCCTCGGTGAGGTCGGCCGGAGACTTGTCGTAGATGACGGCCAGCGAGCGCAGGTCCTCCTGCCGGACGGACAGCACCCGGCCGTTGTAGTCGCCGCGCTGGCTCTGGATGGTGGCGATGTACCGGGCCAGCGGGCCGGACTTCTCCTTGGGCAGCTCGTTCATCCGCTCGAGGTCGATCACCAGCTTGGGCGTGGGCGCCAGCGGTGTGGGCGTGGAGTCGCCCGGCAGCAGCTCTGACACCGGCACGCCGTAGAACTCGGCTAGCTCGGCCAGCTTCTGCACGGTGACCGACCGGTCGCCGCGCTCGTACGAGCCGACCACTACGGCCTTCCACCGACCTCGCGATTTCTCCTCAACCCCGTGCAGGGACAGGCCCTGCTGCGTCCGGATCGCGCGCAGTCGCGCGCCGAGCGTCTTGGCGTACTCAGATGGCATGTTGTTGGCCCCCCGGCCAGTCGTTGCTTACGGTAACGGTTACGGACAGTGACGGTAAGCCGGGAGCACCTCAAGGTCAAGCCGAATGGCAAAAACTGGTTGATCCCACCCGGTAACCGGCCTGCCCTACCTCAGCGTTATCTACCCCACGCTGAGCGTGCGGGAACCTCGACGTCACCGGGCTTTATCGGTGGTCTGCGACCGTTTTCGACCATTCAGCGGGGTCTTGTGTTGTTCTGTGAACGCCGTCCGTTGTGTGACCCAAATCACACTACTTACCGAGTCTCCGTGACCACGTGGCGCGGCCCCCGATGACGCTCCGGCGTGCCCGCGAAGATCCCGGCCGGCTGCCCTGATACCGTAATTTTCGACAGACGTCCTTTAAGGACCGTTCCGTGAGACGGCAAAGGAGGTCGCGGGTGATGCATGCGCGCCCCGGCATAGACACTTTCCCTTTTAAACGGGTCTTCGAGCCCGACGAGATCCGGCGGGCGCTGACCCGGATCGCGCACGAGATTCTCGAACGGACCGACGGAGCAGGCGACATCCTGCTGCTCGGCATCCCCACCCGGGGGGCCCCGCTGGCTCAGCGGCTAGCGACGCGGGCCGGCGAGTTCGAAGGCCGGCCGATCCCGTGGGGTTCGCTCGACGTGACCATGTACCGGGACGACCTGCGGCTGCGCCCGGCCCGGGCGCTGGGCAAGACCGACCTGCCGCCCGAGGGCATCGACGGCCGGACGGTGGTCCTCGTGGATGACGTGCTGTACTCCGGCCGCACGGTGCGGGCCGCCCTCGACGCGCTGACCGACCTCGGCCGGCCGCGGGCGGTGCAGCTGGCCGTGCTGGTCGACCGCGGCCACCGCGAGCTGCCCATCCGGGCCGACTACGTGGGCAAGAACCTGCCGACCTCGCAGCGGGAGCAGGTCCGGGTGCTGCTGTCCGAGACCGACGGCGAGGATGCGGTGCTGCTGGGCGAGAGCCCGGAAAGCCCTGAGCGGATGGGGACCCCGGCGTGAACCGGCACCTGATCGCGGCGGCCGACCTGAGCCGCGACGAAGCCCTGCTGATCCTGGACACCGCCGAGGAACTGGCCCGGCTGTCCGACCGGCCGATCAAGAAGCTGCCCACCCTGCGCGGCCGCACCGTGGTCAACCTGTTCTTCGAGGACTCGACCCGGACCCGCATCTCGTTCGAAGCCGCGGCCAAGCGGCTGTCGGCCGACGTCATCAACTTCTCGGCCAAGGGGTCCAGCGTGGCCAAGGGGGAGAGCCTCAAGGACACCGCGCTGACCCTGGAGGCGATGGGCGCCGACGCGGTGGTCATCCGGCACATGGCCGCGGGCGCGCCGCATCGGCTGGCCGGCTGGATCCAGGGTCACGTCGTCAACGCCGGCGACGGCATGCACGAGCACCCGACCCAGGCCCTGCTGGACGCCTTCACCATCCGCCGCCGCCTGCGCGGGACCCCGTCCGGCGGCCTGGACGGGCTGCGGGTCACCCTGGTCGGCGACGTGCTGCACAGCCGGGTGGCCCGGTCCAACATCGCGCTGCTGAACACCCTGGGAGCCGAGGTCACCGTGGTCGCGCCGCCGACCCTGTTGCCGCTGGCCGTGGAGGGCTGGCCCTGCGAGGTCAGCTACGACCTGGATGCGGTGCTGCCCAAGACAGATGTGATCATGATGTTGCGGGTCCAGCAGGAGCGGATGAACGCCGCGTACTTCCCCAGTGTCCGTGAGTACAGCCGCCGGTACGGGCTGGATGTGGCCCGGATGGCCGCACTGCCCGAACACGCGATCGTGATGCACCCGGGCCCGATGAACCGGGGCGTCGAGATCGCGGCTGAGGTCGCGGACTCGGCGCGATCCACGATCGTCGAGCAGGTGGCCAACGGGGTCAGCGTCCGGATGGCCGTGCTGTACCTGCTGCTCGGGGGGACCGATGAGTGAAGGGGAAGGCGCGATGACGAGCACCTGGCTGATCAGGAAGGCCACGCTGCCCGACGGCCAGCACACCGATCTGCTGCTCCGGGACGGCGTGATCGCCCAGGTCGGCCAGCGGGTCGGCCCGCAGCTCAGCGCGGATGACGCGCAGGTCTTGGAGGCGGACGGGCTGCTGGCCCTGCCCGGCCTGGTTGACCTGCACACCCACTTGCGCGAGCCGGGCCGGGAGGATGCGGAGACGATCGAGACCGGGACCCGGGCCGCGGCGCTGGGCGGGTTCACCGCCGTCCACGCCATGGCCAACACCGACCCGGTGGCCGACACCGCGGGCGTGGTCGAACAGGTCTGGCGGCTGGGCCGGACCGGCGGGCACTGCGACGTCCAGCCGGTCGGTGCGGTCACCACCGGGCTGGGCGGCACCCGGCTGGCCGAGCTCGGCGCTATGGCCGACTCCGTAGCCCGGGTCCGGGTGTTCTCCGACGACGGCAACTGTGTGGCCGACCCGCTGCTGATGCGCCGGGCGCTGGAGTACGTCAAGGCCTTCGACGGGGTGATCGCCCAGCACGCCGAAGAACCCCGGCTGACCCAGGGGGCCCAGCTGAACGAGGGCGAGGTGTCCGGGCGGCTGGGCCTGCCCGGCTGGCCCGCGGTGGCCGAGGAGGCGATCATCGCCCGGGACTGCCTGCTGGCCGCGCACGTCGGCTCGGCCCTGCACGTGTGCCACGTCTCCACCGCGGGCTCGGTCGAGATCATCCGCTGGGCCAAGGCCAAGGGCTGGCGAGTCACCGCCGAGGTCACCCCGCACCACCTGCTGCTCACCGATGATCTGGCGCAGGGGTACGACCCGGTGTACAAGGTCAACCCGCCGCTGCGGACCGCGGCCGACGTCGCCGGGGTCCGGCAGGGCCTGGCCGACGGGACGATCGACTGCGTGGCCACCGACCACGCGCCGCACCCGGCCTAGCACAACGACACCGCGTGGCCCGACGCGGCCATGGGCATGCCCGGCCGGGAGAGCGCGCCCCGTGCGGGCCAGCAGGCCAGGGTGCACACCGGCCTGCTGGACTGGGCCGGGGTCGCCAACCGGATGTCGGTCCGGCCGGCCCGGATCGGCCGGCTGGCCGGGCACGGGCAGCTGCCCGCGGCCGGCGCGCCCGCCAACCTGACGCTGTACGACCCGGGGGCCCGCCCTGTTCCGGTGGACCCGGGCACCCACGCCTCCAAGAGCCGCAACACCCCGTTCCGGGGTGTGGCCCTGCCGGGCCGGGTGGTGGCCACGTTCCTGCGCGGCGTCCCCACCGTCCTGGATGGCAAGCTGACCGGCGGGAAGGTGGCGGCGTGAGCGGGCTGCCCGCGGGCACTCCCGCCGCCGGGCCGCCAGCCCTGCTGGTGCTGGAGGACGGGACCACGCTGCGCGGCACCGGCTTCGGGGCCGAGGGCGAGACGTTCGGCGAGATGGTATTCAACACCGGCATGACCGGCTACCAGGAAACGCTGACCGACCCGTCCTACGCCCGCCAGATCGTGGCCATGACCGCGCCGCACATCGGCAACACCGGCATGAACAACGCCGACCCCGAGTCCCGGCGCATCTGGGTCGGCGGCTACGTGGTGCGCGAGCCGGCCCGGATCGCGTCGAACTGGCGGGCCGTCCGGGACCTGGACACCGAGCTGCGCCACCAGGGGATCACCGGCATCGCCGTGCGCGGCACCCGGGCGCTGACCCGCCGGCTGCGCGACCACGGCGCCATGCGCGCCGCGATCAGCACCACCGAGACCGACCCGGGCGGGCTGCTGCAGCGGGTGCTGGCCAGCCCGCCCATGGCGGGCGCAGACCTGGCCCAGGTCGTCACCACCGCCGAGCCGTATACGGTCAGCCCGCCGCCCGGCACCCCGGTGCGGTACCGCGTTGCCGCCGTCGACCTCGGTATCAAGGCGTCCACCCCGCGCTACCTGGCCCGCCTGGGCTGTGAGGTTCAGGTACTCCCGGCCACCGTGACCGCTGAGGAACTGCTGGCCGCCAGCCCGGACGGCGTGTTCTACAGCAACGGCCCCGGCGACCCGGCCGCGGCTACCTATGCGGTGCAGAGCATGCGCGGGATCCTGGACACGGGCCTGCCGGTCTTCGGTATCTGCATGGGCAGCCAGATCCTGGCCCGGGCCCTCGGGCTGGGTACCTACAAGCTGCGCTACGGGCACCGGGGCGTGAACCAGCCGGTCATGGACCTGGCCACCAGCCGGGTGCACATCTCCAGCCATAACCACGGCTTCGCCGCCGCCCTTCCCAGCCAGGACACCGCGGGCCAGGCCGATAGCACTCCTTCTCCTCCTTCTCCCGGCGGCACGGTCTGGGCCCACATCCCGGACGCGGCCCGGGAGCCGTTCGACACCCCGTACGGCGCCGCCCAGGTCAGCCACGTCAACCTGAACGACGGGGTGGTCGAGGGCCTGCGCCTGCTGGACCGCCCCGTGTTCAGCGTCCAGTACCACCCGGAAGCCGCCCCCGGCCCGCACGACGCCGTCGGCTTGTTCGAGGAGTTCTGTACCGCGATGCCCAACCGCAGGAGTGCCTGATGCCGCGCCGCAGTGACCTTAAGTCGGTGCTCGTCATCGGTTCCGGCCCGATCGTGATCGGCCAGGGCTGCGAGTTCGACTACTCCGGGACGCAGGCCTGCCGGGTCCTGAAGGCCGAGGGCATCCGGGTCAGCCTGGTCAACTCCAACCCGGCGACGATCATGACCGACCCGGAGTTCGCCGACCGCACCTACGTCGAGCCGATCACCATCGAGGTGCTGGAAAAGGTCATCGCGATCGAGCGGCCGGACGCCGTGCTGCCCACCCTGGGCGGCCAGACCGCGCTGAACGCCGCGGTCGAGCTGCACGAGTCCGGGATCCTGGCCCGGTACAACACCGAGCTGATCGGGGCCCGCATCGACGCCATCAAGGCCGGCGAGGACCGGGAGCGGTTCAAGGAGATCGTGACCAGCCTGCCGCCCATGTACCTGAGCGCGGACGACCCCGGCCAGGTCCCCGAGGTCCCGGAGAGCCGGATCTGCCACTCGCTCGAAGGCGTGGTGGCCGCGGCGGGCGAGCTCGGCTACCCGGTGGTGGTCCGGCCCTCCTACACGCTCGGCGGCTCGGGTTCCGGCATCGCCCGCGATGAGGAAGACCTGCACCGGATCGCCGGGGCGGGCCTGGACGCCAGCCCGGTCACCGAGGTCCTGCTCGAGGAGTCGATCCTGGGCTGGAAGGAGTTCGAGCTCGAGCTGATGCGCGACCGGCACGACAACGTGGTCGTGGTCTGCTCGATCGAGAACATCGACCCGATGGGCGTGCACACCGGCGATTCGGTCACGGTCGCTCCGGCCATGACGCTCACCGACCGCGAGTACCAGCGGATGCGCGACACCGCGATCGCGATCGTCCGCGCCGTCGGGGTCGACACCGGCGGCTGCAACATCCAGTTCGCGATCGACCCGCTGACCGGCCGGATGGTCGTCATCGAGATGAACCCCCGGGTGTCCCGGTCCTCCGCGCTGGCTTCCAAGGCCACCGGCTTCCCGATCGCCAAGATCGCGGCCAAGCTGGCCATCGGCTACACCCTGGACGAGATCCCCAACGACATCACCGGGCAGACCCCGGCCAGCTTCGAGCCCGCCCTCGACTACGTGGTGGTCAAGACGCCCCGGTTCGCGTTCGAGAAGTTCCCCGGGGCCGACCCCGTCCTGACCACCCACATGAAGTCGGTCGGCGAGGCCATGGCTATCGGCCGCTCGTTCCCCGAGGCGCTGCAGAAGGCCCTGCGCTCGATGGAATCTCCCGGTGCGCCGTTCAGCTGGGCGGCCGAGCCCGGGGACCAGGCCGACCTGCTGCGCCGCGTGCGGGTCGCGCACGACGGCCGGCTGGCCACCATCCACCAGGCGCTGCGCGCGGGGGTGAGCGTGGCCGCGATCGTATCGGCCAGCGGGATCGACCCCTGGTTCGTGGAGCAGATCGCCTACGTCGAGAACGTCGCCCAGCGGATCCGGGGTGGCTCGGGCATCGACGCGGCCACGCTGGCCATGGCCAAGGGGGCCGGGTTCTCCGACGTGCAGCTGGGCCAGCTGCGGGGGATGACCGAGGAGGGTGTGCGGGAAATCCGCTGGGGCCTCGGCCTGCGGCCCGTGTACCACGCGGTGGACACCTGCGCGGCGGAGTTCGCCGCCCGTACCCCGTACCTGTACTCCACCTACGACGACGAGTCCGAGGTCCCGCCGGGGGACCGGCCCAAGGTGATCATCCTGGGCAGCGGCCCGAACCGGATCGGCCAGGGCATCGAGTTCGACTACGCCTGCGTGCACGCCTCGTTCGCGCTGGCCGACGCGGGCTATGAGACCGTGATGGTCAACTGCAACCCCGAGACCGTCTCCACCGACTACGACACCTCCGGGCGGCTGTACTTCGAGCCGCTCACGCTGGAGGACGTGCTCGAGGTGGTGCACGCCGAGCAGGCCAGCGGCCCGCTGGCGGGGGTGATCGTCCAGCTCGGCGGGCAGACCCCGCTCGGCCTGGCCCGCGCCCTGGAAAAGGCCGGCGTCCCGATCGTCGGGACCAGCCCCGAGGCCATCCACCTGGCCGAGGACCGCGGCGCGTTCGCCGAGGTGCTGGCCGCGGCCGGGCTGCCCGCGCCCCGCTACGGCACCGCGACCTCCGAGCAGGAGGCGGTGGCGGTCGCGGACGAGATCGGCTACCCGGTCCTGGTCCGCCCGTCCTACGTGCTCGGCGGCCGCGGCATGGAGATCGTCTACGACGACGACACGCTGTCCGGCTACGTGCGGCGGGCCACCCAGGCCAGCCCCGAGCACCCGGTGCTGATCGACCGGTTCCTGGACGACGCGATCGAAATCGACGTGGATGCTCTGTATGACGGCACCGACCTGTACCTGGGCGGCGTGATGGAGCACATCGAGGAGGCCGGCATCCACTCCGGCGACTCGGCCTGCGCGCTGCCGCCGATCACGCTGGGCCACTCCGACATCGACGACATCCGTGACGCCACCGCCCGGATCGCCGCCGGGGTCGGCGTCCGCGGCCTGCTCAACGTGCAGTACGCGCTGGCCGCGGGGGTGCTCTACGTGCTCGAGGCCAACCCGCGCGCCTCCCGGACGGTGCCGTTCGTGTCCAAGGCGACCGCGGTGCCGCTGGCCAAGGCGGCGGCCCGGGTCATGCTCGGCGCGACCATCGGAGAGCTGCGGGCCGAGGGCCTGCTGCCGTCCGCCGGGGACGGCGGCACCCTGCCGCTGGACTCGCCGGTTGCGGTCAAGGAGGCCGTGCTGCCGTTCGGCCGCTTCCGCGACACCCAGGGCCAGGGCGTGGACACCGTGCTCGGCCCGGAGATGCGCTCCACCGGCGAGGTGATGGGGATCGACGAGATGTTCGGCACCGCCTACGCCAAGTCACAGGCCGCCGTCTACGGATCGCTCCCGGTCAAGGGCCGGGTGTTCGTCTCAGTGGCCAACCGGGACAAACGGTCGATGGTGTTCCCGGTCAAGCGGCTCGCCGACCTGGGCTTTGAGATCTGGGCCACCGAGGGCACGGCCGAGGTGCTGCGCCGCAACGGCGTCCGTGCCAAGATCGTCCGTAAGCACAGCGATGGCCCCGGGCCGGACGGCGAGCCGACGGTCGTCACCCGGATCCTGGACGGGGAGATGGACCTCATCGTCAACACCCCGTTCGGCAGCCCCGGGCACACCGGGCCCCGGCTCGCCGGCTACGAGATCCGCAGTGCGGCCGTCCGGCGCGGCGTCCCCTGCGTGACCACCGTGCCCGGACTCGGCGCGGCGGTGCAGGGTATCGAGGCCATCATCCGGGGCGAGGTCGGCGTCCGGTCGCTGCAGGAGCACGCCGAGCGCATGCGCGACCCGCGCAGTGACCTCGGCCGCTAGTACCGCACAGGAAGGCAGGCAGACCGTGGCGCCGGTTCAGGTGAGTGGGCCGGTGCTGACCGTGCGCCGGGTCGACGCCTACCACGCCCTGACCATGGTCGCCCCGGCCATCGCCACCGACTTCCGGCCCGGGCAGTTCATCAACATCGCGGTCGGCGGCCCGGAATCGTCCATGCTGCTGCGCCGTGCGTTCTCCATCCACGACGTGCGGGCCGACCACGGCGGCACGATCGAGTTCGTCTTCGAGACCGGTGGCCCCGGTACCCAGTGGCTGGCCACCCGCCGCAGCCGGGACCTGCTGGACGTGGGCGGGCCGCTCGGCCGCCCGTTCCCGCTGCCCCGGGAGCCGGTCAGCTGCCTGCTGGTCGGCGTCGGGCACCACAGCACGGCGCTGTTCCCGCTGGCCGACCGGCTCCTCGAGCGCGGCTGCCAGATCGACTTCATGCTCGGCGCGGCCAGCGCGGACCGGGTGTTCGGCGGCCTGCGGGCCCGCCGTACCGCGCGCAGCGCCACCATCACCACCGAGGACGGCTCGCTCGGCGCCCGTGGTGTCATCACCGGCATGCTCAGCCAGGTCATCCACGAGGCCCGCACCGACCTCATCTACGCCTCCGCCCCGCTGGAGGTGCTGCGGGAGGTGGTCAGCCTGGCCAGCCGCTACGACCTGCCCGTGCAGGCCCTGGTGGAGCAGCCCATGGCCTGCGGCACCGGGGTGTGCATGAGCTGCGTGCTGCCGGTGACGGGCCCGGACGGCGTCACCCGCATCGTCCGCGCCTGCACGGACGGGCCGGTGTTCCGGGCCGACCTGGTCCGCTGGGAGGACGTGGGCACGATCCCGTTCGACGCACTCGGTGCGCCCGGCTGGAAGCCGGCCCGCCCCCTGACCCCTCACAGCCATGGCGATTGACCTGCGGGCCCGGCTCGGGCACGTCGAGCTGCCCAACCCGATCCTGACCGCCGCCGGGTGCGCCGGCACCGGCCGCGAGCTGGCCCAGTACATCGACGTGGCCCGGATCGGCGCGGTCGTGACCAAGTCGATCATGATCGAGCCCCGGGCGGGCCGGCCTACCCCGCGTCTGGCCGAGACCGCGGCCGGCCTGCTCAGCTCGGTCGGCCTGCAGGGCCCCGGCATCGACGCCTTCCTCCAGCGCGATTTGGCCTGGCTGCTGTCCCGCGGCGCGCACACGGTGGTCTCGATCGCCGGCGCCACCGTGGGGGAGTACGCCGAACTTGCCGCCCGGCTGTCCGACGCGGCCGGCGTCACCGCGATCGAGCTCAACCTGTCCTGCGCCAACGTCGAAGGCCGCGGCCGCGACTTCGCGTCCGAGCCGGAGACCGCCGCCGGGGTGGTCGAGGCCGTCCGCGCCGTGGCCCGCTACGACATCCCGGTCGTGGCCAAGCTGTCGCCCGACGTCTCCGACATCGTCACCGTGGCCCGGGCCTGCGTCGCGGCCGGTGCCGACGCCCTGTCCATGATCAACACCGTGCCCGGCATGGTCATCGACACCGGGACCATGCGCCCCGGCCTGGCCGGCGGCATGGGGGGCCTGTCCGGACCGGCCATCCGCCCGATCGCGGTCCGGTGCATCTGGCGCACCCGCCAGGCGCTGCCCGAGGTCCCCATCATCGGCATCGGCGGGGTCCGCACCGGCCGCGACGCCCTGGAACTGATCCTGGCCGGCGCCACCCTGGTCGGCGTGGGTACGGCCGTCTTCCACGACCCCTCCGCCTGCGCCCGGATCCAGCGCGAGCTGGAAGCCGAGCTGGCCGCCCGTGGCGTCGAGCGCATCGGGGACGTCACCGGGCTGGCCCACCAGCCCGGCCCGGCCACCACCCTGCGCCGCCGCCCGGCCTGACCCGGAAGAACGTTCAATCCCGCAGGGGCACACGCGCGTATTGCTGGGTACACCTGACGGCATGGACTCCGGACTCCGAACTCCCGTGGACGGGGCGCGGGGCACCGGCGTGCACTACTCTCGGTACGCCCGCGCGGCGACCCGCCCGCACATGTGAGCGTTAACAATCAGCACGAGCCCGAGGAGGGGCCTTGAATAAGCCCGCGCCAGTCGCCGTCGCCCTGGACGCACCCGATCTGGAGACGGCCGCGCTGTGGGCTGACCTGGTGACGCCGCACGTCAGTACGGTCAAGATCGGCCTCGAGCTGTACCTGCGCTACGGGCCGGACGTGGTCGCGACGATTCGCGGGGCCAGCGCCGTCCGGGTCTTCCTCGACCTGAAGCTGCACGACATCCCGGCCACCGTGGCCCGCTCGGCCCGCACCGTCGCCCGCCTGCATCCGGACCTGCTGACCGTGCACGCCAGCGGCGGCCCGGACGTCATCCGTGCGGCCACCGACAACGCCCCGAACACCACGATCGCCGCCGTGACCCTGCTGACCTCGCTCAGCCAGGAGCAGCTGGGCCTGATCGGGGTCACCGGCAGCGTCCACGACGCCGTGCTGCGGCTGTCCGCGCTGGCGGTCGAGGCGGGTGCCGGGGCTCTGGTCTGCTCCCCGCAGGAGGTCAGCGCGGTCCGGGCCGAGGTCGGGCCCGAGATCATGCTGATCACGCCCGGGGTGCGCCCGGCCGGATCGGCCCAGCACGACCAGGCCCGGGTGGCCACACCCGAGGAGGCGGTCCTGGCCGGATCGGACCTGCTGGTCATCGGGCGCCCTATCACCGGTGCTCCCGACCCGGGCGCGGCCGCTGCTGCGGTGGTCGCGTCCCTGCGCCGTCAAGCCGCGCTGGCCGCCAGCTCCCCGGCCCGATAGCGGCTCGGTAGCCCGCCGGCGCCCCACGGGCCACCGGCCCCCATCTTGGTTATCGGCGCCGCCGCGCCTATCAGCCACCGTTAAATAATCGGATACCTGGCCCCGAGTAAGACGTGCGTGCGATTCGTATGCACATCATTGCCGCCGCCATAGGATCCGGTTGGAGTTGAATCGTAAAATATTTACTGCCGCCGTAAGAGCGGTAACGTATCCGTTTCCATGGGATTGCATGGCCTGCCGCGCCCGCCTGTGTCGTACTCAGCCGGGCCCAAGGGTTGTCATCATATGCGCATCGGCAACCGCCAAATCAGCGCACGGAGCCTGTCGTCTGCGCGCGCTCGACAGCATACTAGCGAGGCAGTAAGCCGCTTCCGTTAGCAAGCATAGTTAGCGAGCCCAGTAAGAGATTGGCCGCCCGGCGGAGAAGTAATCTCCGTGCCGACGTTCAAGAACGGCGTCGGTTGGCTTACTCTTGCGGTGGACGGCTTATCGTAGTGGCGTTGGCACCTGGGTAGCGCTACACATTCGGCCGTTGCCGGCAGGTAAGCGGAGAGCTTGTGACCGTTGATTGTTTGCTATCCGTGACCATTCAATCACGGAGAGTAATATCCCTAAATTTATTGTGACATAAACGGGGATTCGCGTTGCCGAAAGGTACGCTTACTCGCTAGTTTCACCGCCACCAACGTTTTTCCCGACGAAACCCGAGGTGACCTCGAGTGGCTCTTCCTCCCCTCACTCCTGATCAGCGTGCGGCGGCCTTGGAGAAGGCAGCCAGAGCACGCAAAGAACGCGCAGAGGTGAAGAATCGCCTCAAGCGCGGAGCCACCACCCTCTCCGACGTCATCAAGGAAGGCTCCAGCGATGACGTCATTGGCAAGATGAAGGTCTCGGCTCTGCTTGAGTCCATGCCGGGCGTGGGCAAGGTTCGCGCCAAGCAGATCATGGAACGTCTCGGCATCGCCGAGTCCCGTCGTGTCCGTGGTCTGGGGGCCAACCAGCGCTCGGCGCTCGAGCACGAGTTCGGTGCCGACATCTGAGCCGGACCACCTATAGGAAGCTGAGACCGATCGCGGATTCCGGTAGCGGGCCCGGGGGCATGATCGCCCCGTCCGGAGACTTCGTGCGCGACTCCGCCACCCCCGGCGGAGCCGCGGGGCTCAGCAGTGGATACTGCCTTACCATGCGTGAGTTCTCCCGGCTGACCGTGCTCTCCGGGCCCTCCGGGGTCGGGAAGAGCACGGTAGTCGCGGAACTGCGGCGGTGCCATCCCGAGCTGTGGCTTTCGGTCTCGGCCACCACGCGCTTCCCCCGGCCCGGTGAAGTCGACGGCCGCGAATACTTCTTTGTGGACGAGCCTGAATTCGACCGGATGGTCATCGATGGTGAACTACTGGAATGGGCCGAGTTCGCCGGATATAAGTACGGGACACCGCGAAAGCCGCTCGAAGAGAAACTGACGGCGGGCATTCCCTGCCTGCTGGAGATCGACCTGGCCGGGGCCCGCCAGGTCAGCAAGAGCATGCCGGACGCCCGCCTGGTGTTCCTGGCCCCGCCGTCCTGGGACGAGCTGGTGCGCCGGCTCACCGGCCGCGGCACCGAGCCGCCCGAGGTCATCGAGCGACGGCTCGACGCGGCCCGGCTGGAGCTGGCGGCCGAGGGCGAGTTCGACCTCACGCTGGTCAACACTTCGGTCCAGGAAGTGTGTGAACAGCTGGTAACCTTGGGGATTGGCTCACCGGACGACCGGTGAGGCCTCTCTGACGACGAAAGGCGTGACGTGGCCGGGACTCCCGCCGCAGATGGCATCATCAACCCGCCCATCGACGATCTTCTCAACGTCGTCGACAGCAAGTACCAGCTCGTGATCATGGCCGCCCGGCGGGCGCGGCAGATCAATGCGTACTACTCCCAGCTGGGCGAAGGCTTGCTGGAGTACGTGGGCCCGCTGGTGGAGACCCGGGTCCAGGAGAAGCCCCTGTCGATCTCGCTGCGCGAGGTCCGGGACGGTCTGATCTCGGCCGAGCCCACCGACGAGCAGGCCTGACCAGCGCTCATCCGCCATGGGCCCCGAGACCCCACAGGTCATTCTGGGCGTGTCCGCGGGCATCGCGGCCTACAAGGCTTGTGAGCTGCTCCGCAGGCTGACCGAGAGCGGTCACCGGGTCCGGGTTATACCGACCGCGGACGCCTTGCGTTTCGTGGGTGAACCGACCTGGGCCGCGCTGTCCGGTCAGCCAGTTACGACCGACGTGTGGACCGGCGTGGCCGAGGTCCCGCACGTCCGGCTCGGCCAGAGCGCGGACCTGGTGGTCGTGGCCCCGGCCACCGCGGATCTGCTGGCCCGCGCGGCCACCGGGCGTGCCGATGATCTGCTCACCGCGACGCTGCTGACCGCCCGCTGCCCGGTGCTCTACGCCCCGGCCATGCATACCGAGATGTGGGATCACCCGGCCACCCAGGCCAACGTGGCCCGGCTCCGCGAACGTGGGGCCCTGGTGCTGGACCCGGCCCGCGGCCGCCTGCCCGGGGCGGACGCGGGGGCCGGCCGGCTTCCCGAGCCGGCTGAGATCTTCTCGGCCGCCGTCCGCCTGCTGGCCCGGGGGAGTGCCGGGCTCGCCCAGGACCTGGCCGGCCGCACGGTCGTCGTGTCGGCCGGCGGTACGCGCGAGGAGCTGGACCCGGTGCGGTTCCTGGGCAACTGGTCGTCCGGCCGCCAGGGTTACGCCTTCGCCGGGACCGCGGTGGCCCGCGGGGCCAAGGTGACGGTGGTGGCGGCGAACGTGTCGCTGCCCGACCCGGCCGGCAGCCGGGTGGTCCGGGTCACCTCGGCCCGGCAGCTGCACGAAGCGATGCTGGCCGAAGCACCCAGTGCCGACGCGCTGGTGATGGCGGCGGCGGTGGCCGACTTCCGGCCCGCCGCCCGTGAGGAAGCCAAGATCAAGAAAGACACGACCCCGGACGGCGTGCCCGCCCCCATCGAGCTGGTGCGCAACCCCGACATCCTCGCCGAGCTCTCAACTCGCCGGACCCCGGGCCAGGTCGTGGTGGGCTTCGCCGCCGAGACCGAGCTGGACCTGGACGGCAGCCGAGCCAAGCTGGCCCGCAAGGGATGCGACCTAATGGTCGTCAACCGGGTCGGCCACGGCCTGGCCTTCGGCACCTCCGACAACGAAGCCATCGTGCTCGGCGCCGACGGGTCGCAGACGGAGATCACCAGGGTGGCCAAGGACGTGCTGGCCGACCGGGTCTGGGACCTCGTCCGCGCCCGGCTCGCCTGACCCGGCCTGGGCTGGCATTTTCTGCCCGGTTGGCGCCCGGCGGTGCACAAAAGGTAGCCTTACCCGGGCCGTGCCGCCGTATCAAACGCGGTCGGTAACTGATCATGTTGTCGGCGGGACCTTGGCCGACTCCAGCGCCGGTGGCGTGATCATGGATAAACTTCGGCCGAAGTCTGCCGGGTTGGACATTCTCCCCGCACAGAAAGAAAAGGGAATCTCGTGGCACGTCGCCTGTTTACTTCCGAGTCAGTCACTGAGGGTCATCCGGACAAGATGGCCGACCAGATCAGTGACGCCGTCCTCGACGCCATGATCAAGGACGACACCGAGAGCCGGGTCGCCGTCGAGACGCTCATCACCACCGGCCAGGTGCACGTGGCGGGCGAGGTCACCACCCGCACCTACGTCGACATCCCCGGCCTCATCCGGGAGAAGATCCTCGAGATCGGCTACGACTCGTCGGCCAAGGGCTTCGACGGCGCCTCCTGTGGCGTGTCGGTCTCGATCGGGTCGCAGTCGCCCGACATCGCCCTCGGCGTCGACGACGCCTACGAGTACCGCGAGGGCGAGGGCACCGAGGACTTCGACCGCCAGGGTGCGGGCGACCAGGGCCTGATGTTCGGCTACGCCTGCCGCGAGACGCCGGAACTGATGCCGCTGCCGATCCAGATCGCCCACCAGCTGGCCCGGCAGCTGTCCAACGTCCGCCGCAGCGGCACCGTGCCGTACCTGCGCCCGGACGGCAAGACCCAGGTGACGATCGAGTACGACGGCGACACCCCGGTCCGCCTGGACACCGTGGTCGTCTCCACGCAGCACGCTCCGGACATCAACCTCAAGGAGCTGCTCGCGCCGGACATCAAGGACTACGTGGTGAAGCCGGTGGTGGACGCGTTGGACATCGACACGGCCGGGTACCGGCTGCTGGTCAACCCCACCGGCCGCTTCGAAGTCGGCGGCCCCATGGGTGACGCGGGCCTCACCGGCCGCAAGATCATCATCGACACGTACGGCGGCATGGCCCGGCACGGTGGTGGCGCCTTCTCCGGCAAGGACCCGTCGAAGGTCGACCGCAGCGCGGCCTACGCCATGCGCTGGGTGGCCAAGAACGTGGTCGCCGCCGGTCTGGCCGACCGCTGCGAGGCCCAGGTCGCCTACGCCATCGGCAAGGCCAAGCCCGTCGGCCTGTTCGTCGAGTGCTTCGGCACCGAGAAGATCCCGGTCGAGAAGATCCAGGACGCGGTGCTTGAGGTCTTCGACCTACGCCCGCGGGCGATCATCTCGGTCCTCGACCTGCAGCGCCCGATCTACTCCCAGACCGCCGCGTTCGGGCACTTCGGCCGGACCGAGCCGGACTTCTCCTGGGAGCGCACCGACCGGGTGGAGCAGCTCCGCCGGGCCGCTGGCCTCTGAGCCAGCACCTGTTGTGACGGCGGGGCACCCATCCGGGTGCCCCGCCGTTTGTTTTCCGTCCCATTTCTTTTCGTTCTGGCCGTAATTGGGGCCGTCGGCGTCGCGAGCGTGTCGTTCCCGCTGGGCTGGACGGTAATTTCATGGAGCGAATTCAGCTATTTCGGCTGGCCTGGCCGTGCACTCTCCTCGGGTATAAATGCCAATCTGGCCGCCCGCCCCGGCCCGCCGGGCTCAGGTCCGTCCCATCTGGTGGTTAACCCTGTGGCCTGCGGTGTCTCGCCAATGCGGCTCGAACAGGCCAATTGATCGAACGTTCCTTCCGTGCATCGTTAGTGCGCCGTTCTGCCGCCCGATCGGACCATGTCAGCTTAATTCCGGTCATCGTATTCCAACTCACCAAAATTCACGGTCGCCGCACTATTCACCCTCTTTATTAATTCCGTTATGCGGTGATAATGAAAACGCCGGTAGATGCCGGTCAGCAACGAAGGGACGGCCGGGAGGCCCACGCGCAAGCTCGCCTGTGAAGGAGCCAAGCACATGTAGATACCGGCGAACGGCGGCAGGTACGGGGCTCAGCCCCCACCCCGGACCCTGGTCTGCGTATCTTCCTGAGCTGGCGATCAGCTCGCAATACGTGCATGCCCGGCTCACCCGACCCCACCAGCACATGCTGATGACTGTGCTAATGGGTTTGCAGAAGGACATGCGGATGCACGTGCATATTCAATATCATGAACCCTGTTCGGTCCGAGGGACCGGCGGGAGGGGCCGTAGCTACGGCCGTCATCGCCTGCGGCGCTGCGGGCGCGACGTTCAGCGCGCGGCCTCATGTCACTGCTACGTCAGGAGACAGACCATGCATGCCATCTATAACGGCATGTCTGCCGGGGAGCTGAGCGGAGCTGTGTGGCGCAAGAGCCAGCGCAGCAACTCGCAGGGCGCCTGTGTGGAGATTGCCAGGATCAGCGCCGACACCGTGGCCATGCGGAACTCGCGGGATCCGCATGGACCGGCGCTCATATGCCAGCGTGACGCGATCATGGCCCTGATGGCCGGGCTGCAGGACGGGAAGTTCGACTACCTGGTCCACTGAGCCTGCTCGATCGCTCGAGCCGGCTCTTGTGTCTCGCAATAAGCAGGGCCGGCCCCCCAACCGGGGCCGGCCCTCCAGCCTTGCCCCACCCGTCGGAGAATGAGAAAATGACGGAAACCCCGGTCGATCAGGCCGCGCTCGAAGCGGAGCGCGCCCGGCTTCGCGCTACCTACCAGGCCGGGAAGCGGCCGGTCAGCAGCGCCCGCGGCATCCACCACACCGCCCTGATCAGTTCAGACGTTGAGCGCACCATCCGCTTCTACCAGGGTGTCCTGGAGTTTCCGCTCACCGAGGTGATCGAGAACCGGGACTACCAGGGTTCCACGCACTTCTTCTTCGACGTCGGCCACGGCAACCTGCTGGCCTTCTTCGACTTCCCCGGGCTGGACGTAGGCCCGTACGCGGAAGTGCTGGGCGGCCTGCACCACCTGGCCATCTCGGTCACCAAGGAGTCCTGGGACCACCTGCGCGGCAAGCTCGACGCGGCCGGGGTGCCCTACCAGCTGGAGAGCGGCACGTCGATCTACCTCCGCGACCCCGACGGTGCCCGCATCGAGCTGCTGGCCGACTCCCTGGGCCAGATGTACGGCTCCACCGTCCTCTGACCAGAACGGTCAGGCCTTCAGCTTCCGGTGCGTCCGGCTGAGGCGGCCCACGCCCTCCTGGGCCCGGACCGGCCCCCGCCCCAGCAGCAGCCAGGCCGCGAACGCCACGGCCAGCGCGATGACCACGCCGAGGTTGGCGAACGCCCAGGTGCCGGACTTGCCGCCCAAGCCGATGGGGCCGAGCAGGTAGCCCTGCCACTTGAGCCAGGACGCCGAGGTGTTGACGACCAGGCCCCAGCCGATCACCGTCCCCACCACCATCACCGCCACCGCGGCCCACCGCACGTCCCCGTACCGGCCGGACGGGTCGTACAGGTCGGCGTCGGCGTAGTCGCGCCGCCGCAGGGCCAGGTCGGCCAGCATGACCCCGCACCAGGCCGCGATGGGCACGCCCAGCGTGATCAGGAAGCCCTCGAACGGGCCGATGAAGTTGTGGGAGAAGAACACCACGTAGATCGTCCCGGCCACCATCAGCACGCCGTCGATCATGGCCGCCACGTACCGCGGTGCCCGCAGGCCCGCGGCCAGTAGCGTCAGGCCGGACGAATAGATGTCCAGCACCGCCCCGCCGACCAGCCCGAGCACGGCCACGATGGCGAACGGGAACAGGTACCAGGTCGGCAGGATGGTGGTCAGCGCGCCGATCGGGTCGGCCGAGATCGCGCCGTTCAGTTTGGTCGACGAGCCCGCCAGCAGCAGCCCGAACCCGAGCAGGAAGATCGGCGCGATCGCCGAGCCGAACGTCGTCCAGCCGACCACCGCGCCACTGGAGGTACGCCGGGGCAGGTAGCGGGAGTAGTCCGCCGCCGTGTTGACCCAGCCCAGGCCGAAGCCGGTGATCACGAACACGATGGCCCCGATGAACTCGGCCGCCGACCCGGAGTGCAGGTGCGACACCGTGGTCCAGTGGATCTTGTCCGCGACCAGGATGAAGTAGATCACGGTCAGGATGCCGGTGATCACCGTGATGATCGTCTGCAGCCGCATGATCGTGGCGAACCCGAGTACGCCGCCCCCCACGATCAGCGCGGCGATGACCAGGAACGCGATCACCTTGGTCACGTCGCCGCCGCCCCAGCCCAGCCGCTGGAACACGGTGGCGGTGGCCAGCGTGGCCAGCGCGGTCAGCACGACCTCCCAGCCGACGCACAGGATCCAGGACACGACCGAGGGCAGCTTGTTCCCGCGGACGCCGAACGCCGCGCGGGACAGGATCAGCGTGGGGGCCGAGCCGCGCTTGCCGGCGATGGCGATGAACCCGCACAGCAGGAAGGACACCACGATGCCGATCAGGCCGGCCACCGCGGCCTGCCAGAACGAGATGCCGAAGCCGAGCACGAACGCTCCGTAGCTGAGCCCCAGCACGGAGATGTTGGCCGCGAACCAGGGCCAGAACAGCTGCCGTGGCTGGCCGCCCCGCTCGCCCTCGCTGATGACGTTGATGCCGTTGAGCTCGATGCCTCCGGCATGTTCATGCGTTGCCGCGCTCATCGCCACGCTCCTTCTGGCCCGGACGCAATTTGACAGGCCGCGTCTCCCGGCTGAAACATCGCGACTGATGACCAATCTTCCCCAGATGCCCCAGGGTCAAGCCGGGGAGCCCGCCAGTCAGACCAGCCGGGCCCGGGGGGCGCTGTACGGGCTGGCTATCGGCGACGCGCTCGGGATGCCGACGCAGCTGCTGTCCCGCCCGCAGATCGTGGCCCGCTGGGGCCCGTTGCTGACCGGATTCGAGCCCGCGCCGGATGGGCATCCCATCGCCGCCGGTCACCAGGCCGGTGACATCACCGACGACACCGAGCAGGCCGTCCTGCTGGGCCGCCTGCTGGTGGCCGGGCACGGCCGGATCGGCCCGCGCGAGCTGGCCGACGCCCTGGTGGCCTGGGAAGCGAACATGAAGGCCCGGGGATCGCTGGATCTGCTCGGCCCGTCCACCCGCCGGGCGCTGGCCGCCGTGCAGGCCGGCACTCCGCCCGAGGAAGCCGGCGCCACCGGCGACACCAACGGCGCCGCCATGCGTATCACCCCCGTCGGCATCGCCTTCCCCCCTGACCTCGAAACCCTGGTCGACCGGGTGGAGGCGGCCAGCTTCGTCACCCACGGGACCGGCCTGGCTCTGGCTGGGGCGGCCGCGGTCGCCGCCGCGGTCAGCACCGGCGTCTCCGGGGCCAGCGTGCTCCAGGCCACCACCGCCGCCATCGCCGCGGCCCGTATCGCCGCCGGGCGGGGCCGCTGGGTGGCCGGGGCCGACGTCGCCGCCCGCATCGAGTGGGCCCCCCAGCTGGTGGCCGGCCTGCCGCCCGCCGAGGCCGCGGCCCTGATCTACCGGCTG
>CAXUJF010000042.1:0-12710 GCA_964250865.1 uncultured Streptosporangiaceae bacterium
GGCCCCACACTCCGCGTGGCGGCCGCTTGGTGTTGGGCGGGCGGTTACCTAGGGGCACCGGGAATCGTGGTTGGCGCTTCGGCGTTAGAGGTGTACGGTCGGGCGGAGCAGGGCATCGTGTGCGACGTCCGGCTGATAATTCAATAGGGGGTGAACGGTTTCGACTTCGATGGATGATCCAGGTGAAGCGGGCCGAGGGTTGCGGTTGTGACCTCGTAAATCACTGCGACCGCAAACGAATAAGTGCCAATAAAACGCGCACTAGTGTCGCCCTTGCCGCCTGAGGCAAGTTAGACACTTGTCAGCCCGGGGTTGCTCTCGACCCGGTGTCTGGCATCAGCTAGAGGGCTTACCTGCCAGCTCGGTCACGGGACTGGTGCGGGACATCTAACAGTGGCTGGGCCCGTCAGCATCTTGCCTGCGTGAATGCTGGGGCCGAGAAAATCGAAGCAGTGCTGCGCCCGGAGAAGCCCTGGTGATGTGTTGAAGGACGCGGGTTCGATTCCCGCCACCTCCACCGATGACAAGTGCCCGTGCCGCCCAGCGGCCGGGCACTTTGCCATGTCCCGGGGCTGCGGTGGCCAGGCCGCCATGTGACCATGCCTCCATGGCCGAAGACATTCGCGACTTCACCCTCAACGTGCCCGAGGCGACCCTGGCCGACCTGCGCGATCGGCTGCGCCGCGGCCGCCTGCCCGAAGCCGAGACGGTCAACGTCCCCGGGGCCGGCCTGGACTGGTCTCAGGGGGCGCCGCTGAGCTACGTGCGCGAGCTGGCCGGGTACTGGGCCGACCAGTATGACTGGCGTCACCTGGAGTCCGAGCTGAACCGGCACGGTCAGTCGATCACCCGGATCGACGGGCTCGACCTTCACTTCCTGCACGTACGGTCGGACCGGCCAGATGCCCGCGCGCTCGTCCTCTCGCACGGGTGGCCGGCGTCCGTGGTGGAGGCCTTGGAGGTCATGGACGAGCTGGCGAACCCGCGGTCGGCGCAGCTGCCCGCCTTCCACGTCGTGGCCCCGTCGCTACCCGGATTTGGTTTCAGCGCCAGACCCGACGCCACCGGGTGGAACGTCGACCGCATCACCGACGCCTGGGCGCAGCTCATGGCCCGGCTGGGGTACGACCGGTTCTTCGCCGTCGGCGGCGACTGGGCCGGGCGCGTCACGGCCGGGCTCGGCGCCCGGCACCCGGACCGCGTCGCCGGGCTGCACACGTTCACCCCGTACGTGAGTGAGCCACCCACGGGCCCGGGTGACCTGTCGCCGCAGGAGGCCGAGTGGGTGGAAGGCAATGGCCGGTTCTACCGCACGGGGGGTGGCTACTCACTGGAGCAGTCGACCCGGCCGCAGACCGTGGCCTATGCTCTGGTGGACTCGCCCATCGCCCAGCTCGCCTGGATCCTGGAGAAGTTCCAGGGCTGGACCGACTGCGACGGTCATCCGGAGAACGCGGTCAGCCGCGACCGCATCCTCGACAGCGTGATGATGTACTGGCTGCCCGCCACCGGGGGCTCCTCGGCCCGGATCTACTGGGAGAACTTCCCGCCCGAGCGCAGTACCAGGGTCGCCGTGCCCACGGCGGTCACCGTGTTCCCGAAGGACATCGAGCGGTTTCCCCGGCGCTGGGTCGAGCAGCGGTTCCAGGACCTGCGGTACTGGCACGTGGCCGAGCGCGGCGGCCATTTCCCCGCGCTCGAGGTCCCGTCGTCGTATGTCGCCGAGATACAGCGGTCTCTCGCCCTCATCGCGCCCGAGTGACCGGGGCTGGACATCTCGAATTGACGTCTGCTTGTGTGAGCAGCAGGCGACCGAAGGAGAAAGCCATGGCCGGCGACCCCGCCTCGCGTGACGTCTTCGTACCGCACGGATTTCCCGAGCAGCAGGTCGACCTCGGTGAGGTCACCATGAACTACGCCGAGGCCGGGTCGACCGACCTCCCGGCGCTGCTGCTAATCCCCGAGCAGACCGGGTCGTGGTGGGGTTACGAGGAGGCGATACGCATCCTGTCCGCCGACTTCCACGTGTTCGCCGTGGACCTGCGCGGCCAGGGACGCAGCAGCTGGACCCCCAAGCGCTACACCCTCGACAACTTCGGCAACGACCTGGTCCGCTTCATCGCCCTGGTCGTCCGGCGCCCGGTCATCGCGGCCGGCAACTCCTCCGGCGGGCTGCTGGCCGCCTGGCTGTCGGCGTACGCCATGCCCGGGCAGGTCCGGGCCGTACTGTGCGAGGACGCCCCGTTCTTCGCCTCGGAGCTCGTCCCGGCCTACGGGCACCCCATCCGCCAGGCGGCGGGCGTGATGTTCGAGCTGTACCGCGACTACCTCGGTGACCAGTGGAGCGTCGGGGACTGGGCCGGGCTGGTCGCGGCGGTGCAGGCCTCGTCGTCGAAGATGCTGCAGCTCTTCCCGCTCGGCGACGAGCCGTCACAGAACCTCAAGGAGTACGACCCGGAGTGGGCCCGGGTGTTCTACGAGGGGACCGTCGCCCTCAGCTGCCCGCACGACCGGATGCTCCCGCAGGTCAAGACGCCCGTGCTGATGACCCAGCACGGCCGGATGGTCGACCCCGAGACCGGCGAGCTGCTCGGCGCGCTGTCCGACTTCCAGGCCGAGCGGGCGCGCAGCCTGATGGAGTCGGCCGGGGTCAAGGTCGACTACGTGTCGGCGCCGGACGCGCTGCACATGATGCACCAGTTCGATCCGCCCCGGTACGCCAAGATCCTCACCGAGTGGGCCGCCACGCTCCCGGCCGCGGACTAGGCCAGATCAGGGCCGGCCTGCCTGCCGGGCCCGGAGCGCGACCGCGTGCTCCGGCCGGTCGGTCACGACCACGGCCACCCGGGGGTCGCCCAGGTACCGGGCCAGCCGCCGGTCGTCGTTGACGGTCCACACCATGATCCGCAGGCCCGCAGCCACGCAGCGGTCCAGCACCTCGGGCCGGGCGTAGCGGTAGTTCATGGCCACCCAGCTGGCCCCACTGGCCCGCACCGCGGCCAGCGGGAACGACAGCGGCCACCGTAGCCGCCGCAGGTCCCGCGTGATCGAGGCTGGGCCGAACCCGACTGACAGCCCCACTGGCACCGCGGCAAACTCGGCTCCGATCGCCGCCACCGAGACCGGATCGGCGGTCGTGACCACGAAGCCGTCCGGGCCGAACGAAGACCGGGCCAGCTCGACGGCTTGCCGCTCGAACCCGGTGCCCTTGAGGTCGACGTGGCCGCGCACGCCGCCGGCCGCCAGCACCTCCATGACCTCCCGGGCGGCCAGCACCGGCTCCCCGTCCGGACCGGTCGGACCGGTCGGGCCGTCGGCGGAGTGCTGAGCCACCAGCGTCCCGTCGCTGGCCCGGCGGACGTCGAACTCGGCGTACTCGGCCCCGGCCGACACCACCGCCCGGTACGCGGCCAGCGACCCGGGCCGGGCCCGTTCTGCCCCACCCGAGTGCGCCGAGATCATCGCCGGAGGAATCACCGTGGAATCACCGTAAGGGGCCGGGGTGATCCGGTGGCCGTGGTAAGCGTCCAGGATCGGATCGGCCTCATCGAGCAGGCGGTTGACCGGCAGCCGGACCGCCTCCACCGCAGTCAGGTACCCGCGGAGCTGACCCGCGCTGATCGCGGGCGCCGCGGCCGACGTCGAGAGCCTGGCGGCCGGCCCACGGGCGAACCACCGGCCCGCGCCAGCCGACCCACCTGCGCACCCGGTAACCAGGACGGTGACCGCGCCCGCGGCACGAAAGGCAGCAAAAAGACGGAGCACGCTCATTGATACGGAGTGGGCGCCCAGGGGATTGACCGCCGTCGTTACCGTCTCTTCGTACATTAGTGACAAAACGGTGACACCCGACTAATAGGGCGCAGAATTGTGACCGTCGATTTGAGGACCGAATTTCTGCCCTAAGACCCGTAAATGCGCAGGTCAGTGCCTCTTGACCCACAATGCCGGGCCGTAAGGTCGGAAAGATCGTAAAGGCAAGTGCGCCGAGATGCCTGCAGGCGCGCCCGGCTCGTGGTTACCATGACTCGTCAGTAAGCGACATTACACACAGCGTGTGCGTCATGACTTTTGGTTCGCCGTCGCACCATGTGAGGAATGGCTGAGGATGAGTGAATTGATCGATCTTACGTCCCGTCTGCTCGACGACGGTTTTGTGATCTGCACCGAGAAGACCGGCGAGCAGTTCACCGTGCTGCTGCGCCGCACCCGCGCGGACGGACGCCGCGTGTTCTGCGGGACCGGGGACAACTTCCCCACGGCCCTGGCGGTCGCCGCCGAAGACGCCGCCGTCACCACCGCCGCCTGACGTTTGCCCAGCCGCCGGGGCGGGCAATGACGCCCGCCTCAGCCGCTCTGACGTACGCCTCAGCCGCTCTGACGCCCGCCTCAGCCGCTCTGACGTACGCCTCAGCCGTTCCCCGCGGCCAGGCCGTACCCCGCGACGAGCCGCCCTCGCGACCAGCCCCTCCCTTAAGAGGCAGAGGCAGGCGCGGGACCCGGGGTCACGATGCCGTACTCGTGGATCTTCCGGTAGATCGTGGCCCTTGACATGCCGAGCGCCTCGGCCGCCTTCACCTTGTTACCGTCGCAGTCGAGCAGGCTCTGCACGATCGCGTCGCGTTCCATGGACTCCAGCGGGCTGAGCAGCCGGCGGCTCACCGTCCAGCACTCCGGCGGCAGGTCGCTGGGCTGAATCGAGCCCGCCCGGCGGCGCTGGACGACCTTACGCAGCACCTGCCACAGCTGGCCGGCGTTACCGGGCCAGCTGGACCGCATGAGCAGCTGCATGGCCTCGGGGGAGCAGGCCACCCGGCCGTGCTGGCTCAGCCGGGCCAGGAAGAACGGCGCCAGCTCCTGCAGATCCTCGATGTGGTGCCGCAGTGGCGGTAGTTCCACCGTGGCCGGGAAGAACCGCAGCAGCTTGGTCAGGTCGGCCCGTGCGTCCTTGCGGTTCAGCGTGACAACGACCCGCAGGACGCGGTGCCGACGGGCGGCGCGGGCTTCCTGCAACGCGCTGGACAGCGCGTGCACCTGCTTGGTGTTCAGCGCGTCGACGTGCCGGATGACCAGCACGCCCTCACCGTCCAGCAGCTCGGTGCGCGCGGTGACCAGCCAGTCCGCGCTGGTCGCGGAGGCGGCGTCGATGACGTGGAACCGGCCCGCCGGGTTGCGCCGCTGGTGCACGGCCCGGGCCAGGGCCATCTTGCCCACCCCGGCCTCGCCCTCCAGGGTCAGCCACTCGGCCGATTCGTAGGCGGTCTCGACCTCCCGGCACGCGCGGGTCCACAGCACGCCGGTCCCGACCAGGCCGGGCAGGAACATCGTGGCCTTGGCCCCCTGCTTGCCCGGGCTGCTAGCCGCGGGCCGGGGCGTGCTCTCGAGCAGCTTCACGTGCACGATGCCGTCGCTGAACGGGGTGTCGGTGTCCACCGGGCGGCAGTACATCCGGGCTCGCAGGCCGGTCGGCAGCTCGGCCGTTACCGCGCCGGAGTGCCGCCGGCCCAGGACCTCGGCGGCCTGCCCGATCAGCGCGGCCTGGTCGGCCGGGTCCAGGATGCGCCGGGCGTAGTCGTTCATCATGACCACGTCGTTGCCGATGGCCAGCACGATCCCGCCGGTGCGCCGGCACGCCCGCACGTACTCCTCGAGCAGGTTGAACTCCCGGCCGCTGGTGCCGTTCAGCAGCGACTGGGTGATCTGGTCGGCGGTGTTCTTGACCAGCGCGACCAGTAGCGGGTCGGCGTTCTTGCGCCAGCAGGTCAGGTCGATGACCCCAACCGTCTTGCCGCTGATGGGGTGGTGGATCGGTACCCCGGCGCAGGCCAGGCCCTCCAGGTGTTCGGCGTAGTGCTCGTGGCCGAACACGTGCGTGGGCCGGCCCGCCTCCAGGGCGGTGCCGATGCCGTTCGTGCCCACCAGGTCCTCGGAGTAGTTGAATCCCGGGGCCAGCATGACCCCGTCCAGATGACGCTCCAGGTCGTGGTCGGCGGTCAGCCGGGACAGCACAAGTCCGCTGGAGTCGGTCAGGATGATGCTGATCGGCTGCCCGTCGAGCTGCTCGTGCAGCTGCCGGAGGACCGGCTCGGCGCTGCGGGCCAGCGCGGTCTCCGGGTCGGGGTCGCGGGTGTACCGCAGGTCGATATGGTCTGCCGCCACCAACCAGTCGCGGGAGCGGCGCCAGGACGTCAGAATCGGCTCTCGTACTTCCTTCGGCCCGACCGGCTCTGACGCCAGGAAACGTTCCCGGGCCTTCGCCAGCCGTGCACTGCCGCTCATTGCCTGCAGCGGCACTGCTGCCTGCACCATGGTGCCTCCTGAACCGCACGGACGGATGTCTCAGGCTGGAGGCTCAGCCTGCGGGAGTGAGCATCCGTTCACGTGGCTGTTACCAAGCTAAACGAAACGTTAAACGTCCCTCCCCCGCGTGCTGTCTCATGTTGAGACCACCGAGGTAGCAGGGCTGGCGTTGGGTCGGACCTGTTGCGCCCGTCGCGTCCGAAGCGGAGGATCTCCTCACCACCGCCTCGGCCCGCCACATCGGTTACGTACCCCATCGGGCCCTCCAACTCGGATCACGTCGCTACGTCGATCATGCGCCAGGAGGTGGCTGTGGAACCAGTGCAATCTCAGTCCGAGACCGCCAGCGAGACCGCCAGCGAGACCGCCAGCGGAGCGGCGGACGAGACGTTCAACCCGTGGACCGTCGTCCATCTGATCTTCGATCATCTTGCGGCCGAAGGCCTGCACCCCACGCTGGGGGAGGGCGGAGACCCGGGTGCTCCCGCGGCCGAGCTGTTGCAATGCCTGGGGATCCGTCCCGCGCCGGAAGGCAACCGTCACGTCGCGGACAAGGTCCAGGACCGCCTAGCGGAATTGCGCAGTGCGGTCTTCCCGGAGAGCTGACTCGTTTGCCCAGGTCAAGGGCAGTGTCTCATTTCGAGAGCTCAGCCGGTTGACGAAGGAGGTGTGATCCAGGGCACGACGACTTTTCGTAATGGGCGGGTGAACCACGTCCGTCCATGGGCTGCGCGGGAGGGCAGCCGGAGCAGCCAAAGGAAAGGGGTGACGATGAGTCGCCAGAGTGTGGCTAAGGCCCATCAGAAGATCCAGGAACTGTCCTGGGAACCGCAGTACCACGAGCCTGTCTCGCAGTACGGCACCGACTACACGTTCCGTAAGGCGCAGAAGAAGGACCCGCTGAAGCAGGTCCTGCGGTCCTACTTCCCCATGCAGGAAGAGAAGGACCACCGCGTCTACGGTGCCCAGGATGGCGCCATCCGCGGCAACATGTTCCGTCAGGTGCAGGAGCGCTGGCTGGAATGGCAGAAGCTGTTCCTGTCGATCATTCCGCTACCGGAGATCTCGGCCGCCCGGGCCATGCCGCTGCTGTTCCGCACGGTGCCCAACCCCGAGCTCCACAATGGCCAGGCGATCCAGATGATCGACGAGGTTCGGCACTCGACGATCCAGCAGAACCTCAAGCGCCTGTACATGAACAACTACATCGACCCGGCCGGCTTCAACAACAGCCTCCGCAACTTCCAGAGTGACTACTGCGGGACGATCGGCCGGCAGTTCGCCGAGGGCTTCATCACCGGTGACGCCATCACCGCGGCGAGCATCTATCTGACCATCGTGGCCGAGACGGCGTTCACCAACACGCTGTTCGTGGCGATGCCCGCCGAGGCTGCTGCCAACGGCGACTACCTGCTGCCCACCGTGTTCCACTCGGTGCAGTCGGACGAGTCGCGGCACATCAGCAACGGCTACGCCACCCTGCTGATGGCGCTCTCGGACGAGAGCAACCACCAGCTGCTCGAGCGTGACCTGCGCTACGCCTGGTGGAACAACCACCGTGTGGTGGACGCGGCCATCGGCACGTTCATCGAGTACGGCACCAAGGACCGTCGTAAGGACCGCGAGTCCTACGCCGAGATGTGGCGCCGGTGGATCTACGACGACTACTACCGCAGCTACCTGGTGCCGCTCGAGAAGTACGGCCTGGTGATCCCGCACGACCTCATTGAGGAAGCCTGGAACCAGATCTGGAACAAGGGCTACGTGCACGAAGTCGCGCAGTTCTTCGCCACCGGCTGGCTCGCCAACTACTGGCGGATCGACCCGATGACGGACGAAGACTTCGAGTGGTTCGAGTACAAGTACCCGGGTTGGTACAACAAGTACGGCAAGTGGTGGGAGAACTACAACCGCCTGTCCACGCCGAACGGTCACCACCCGATCGTGGCCGAGGACGTCGACTACGTGTACCCGCACCGGTGCTGGACCTGCATGGTCCCGTGCCTGGTCCGCGAGGACATGGTCATGGACGAGGTGGACGGGCAGTGGCGGACCTACTGCTCGGAGCCGTGCCACTGGACCGACGCCACCGCGTTCCGGCCCACCTACCAGGGTCGCGAGACCCCGAACATGGGTCAGCTCATCGGCAAGCGCGAGTGGGAGACCCTCTACCACGGCTGGAACTGGGCCGATGTGGTGAGCGACATGGGCTTCGTCCGGGACGACGGCAAGACCATGACCGCCCAGCCGCACCTGGACCTGGACCCGAAGAAGATGTGGACGCTGGATCACCTGCGCCGCATGCCTCCGGTTCTCAGCCCGAACGTGCTGCTCAACGAGTGGACGCCCGAGCAGCGCGACGCATTCCACGCCGACTACATCAAGCAGGGCCCGGCCGGTCGGCCGGCTCCGACGGACGCCTGACGCCTGCCGTCTGACGCTCGCCTGAGTTAAACCCTGAAGCCGTCCCAGCGGGAGGGCCGGAGGGACGCCTCTGTCCCTCCCGCTGGCACGCGGCACAGCCTTAGTCGTGAGGTGGCCATGGCCGACAAACATTTGGTGCGGTTCGAGCCCGTCGGGATCGAGATCGAGATCGACGAGGAGCAGAACGTTCTGCGCGGCGCAGCCGAGCAGGGCATCATGCTCATGCACGGGTGCAAGGAAGGCCAGTGCGCCGCCTGCAAGTCGTTCGTCCTCGAGGGTGAGGACATCGAACACGACCGGTACTCGACGTTCGCGCTCCCGGACTATGAGAAGGACGAGGGTTACACCCTCCTCTGCCGGGCGCACGTGTACGAGGACGTCACGATCGAGCTGCTGAACTACGACGAGGAAATGATCCGTTCCGGCCTGCCGATCCAGCAGGGCGTGGCGGAGGTGGTGGCCAACGACCCGGTCACCCACGACATGCGGCACCTCGTCCTGAAGCTGATCGAGCCGGCCGAGATCAAGTTTTTCCCGGGCCAGTACATGGACCTCACGATCCCCGACACCGATACGGTGCGGTCGTTTTCCATGGCCAACACCACCAGCCGCGACGGCGGCTTGCTCGAGTTCGTCATCAAGGTCTATCCCGACGGCCAGTTCTCGCACTTTCTCGACAAGAAGGTGCAGATCGGCGACCGGCTGGACCTGTCCGGGCCGTTTGGCGTCTTCACGCTCCGCGAAGGCGACAACGACCTGGTGCTCGTGGGCGGCGGCGCCGGCATGGCGCCGATCCTGTCCCTGCTCCGGTCCATGGCCGAACGTGGCCTGGACCGCAAGGCCACGTACTTCTACGGGGCCCGGGGCAAGAAGGACCTCTGCTTTGAGGAAGAGCTCCGTGACCTGGAGCAGCGGCTGCCCAATTTCACCTATGTCCCTGCCCTGTCCGAGCCGTCCGATGAGGACGACTGGGACGGCGAGACCGGCCTGATCACCGACGTCGTCAAGCGGCACGCCGAGAATCTGTCCGGTGCTCACGCCTACGTGTGCGGGCCACCGCCGATGGTGGAGGCCGCCGTGCCGCTGCTCGCGCAGCTGGGCGTGGAGGACAAGCGCGTCTACTACGACAAATTCACCACCACCGGCGAACCCGGGCAGTAACTCCCCACCCAGCTTTTACAGGGGATGCCCGTGCAATGAAGCAGGTAACCCGGAGCCCGAGCTGCGTTCTGAGCCAGACAGAGCGCCTCTTCCGGTAGCGAATGAGCTAGATCGACGAAAGCAGGTCTCATGACTACTCCGCAAGAGCGCAGCGTACCCAAGCCGGTATTCACCGACGCCGAAGCCGGGGCCAAGGTCTTCCCCGACTCCGATTCCCGGCAGTACAACTACTTCAAGTCGGCCAAGCGCAAGCAGTCCCACTACGAGGACGTGACGGTCGAGGTCCAGCCGGATCCCCGGCACTACCTCTCCCAGGGCTGGCTGTACGGGTTCTCCGACGGCCGCGGCGGTTACCCGCTGGACTGGACCGCCCTCAAGGCGTGGGGTTCCGACCGGCCCGAGCCCGAGCGTTTCCCCGGCTCCGGCGGCAAGGGCTACGACTGGCCGGCCACCGGCTGGCACGAGTTCCGCGACCCGAACGAGGAGTGGGAGCTCACCTTCTACCGCTACAACTCGAACGTGGTGCGGCAGGTCAACCAGAACATCGACAACGCCAAGCAGTCCAAGGCGTTCGAGCAGTGGAACACGAACTGGGTGAAGTTCGTCGAGCGCAACGTCGGCGCCTGGATGCACGTCGACCACGGCCTGGGCCTCTACCTGTACGCCAACGCCAACCGGCGCGCCCCGACCAACATGCACAACAACGCGATCTCCGTGAACAGCATGCACCGGATCCGGTCGGCCCAGGACCTGGCGCTGTACAACCTGACCCTGACCGAGGAGATCCCGAGCTTCGACGGCGTCGCCCACCTGGAGGCCTGGAACAACGACCCGCAGTGGCAGGGCGTCCGCGAGACGGCTGAGCAACTGACCGCGACCGATGACTGGTGCGAGGCGATCTTCGCTTCTAACGTGGTGTTTGAACCGCTCGTGGGCGAGCTGTTCCGCAGCCAGCTGGTGCAGCACGCCGCGCCCCGGAACGGTGACTTCGTAACGCCCACGATCGTCGGTGTGGCCGAGTACGACTTCGCCGAGCGCGACCTGCGTTACACCCGGGCCATGTTCGAGCTGCTCACCACCGACAAGGAATTCGCCGACCACAACAAGCAGCTTCTCAACCAGTGGGTGGCCACCTGGACGGCGCGGTCCATCGCCGCCGCCCGGGCTCTGCAGCCGATCTGGTCGCAGCCCGACTCCAAGCCCCCACGCTTCGAGGACGGTCTGGACGCGGTCAAGAACCGCTTCGCCGCACTCCTCTCCGAACTGCACCTCGACGTACCGAAGGAGCTTGGCCAGTGACCACGTTCAGTACCAGCGAGAGCCCGTTCAAGTCCGACAACACCGCGTCCAACCAGTGCGGTGTCACGCTGATGAACAACCAGGTCGGCGCGGTGGTCGCCAAGGTCATGGCAACCCACGACAACGTGACGGTGCGGCACCTGCCGTCGATGATCCGGGTCGACGCGATCGGCCGGATGGACTTCGTCTACGACGAGATCTCCGAGGCGGCCGGTGAGGACGAGGGCTGGTTCGACTCGGCCGAGTTCGAGGAGAACATGTCCACCCACTACGGCCGGATGATACACGAGGACGACCGGACCATCATGTTCGCCAACCCCGAGGAAGCGGCCGAGTACATCGGCTTCGACCTCAAGGACCTCACCGTACGTAGCTAGAGCCCGACCCCGCTAGGAGACGCAATGGTGTACCAAAAGGACGGCGAGAGTTACTTCATCGTCGACAGCCACATGCATTACTGGGACGCGTCGCCCGCCAACTGGGTGAAGGGCGCCGAACAGTACGCCAAGGGCTGGATCGAATGTTTCCACGCCTACCAGTCGCTCGGCCCGCCCGAGACCCACTGGACGATCGAGAAGTTCCAGAAGTACTCCGAGGACGACCTGATGCAGGACGTCTTCGAGGACGGGCACGTGGACAAGGCGATCTTCCAGCCCACGTACCTCAAGGAGTGGTACTCGACCGGCTTCAACACCACCGAGCAGAACGCGACGATGGGGGAGCGGCACCCGGGCAAGTTCATCTACAACACCCGGTTCGACCCCCGCGACGGTGACGAGGGCCTGAAGACCCTGCGCGCCAACGTCGAGCGCTACGGATCCATTGGCCTGAAGGCATACACCGCGGAGTGGAACAACGGCTCGCGGGGCTACAAGCTCAGCGATGCGGCGTCCTACCGCTACCTGGAGGCCGCCCAGGAGCTCGGTATCAAGAACATCCACGTCCACAAGGGCCCGACGATCTGGCCGCTCGACAAGGACGCGTTCGACGTTTCCGACATCGACCACTGCGCGACCGACTTCCCGGACCTGAACTTCATCGTGGAGCACGTGGGCCTGCCGCGGATCGAGGACTTCTGCTTCATGGCGACGCAGGAGCCCAACGTCTACGCCGGCCTGTCCGTGGTCATCGGCGGCCTGATGTTCGCCCGGCCCAAGTTCTTCGCCAAGGTCATGGGCGAACTGCTGTTCTGGGTCGGCGAGGACAAGATGACCTTCGGCAGTGACTACGGCATCTGGGAGCCCAAGTGGCAGATCGAGGGCTTCGTCGACTGGGATTACCCCGGCGAGGAGTTCTCGGACTACCCCCGGCTCACCACCGAAGGCAAGAAGAAGATTCTCGGTCTGAACGCGGCCAAGCTTTACGGTATCGACGTTCCGGCCGAGTACCAGCTGAAGGACAACACCGGCGGCCAGCCTGCCGAGCAGGATGACGCCAAGCTGGTCGACGAGGGCAGCCCGGTCGCGGGGGCATGACCGCTTCGATCACCGACACCGGCGCCGGCCCGGGGGCATCCGCCTCCGGGC
>CAXUJF010000042.1:12720-20101 GCA_964250865.1 uncultured Streptosporangiaceae bacterium
GCGCGCCCCCCCCCCCCCCCCCCCCCCCCCGGCCCGTGCCGGGCTACTCGACGCGCTCGCGACCGTAAGAGACCCGGAGCTGGACGAGCCGATCACGTCGCTGGGCTTCGTGACGGCGGCCGTGATGTCGGCGGCCGGTGACGTGCAGGTCCGGCTGCGGCTGCCGACCTACTTCTGCGCGCCCAACTTTGCTTACCTGATGGTGGCCGACGCCTACGATGCGGTGGCCGGCCTGCCGGGGGTCCGGAACGCGGAAGTGGTGCTGGAAGACCACTTCGCCTCGGACGTGATCAACGGCGGGGTGGCCGCTCAGGCCGGCTTCGCCCAGTCCTTCGACGGCGAGGCGGTCGGCGAACTGCACGACCTGCGGTCGGACTTCCTGCGCAAGGCGGTCATGGCCGGCACCGACCAGGTGTGCCGTCCGCTGCTGGCCGCCGGGCTGCCCGCGACCGAGCTGCCCCGGCTCACCCTGGGCGACCTGTCGCCGTCCCGGCCGCTGGACCGGCTCCGGCAGCGCCGCGCCGACCTGGGCCTGCCAGCCGGGGACGACGCGCTGGTGCTGATCGACCCGAAGACCGGCGACCCGATCGACGCGGCCGCCACCGACCTGCACCTGCGCAAGGCCCGGCTGACCCGGATCAGCATCGAGTCCAACGGCAGCATCTGCCGCGGCATGCTCCAGCACCGCTACGACAACACCCGCGGCCAAGGTGAAGGCCCAGTCGAGGGCACAGCTGAGGAGGACCAATGAAGGCCGTCCGCTTGCACGCGTTCAATCAGTCGCCCCAGATCGATGAGGTCCCCGAGCCGAAGATCACCCATCCGCTGGACGTCATCGTCAAGATCGGCGGGGCCGGGGTCTGCCGGACCGACCTGCACATCATCCTGGGCCAGTGGGACGCGGCCATGGGCACGCCGCTGCCGTACACCCTGGGCCACGAGAACGCCGGCTGGGTCTCTGAGGTCGGTTCGGCCGTCACCAACGTGGCCGTCGGTGACACCGTGATCCTGCACCCCACGCCCACCTGCGGGCTGTGCCACGCCTGCCGGGCCGGCGACGACATGCACTGCATCAACAGCACGTTCCCCGGCCTGTCCACCGACGGCGGCATGGCCGAGTACCTGCTGACCTCGGCCCGGGCCTGCATCAAGCTGGCCCCGGAGACCAAGCCCGAGGACGTGGCCGCACTGGCCGACGCCGGCATCACCGCCTACCACGCGGTCCGCAAGGCGCTGCCGCTGCTGTACCCCGGCACGACCTGCGTGGTCATCGGGGCCGGCGGCCTGGGCCACATCGGCGTCCAGTCCCTGGCCGCGCTGACCGCGACCCGGATCGTGGTCGTGGACCGCAACCCGGACGCGCTCAAGCTGGCCGAGCAGCTCGGCGCGCACGAGACCATCGTGGCCGACGGCAACCAGGTCGACGCGGTCAAGGACCTGACCGGAGGCAACGGCGCCGAAGTGGTGCTGGACTTCGTGGCCGAAGAGGGCGCCGAGATGGACGGCTGGAACATGACCGCCCCGGCCGGCTCCTACTTCGTCATCGGCTACGGCGGCACGCTGCACATCCCGACGCTGGACATCATCTCCACCGAGCGCAACATCATCGGCAACATCGTCGGGACCTACAACGAGCTGGCCGAGCTGATGGCCCTGGCCCAGGCGGGGAAGGTCACGCTGCACACCAAGACCTACCCGCTGGACGCCGCGGTCGAAGCACTCAACGACCTCGATGCGGGGCGTGTCCGCGGCCGGGCCATTCTCGTCCCGTAACCACGACCGCGCATCACCGTCTCGCCGCATACGCACGTAAGTCCCAGGAGGACCAATGGCCAAGGAACTGCGTTTCAGTGAGGAAGCACGGAGCCTGTTGCTAGCTGGCGTCGACCAGCTCGCCGAAGCCGTGAAGTCAACCCTCGGTCCCAAGGGCCGCAACGTCATCCTGGAAAAAATCACCGGGACCCCGGTGGTCACCAACGACGGTGTGACCATCGCCCGGGAGATCCACCTGAAGAACCAGTTCGAGAACATGGGCGCTCAGCTGGTCAAGGAAGCGGCGATCAAGACCAACGACATCGTCGGTGACGGCACCACCACGGCCACCGTGATCGCCCAGGCCATCGTGCACGAGGGCATGAAGGCCATCGCCGGCGGCGGCAACCCGGTGCTGGTCAAGCGGGGCATCGACCTGGCCGTGGGCCACCTGGTCGAGTACCTGCGCGGGGTGGCGCACCCGGTGGAGACCGAGGAGGACTACACCCGGGTCGCGGCGATCTCGGCCAACGACGACGACGTGGTCGGCCGGGTCATCGCCAAGGCGCTCTACACCGTGGGCGACAACGGCATCGTCACGGTCGAGGAGTCGCCCGTGCCGGGCATGGGCGTCAGCTTCGTCGAGGGCTTCGAGTTCGACAACGGTTACCTCAGCCCGTACATGGTGACCAACCCGGCCGCGCTGGAGTCGATCGTTGACGACCCGTACATCCTGCTCAGCAGCGAGAAGATCACCAAGGTCCAGGAGCTGATGCCGCTGCTGGACAAGGTCATGCGGGGCGAGCGGCGGCCGCTGATCATCCTGGCCGAGAACGTCGAGGGTACCGCCCTGTCCATGCTGGTCCACAACCACGTCAACGGCACCTTCCAGTCCGTGGCCGTGCGCGCCCCCGGCTTCGGCGACCGCCGGCTGCACAAGCTGGAGGACATCGCCGCGCTGACCGGCGGTGAGGTGCTCAGCCGGCACGCCGGCTTCTCGCTGGAGACGATGACCGTGGCCCAGCTCGGCCGGGCCCGCCAGGTCCGGGTGACCGCGGACAACACCACCATCATCGGCGGGGCCGGCTCCCGGGATGCGGTCGAGTTCCGGCTGAACCAGATGCGGGCGGAGCTGGGCCGGGCCCAGTTCGGCATCGACGAGGACGTCCTCAACGAGCGGATCGGCGCGCTGTCGGGCAAGGTCGCGGTGATCAGCGTGGGCGCCCCCACCAACGCCGAGCTGAAGGAGCTGCAGCACCGGGTCGAGGACGCGCTGTCCGCGACCCGGGCCGCCATGGCCGAGGGCATCGTGGCCGGTGGTGGCGCGGCCCTGCTGCACGCCGAGGGCTCACTGGACGACCTGGACGTCAAGGGTGACTACGCGATCGGCGTGGACATCGTGCGGCACTCGCTGACCGAGCCCGCCTACCTGATCGCGGCCAACGCCGGCTACAACGGCACCGAGGTCGTGGCCAAGGTCAAGGAGCTCGGGGTGGACGAGGGTTTTGACGCCCTGGACGGCCGCTATGGCAACATGGTTGACATGGGAATCATCGATCCGCTGCGCGTGGCCCGGTCGGCCCTGCAAAACGGCGCATCGGTGGCTGGGCTGCTGCTCACGACCAACACGCTGGTGGCCGAGGAGCAGACCCCGTGGGGCGGCAGCGCCGCGCTGATGACCGAGTTCGGTCCGCTGGACGAGGGGCTGAACCAGCCGTCGCCGGACTCCAGCACGCCGCAGTCGCTCGGCCTCGGCCCGTCGGTCGGTTAGGCCGGAAAGGCTCACTTGGTTCCGCTGACCAGCGACTCCGCCCACCCGCCGACCGGGGCCGCCGAACCGTCAGCTGAGCCGTCAGGCGAGCTGTCAGCTGAGCCGTCAGCCAAGCTGTCAACGGAGCCATCAGCCAAGCTGTCAACGGAGCCATCAGCCAAGCTGTCAACGGAGCCATCAGCCAAGCTGTCAACGGAGTACGCGGAGCGGAGCGGGCTGGTCCTGCTCCGCTCCCGCGGCCGCTTCCGGGGCGTGTTTGCCCTGCTCGGACCCGCGTTCGTGGCTGCCGTGGCCTACGTCGACCCCGGCAACTTCGCCACCAACGTGTCGGCCGGGGCCCAGTTCGGCTACGGCCTGGCCTGGGTCGTGCTGGTGGCCAACCTGATGGCCATGCTGGTGCAGTACCTGTCGGCCAAGGTCGGCGTGGCCACCGGCCGTGACCTGCCCGAACTGTGCCGGGAGCTGTTCCCGCGCACGGTCACGCGGCTGCTGTGGGCCCAGGCCGAGCTGATCGCCGTCGCCACCGACCTGGCCGAGTTCGTCGGGGCCGCGATCGGCCTGAACCTGCTGTTCCACGTGCCGCCGCTGGTGGCGGGGCTGATGACCGCCGCGGTCGCGTTCGGCCTCCTGGGCCTGCAGCAGCGCGGCTACCGCCGGTTCGAGCTGGCCATCACCGCGCTGCTCGGCATCGTGTCGCTGGGCTTCGCCTACGACCTGGCCCAGGTGCACGCCGACCCGGTCAGCATGGCGGCCGGCCTGGTCCCCACCCTGCACCCGAGCGCCCTGCTGCTGGTCTGCGGCATCATCGGGGCCACGGTCATGCCGCACGCCATCTACCTGCACTCGGCCCTGACCAAGGACCGGGTGTCCGTCCGCGGTGACGACGAACGCCGGCAGCTGCTGAAGTTCCAGCGGCTGGACGTGCTGGTCGCCCTGGGCGCGGCCGGCCTGATCAACCTGGCCATGCTGTTCGTGGCGGCCGCGTTGTTCACCCGGACCGGGTTCTCGTCCGCGAACGCGATCGTCTCGGCCCACGACGGGCTCGCCCACCTGGTCGGGGGCGGCGCCGCGCTGGCCTTCGCCGTGGCCCTGCTCGCCTCTGGGCTGTCGTCCTCCAGCGTGGGCACCTACGCCGGCCAGGTCGTCATGCAGGGCTTCATCCGCCGCCGGGTCCCGGTGTTCGCCCGCCGGACGCTGACCATGCTGCCCGCCCTGATCGTGCTGGGACTCAACCTGCCCGCCACCTCGGTCCTGGTCATCTCCCAGGTCGTGCTGTCGTTCGGCATCCCGTTCGCGCTGATCCCGCTGGTGCTGCTCACCCGCCGGGCCGACGTCATGGGCGCGCTGGTCAACCGCCGCCTGACCACGGCCGCGAGCTTCGCGGTGGCCACCGTCATCGTGGGGCTCAACGTGTTCCTGATCGTGGTCACCTTCGCCGGCTGAGCTCGGGGCCGGCCCAGGACCGGTCCAGGACCGGCCCAGGGCTGGGCCCCGGGGCCGACCGGTAACCGCGTCGGGACGGTATGAGACATTGTGCGCATGCCTGATCTCACCTCTTCCGGCGACGGCGGCATGCTCCTTGGTCATCTGGCCGTACCCGGCGGCCCCGGCACCGTGCCGCCGCCGGAGCGCTGGCCCGGCGTGGTGGTCATCCACGAGGCCCTCGGCCTGACCGACAGCATCAGGCAGCAGACCGACCGGCTGGCCAGCCAGGGCTACCTGGCCTTCGCGCCCGACCTGTACGGCGGCAAGTCCTGGGTGCGCTGCCTGCGCGGGGCCATCCAGCAGCTGCGGGTGAAGTCCGGTCCGGCGTTCACCGCGATCGAAGGGGCCCGCGCCTGGCTGGCCTCCCGGCCCGACTGCTCCGGCACGACCGGCGTGATCGGCTTCTGCATGGGGGGAGGCTTCGCCCTGCTGTGCGCCCCGCGCGACGGCTTCGCCGCGGTTAGCACCAACTACGGCCCGGTGCCGGGCGACGCCGAGGTGTCCCTGGAAGGCGCCTGCCCCATCGTCGGCAGCTTCGGTGCCCGCGACCCCATGGGCACCAAGCACCCCGAGCGGCTGGAACAGGCTCTGACCAGCCTGGGCGTCCCGCACGACATCAAGGTCTACCCCGAGGCCGGGCACCGCTACATGCACCAGTCGCCGGCCCCGCTGACCCCCCTGGCCAACGCGACCCACATGGGCTACCGCGAGAACGCGGCCGAGGACTCCTGGCGCCGGATCTTCTCCTTCTTCGACGAACACCTCCGCCCCTGAGCCCACCCCTCAGTACCAAAATATTTAACAGACTCACCCGGGTCGGTGTGATCGGGTCGCCCCGACGTCAGTGGCCCACGTAGCGGGGCCGTTCCTTGCGCACGAACGCGGCCGTGGCCTCGCGGTGGTCCACGGTCTGGCCCAGGGCGCCTTGCAACGCCGCCTCTTCCTCCAGCGACTCCTCCAGCCCGTGGCCGGCCGCGAACAGCACCTCCTGCTTGATCGCGCCGTAGGCCGCGGTCGGTCCGGCCGCGAGCCGCCGGGCCAGGTCGAGCGCGTTCTCGGTCAGCTCGTCGTCCGGCAGGACCGAGGTCAGCAACCCGAGGTCCAGCGCCCGTCCGGCCGGTATCGGCTCGGCCAGCAGCAGCAGCTCGGTGGCCCGGGCCGGCCCCGCCAGCCGGGACAGCGTCCACGACACGCCGGTATCGGCACCCAATCCGACCGCGGAAAACGACATGACCAGGGCCGCGGTTTCGGCCGCGAGACGGAAGTCACACGCGAGCGCCAGGCCCGCACCAGCCCCAGCGGCCACACCGTTCACCGCCGCCACCACGGGCTTGGGCATGCTGGTGATCTCCATAACGATCGGGTTGTAATGTTCGCGCACCGTGTTCAGCGCGGGCCGCCCCGACTCCAGCAGCTCGGCATGCTCAACCAGGTCCTGACCTGCGCAGAAACCCCGGCCGTTACCGGTGATGAGCACGGCCCGGGCGGGCTCGCCGGACGCCCGGCGCAGCGCCGCCAGCAGGCCTTCCTTCATCTCGGTCGTCAGCGCATTCAGCGCCTTGGGCCGGTTGAGCCGGATCACGGCCACGTCGCCGGCCGTCTCGTAGAGCACGGTGTCGGTCATTCTCGTCCTTCCGGATCTTCATGGCCGGCTGGAGCCGGTCCGCGGCCAACCCGGTGCCGCGCAGCACCCCAGACGCCTCGCCCGAACGCGATCATTACCATTCTGCGTCCGAACACGGGATAATAGGGCGACTGACAGAGACGGTTGAGACTGGCTGGTTCCGCCGCTGGCGCTGGGACCGCGGGGTGTGAAGGCAAGAAGAGTCCGGCGCGGATCCTAGGGAGAAGGAGTGCAGGATGGCGGCGATGAAGCCGCGGACGGGCGACGGTCCGCTTGAGGTCACCAAAGAGGGACGCGGCATAGTCATGCGCGTGCCCCTCGAGGGTGGTGGCCGGCTGGTGGTCGAACTGTCCGCTGACGAGGCGGCCAAACTGGGCGAGGCCCTGAAGACGGTCGTCGTCTGACGTTGCCGGTAGATATCGATGTCACCCCGCACCTGGCCGCGGTCGATGACGTCCTGACATCACCCGGCGCCGTCGGCGACGCGACCCTGATCGCGGTCCCGGTGCGGCGCCCGCAGCTCCAGGACGGCGGGACGGACGGGGACCTCAGCTGGGCCGACATCACCGGCACCGGCACGACCGCCCTGGCCGGAGCGCTCGGCTTGAGCGTGGCCGAGGCGCTCACGGCCTACGGCCTGACCGGCAAGCCGGGCGAGGTCGTCCGGGCCGCCTCCCGGACCCCGGACGGCGTGTGCCGGCTGGTCCTGCTAGGGGTGGGCGAGAGCACCGCCGCGGCCCTGCGCCGGG